>JAQGOF010000040.1 GCA_028293745.1 Gammaproteobacteria bacterium | reverse complement strand
GAAACCGTATACGGGCGGCTCGGCGATGGATGTCCTGCAGCAGCACGTGAATGCGCCCCTTCCGATGCTTCCCAAATCGCTGGCCCATCACGAGCCCGTGCTCCTGAAACTGATGGCCAAATCACGTGAGGACCGTTTCGCAACCGCCGGGGAAATCCTTGACGCCATGAATGCCCGGCGCGAAGTCATCCAATCGGGCGGCCGTGATAGCCTGCAAGTGGAATCGAGCGCCGCCTGATCGGGACACACCCGACAGCGGCCCACATCCCCCCTTGGGGCCATGTCCCGCGGGGTATGTTCCGCGCATGATAGTGCGCGGGGTCAAGCTCGGTGGGTCTGGCCTACGGGTCGCGCCTCCGTGGGCCGCGCTCCTGGGCCATTGTCAGCCGGGCTGCGCCTTTCGTAACATCTTTGTGCCGTCACGCTTAACAGTACGGCCCGGGACCGATCCGTAAGGATACGGGTGTGCCTGCATAATTGGGTGCGACGCATGCGTCGCACGGGCAACGCGGAAGCGTTGCCCAGGATCGACGGTGAGCAGGCGAACGCCTGCGCAGAAGGAGAAGCCATGCAAGCGGCCACAACTTCGATTGCGGGCCGACCGGCGTTCGCTCTCGAAGTGCTCGGCGCCGCAGCAGCGTTTTTCGCCACTGCCAGACTGGGCCTCGAGTTGGCCGTCGTGGCACCGCAAGTCTCCATCATCTGGCCTGCAACTGGCCTTGCCCTCGCACTTGCGGTGCTGCGTGGCCGGCGACTGTGGCCCGGGATCTTCCTCGGCGCATTCGCAGCCAATGTCCTGAACGAGACATCTGTTCTCGCCTCGGCTGGCATTGCCACAGGCAACGCCCTCGAAGCGGTGATCGGCGCGACTCTCCTTCAAAGGGTGGGCTTTCAGCCCGCAATGCGCCGGTTGCATGATGTAGCCTCGCTGTTCCTGCTCGCTGCGTGTGTGAGCACCATCAGCAGCGCGACTGTTGGTGTCGCCAGCATGTGCCTCACCGGCACCGCCCCATGGAGCGCATTCCCCTCACTGTGGTCAACCTGGTGGATCGGAGATGCCATAGGCGATCTCGTCACCGCTCCCTTCCTGTTCGTATGGGCCAACCAGGCGCGCAAGCGCTGGCGGCTGCAGCGGCTCCCCGAGGCCGCACTCCTGCTCTGCTCCATGCTCCTGTTGAGCCTGGCGGTGTTTGTCGATCGCGGCTCGGCCGTTCCCTACCCGGTGCACTACCTGATCTTCCCGGCCGTCATCTGGGCGGCGCTGCGCCTGGGTCAGCAGGCGACCGCCACCCTGGTGTTTGGCTCGATGGCGGTAACGATTGTCGCGACGCTGTCCGGCCGTGGCCCGTTCGTGACCTCGAACATCGGCGCCAGCTTGTTGCAGGTGGCCCTCTTCATGGCGGTTGTCGCGGTCACGGGATTGTTCCTTGGAGCCGCCACGGCCGAACGCAACCGTGCGGAGCGCCGCCGAAGCGAGGATTTCGCGCGGTTGCGGTTGAGCGAAGAAAGACTGGCACGGCAGGCGGAGGAGCTGGCCACGGCAGACCGCCGCAAGGACGAATTTCTGGCGGTGCTCGGCCACGAATTGCGCAATCCACTCGCACCGCTGCAGAACGGAGTGGAGCTGCTGGCGCTCGGCGGTAACGACCAGGCGCTCGTCACGCACGCCCGCCAGGTGATGGAACGGCAGCTGCGGCATCTCGTACGGCTCGTCGATGACCTCCTCGATGTCGCGCGCATCCGGTCCGGCAAGATCGTGTTGGAGATCGAGCGCGTGGAGCTGGCAGCCATGATAGCCAGCGCCGTGGAGCTGGCACGCCCGCTCATCGATGCGCGCAGTCACGAGCTGCAGGTCATACTGCCGCCCGACACACTCTGGACGGACGCCGACCGGATCCGACTGCCGCAATTATTGGCCAACCTTCTCAACAATGCGGCGAAGTACACTGACGAAGGCGGGAACATCACCCTCAGCATCGCTCAGCTGGGAACCGATATCGTAGTCAGCGTGCGCGACACTGGAATCGGCATGGACGCAGAAGCACTCGAGAAGGTCTTCGATCTCTTCGCCCAGGCCGCAGGTCCCGCCCACACCGTCCAGGGTGGACTCGGTGTTGGACTGAGCCTGGCGCGCAGCATCGCTGAATTACACGGCGGCATCCTCACGGCCCACAGCGAGGGACCTGGCAAGGGTAGCGATTTCGTGCTTCGGCTACCGGCGGCGCTTGCACCACCGCTGCAGGAAACAGCAGCCGCACCGGCGAGCGAGCCGGCATTCCGGCAGCGCATCCTGATCGTTGATGACAACGTCGATGCCGCTGAGAGTCTGGGCACGATGCTCGCCTACTCCGGACACGATGTGCGTGTTGCTCATGGCGGTGTCGAAGCATTGAGCGCTGCTCGCGAATTTTCACCGAATGTGATGATCCTCGACCTCGGTATGCCGGAGATGGACGGCTACGCGGTCGCCCGCGCAGTACGCTCGGACCCGAAATTCGCCTCGACCCGGCTCATCGCCCTGTCCGGTTACGGGCAACCCGACGATCGCAGGCGGACTGCCGATGTCGGCTTCGATGAGCATCTGGTGAAGCCGGTCGAGCACGATGTACTCAACGCAGCCTTGGGGTGAGCGCTCATATCGACTTGCTCATCGGAACAAACTCGATCGCCACGCCCGGCGCAACCTCGTACTGGACCTGTTCAACACCTGAGTATCCCCGCGCCGAGTACAGGCGCACCCCGGGAAGAGTCGACATCAACTCAACGCGCGAAAACCCGCGAAGCCGCGCGTCGGATTCGCACTTCTGCAGCAGCAGTGTGCCGATGCCTTTGCGGGCGTGCGCGGGATCGACAAAGAACGCGCGGATTTTGGCAGGCTCGGTGCGCGGGTCGAGCACCCCCGCATCCCGTTCCGCGCGCTGGTCGCCGCCAAACAAGGTTCGCCGGTAGCTCCAACCTCCACAGCCGACGATGGCGCCTCCCGCCTCGACGACGAAATAAGTCCCATCCTGGATGAGTTGCGAATCAACCCCAAACGCACCCTGCAGTGCTCCCTCGACCTGTTCCGCCCGGTAGTCACCTTTGCTCAACTCCCGGGCTGAAGCGTCTATCAGCACCCGCAACGCCTCACGATCCTCGAGAGTGGCCGCACGCAAATTGAGCATCACTCCTGCCCCGCCTTCGATTTACCCGAACCTGTATAAATATAAACGAGAACAACCTGCGCCACCGCATCACCAGGCGTGCCGGGCAGTCCGCCCCCGGCGCTTGACACTGCCAGCTCATAAAGGTGCAATGCGGGCCCGGGGCTTGCTGGCAACGCAAGGGTCGCAAGACGTCCTGTGAATCCGATGCATCTCGTCGATACGACCCTGTTCTATTAGCCCACGAGCGGCGGCGTCAAACGCTATTTGGACGCCAAGCATGCGTGGCTGAGTGCCCACACAGCGTGGGAGCACACTATTGTCGTTCCGGGCCCCGAAGATCGAATCGACCGCGGCGGCGTGTGCACGTTGGGCGGATTCGTCGTGCCGGGCTCTTTCAACTATCGCCTGCCGCTCAATCCGGAACGCTGGACGGATCTGCTCCTGGCCCTGGAGCCCAGCATCCTCGAAGCGGGGGATGCATTTCATCCGGCTTGGTGCGCGGCTCATGTAGCCCGCCGCCGCGGAATCCCGGTGGCCGCGTTCTATCATTCAAATCTGCCGCAAATCATCGGCCGACGCGCGGGCGGGCTCAGTGAGCGCTTAGTGGGGCGCTACATCCGCTGGCTCTACGAGCGCTTTGACGTAGTCTTCGCGCCGAGCCGCCTGATGTGCTCGTACCTCAATCATCTCGGCGTGCATCACGCCATGTACCAGCCTCTGGGCGTGGACGCTGATGTGTTCAGACCCGAGCGACGTACGCATGATCTTCGAGAAAAGCTGGGGCTGTCGCGCGATTCGCGTGTGCTGGTCTATGCCGGCCGCTTCGCCGGTGAAAAGAACCTGCCCATCCTGCTGCAGGCTTTTGCCCGCCTCGGACATCCCTATCACCTGTTGATGATCGGTGGGGACCACGAGGCCCGCCCAGCAACGAACGTCACGATACTGCCGTATCGCAGAGACAGCCGCGAGCTTGCGCAATGGTTCGCCTCGGCGGACGCCCTGGTCCACGCCGGAACTAAGGAGACCTTCGGGCTGGTCATACTCGAATCGATGGCTTGTGGACGGCCGGTCGTTGCCGTCAACGCGGGAGCCATTCCCGAGTTCGTCGACGACAGTGTTGGAATCCTGTCGCCACCCAACAGTCCTTCGAGCATGGCGGATGCCATTGCAGCGTTGTACGAGCGGGACCTCGATCAGATGGGCGCCGCCGCCCGGACGCGAGTACTGCAGCGCTACACCTGGAACCATGCTTTCCATGCACAGACACTGGCCTACGCTTCCCTCGTCGGCTCGCGCCGGCCTGCAGTGGTACCCCGCGAGCTGGTGACTGTCTCACCGCACGAGCAGCAATACACCGCCGAGTAGCGGCGCTGCTTCAGCGCCGGCGAAGTACCAACAGCAACCGCTTGCCCACGGGACTCGCCGCCATTGCCAACACCACGCGCCAGAACAAACGTGTGCTCCATGGCACGAGCCTTGGAGCGATGGCCCGGTAGAAAGTTGTCGACACCTCCCGATGCAGGTGAGCTGACCGGGCAGGAAATATCCACTCCCGCCGACCGGTCCAGATCCGGTAGCGGCCCGCCTCTATCTGCTCCACCGTTGCGTCCTCCAACGCTTCGGGCAAGCCGGAAGGAGCACTGGCCGCGAACGCCAGCGTCGCGGTCTCGTCAGGGCGGTCGGTCGTGCGGCCGATGAGCGTGAGCCCCAACGGCCCCTCATCGCGCCGGCAACTGACTCCACCGCGAAATCGCACGATCCGCCTGGCTTCAACCATTGGCGTCATATACTGGTTTTATCCATTGATCCAACCGCATCGCAACATTCACCGCTTCCGGCCCACGCGCATCGCCAGTGGCCACGTCACTGTTCGAGTGCTGGGTGCATCAACCCACAAGGGCCTGAGTCGTTCCTCGAGCGCCTCGACCGGATCAACGCCCTTGTCGTCAGCATAGCGACCAGTCGCCGACCACGTGCTCAAATATCCGAGCAGACGTGCGCGCTCCCACTGCTCCTCCATGTTGAATGGCGGAGGCGAAAGTTCCGCGAAAGGGAAAGCCAGTCCACGATAGCCCTCTTCGACGAAGCGGCGTTCGGGCGGCCAGTACGGACCCACGATATCGTGATAGAACTCCTGGAAAAGGGCGTCAATTCCCTCGCCTTCGACATGCAGCGGACCGTACGTCCAAACCGCTAGCACACCCGAAGGCTTGAGCACGCGTTGGACTTCGCCATAGAAAGGATCCAGATCGAACCAGTGCAAGGCCTGCGCGACCGTCACCAGGTCCACTGAGTTCGATTCGATACCACTTTCTTCGGCACGCGCGGCCCGATATGTCACGTTGGCGCGTGCAGGCGCGGCGGTCAGCTGTTGCGGACTTGCGTCCGTAGCAATCACTGCCTCGAACCGCTCCGCGAGAGCGAGAGTCGCCTGTCCATTGCCGCACGCACAGTCCCACGCGGTCTGCCGCTTGCGGCACAACTGCTCCAGGTAGTCGAAAATAGCGGGCGGATAAGCGGGTCGAAACGCGGAATACTGGGTGGCCCGCCGGGAAAAGTGGTCTTTAAAACTCATTGGTGCGCGTCCGTCATAACGCGAAAACGTGTCTATTCTACGGCCTGCGGCCGAACTTTCCTCGGGGTCGAAGGTGGGACGCATGCGTCCCACCCGAACATGTAGCCGGCGCGAAACTCGCCGGATAAGAACGTGGTCTTCCGGTACGCTGATGCCTTCGACACCACTACGCGCCCGAGATACTACCTCAGTGACCTCTTCGCTCATCGAGCCCCGCCGCGGGCTGACGCTCGTTCACGCAACTTCGCTGGTCGTCGGCATCACGATTGGCACGGGCATTTTTCTCAAGGCGGCCGTCATGGCCCAGGCGGTTGGCACCCCCGCCCTGGTGCTGGGCGCATGGGTCGTGGCAGGCATCATCGCCATCTTCGGCGCCTTGAGTTTCGCCGAGCTGGGAGCCCTGCTGCCGCAGGCCGGTGGCGAGTATGTCTACCTGCGCGCCGCCTATGGCGAAGTCCCCGGGTTCCTGTACGTGTTCAACAGTTTTCTCGTCGGTGGAGCGAGCATCTCGGCTTACGGTGCCGCGGTGGCCATTTTCCTGGCAGACATCTACCGATTTGACAGTGTTTGGTTCGAGCGCACTCTGCACCCCTTCGGCTCCACCTACACCTTCCAGCTGGGGATGCGGCAGGTCATCGCCGTCGGCGTCATCGCACTGTTCGCAGTCATCAACTGCGCGGGCGTTCTGCTGGGAGGGCGGGTCCAGACCCTCCTCACCGCGGCAAAAGTCATTTCCATACTGGCGGTGGCCGGTGGTGTGTTCTTGTTCAGTGGCTCGGCGGATTGGGGCAACCTCGCGGCGGTACCGGGCGCGGGCGCGGGCGCGGGCCTGAGCGGCTTTGGAGCCGCGTTGTTCGCAGCGCTCTGGGCCTACAGCGGCTGGCAGTTTCTACCCATGGCCGCCAGCGAAGTGCAGCAGCCGGAGCGAAATCTTCCGCGCGCAATCGTCGGCGGCACCTTGCTCGTCCTCGCAATCTATCTGCTGGTGAACGTTGCATACCTGTATGCCCTGCCCTTCTGGGAAGTCGCGAGCTCCAATTCCACGGCCTATCCGGATGCACCCTCGGTAGCGGCCAAGACTGTCCAGACATTCCTCGGTGCCAAAGCAGCCCCCATTGCCGCACTGATCTTCCTGGTTTCGTCAATCGGTGCGCTCAACGGCACGATACTCGCGCGTGCGCGTGTGCCCTATGCGGCGGCGCGGGACGGCCTGTTCTTCGAAAGCTTCGGCCGCCTGAACCCGCGTACGCGGGTTCCAGTCATCTCGATCGTGTTGGTCAGCGGCTGGGCAGCATTGCTTGCGGCTTCGGGTACTTTCGACCAACTGACCAACATGGCCGTATTGTCGTATGCAATCTTCTGGACACCCGTCGTTCTGTCCGTGATCGTGCTGCGGCGCAAGCTGCCAGACGCTCCCCGCCCATACAGGGTCTGGGGTTATCCGTTCGTTCCGCTGGCGTTCGTGCTCGTGATGGCGTGGATAGTCGTGAATGCACTGGTCACACGGCCCACCGAGTCAGCAGCCACGATCGTGTTGATTCTGCTCGGACTGCCGGCGTATCCGTTATTTCGAAGACGCCGGCCGGCGTCCCTGCCGCCCGCCAGCGCTTCGGCCGCGTCAGAGTGACTCGAGATCCCAGACGGTGAAGGGCGCGCCCCTGCGGAGCCAGAATCCGCAGCCCGCCTCGCGAAAGTTTTTCCGCAGCCGCGAGCGGTACCAGTGCGCGCTTCGCAGGTGTACGTTGGAGTCCGTGCGGCTGCGGTCGCAATTGAGATCCCAGTCCACGCGGGTCAACGCCGTGAAATACAGTACGCCCCGGCACAGCTTCCCGAAGTTGGCGAGCGCACGATCGGCCGTCTCGGAATCGAGATACTGCAGCACGTCATAGCACACGACGACGTCGAATGACGCGGGCGGCTTGTACGTTTCGATCTGCGCCTGCTGCCAGCCGTAGCGCTGACAGAGATATTCGCTCGCTTCGATGCCGGTGTACACGGCGCGCGGCAGATAGCGCTTGAGCCAGGGTCTCAGGAGCCCAGTACCGCAGCCGGCATCGAGGATTCGTCTGACGGGCAGGCCCGTGTGCAGTGCGTAGGCGGCTATCAGCCGGGCCCTGGCCTGCATCTCCCTCTTGTTCGTGACCGCCGTGTTCGGATCGTAGTAGTAGCGCTTGTAGTAATCGTGATCGAAGCTCATCAATTAATTCATGTTAATCAACGCCCTGGGACTCGTCGGAAGCCAGGCCGAGCTCGGCGAGCAGCCGCTCGGGATCCAGCGGCTTTGGGAGACAGGCGTCCGCCCCCGCCGTCATTATGCGCTCGACATTCTCCGGGCTGGGAAATCCCGTCATGGCGACGATCCGGACATGATTCAGCGTGGGACGCGCCCGCAGGCGCCGGCAGACCTCGAAGCCATCCATGCCGGGCATCATCAGATCCAGCAGCAAGGCATGCGGCCGGAACGATTCGACCTTCGCGCCTGCCTCGAACCCGTCACGCGCGATCTCGATGGCAACCCGGGGATCGCGCGACTTGATCATCTCGGCGACGAACAATCCGAGTTGAATATCGTCGTCAACAATCAACACGCGGTCGGGGCGGCCGGAGGTGCGCGGCACGGGCGTGGCGCCCCGGCTACGCGCGAATTCCTCGACGTCACTGAGAAGGAAACGGCGGTGACCACCCGGAGTCGTCAGCGAGCGGAGCAGGCCGCGCGCCGCCCACTGGCGCACCGTCACAGGATTCACCATCAGCAATTCGGCAACCTCGTTGGGTGTCAGATGCGTCTTGTGCTTCGATTTCTTCATGATTATCGGTTCCCATCCCTCCCCGATGTGGCCGCGCCCGGCGGCCGGTTCCTTCTACGCACGCGTGCCACTGTGCGATTTGCGCGCTGCGAACGTTCAAGCGTTTAAATCGATTCGTTCGATTTGTTATTGGCGTTGTAAGATCGGAAATCACTGATTTGACAGAATATCAGGACGCACCGACCTGAGTCGTCATGTATCGCGAGAACCCCCCTGGCACGCGCCGGACCCCTACATCACTGCCGGACCCATCGACACCGGCCATGTTGCCGCAAGTTGGAATCGGCCACCAACAACACGCGGCTGCACTGCGCTAAAAACCCGTTTGCACAAGGGTCCGCAGCCCCGGCACACTTGCCAGGTCGGACACTGGTTTTTGCACAGCAGCGAAACTACCCCTCGAGCGATCCATTGAAAACGATAGGCCTCATCTCCGATACGCACGGATTGCTTCGCCCGGAAGCGGTCCGTGCACTCTCGGGCGTTCAGCACATCATCCATGCGGGCGACATCGGCGGCCCCGAGATTCTGGAGCAGCTGCGCGCCATAGCGCCTGTCGACGCGGTCAGGGGAAACAACGACAAGGGCGCGTGGGCGGCGCACATTCCGCTTTACCTCGCTCTGGAGCTCGAGGGAGTCAGCATTCACGTACTCCATGACCTGAAGGAAATCGACGTCGACCCTCGAGCTGCTGGCTTCGACGTTGTCGTATCCGGTCACTCGCACAAGCCCATGGTGGCCGAGCGTGACGGCGTGCAGTTCGTCAATCCAGGCAGCGCGGGTCCGAGACGATTCCGCCTGCCGGTCACCATTGCACGTCTCGACGTTAAAATGGACGAAGGTCTTGCCAAGCTCGCCACCCGAATTATCGAGATACTGTGAGCAGCTCATCGATCTGAATTCGGCCGCCTCGCCCCCCCTATTGCCGGGCCCAGCGCTGCGGGCGTAGATTCGCGGCGTGGCAGCAGAGACCCCAGATTCGTTGATGTCCCCCATGCAAGCTGATCGCCGCCCCGCGATCTGGCCGTGGCTCGTCATGCCGCTGATCGCGCTGACCGCGTTCTATTGGCTGGACAGGCTCAGCAGGGAGGCCCAGGACCAAGAGGCCCTGGCCCCCGCCCCGGCCGTCCACGCCGACGCCCCCGCTGATTCCGATTCCACCAACCCGTAAGCTCCGCCACCGGGTGGTGGTAGCATACGCGCCCCCAATTCACAGCGACCCGCACCGACCCCCTGCAGCCCGGCCCCGGCACCCCGCCGGCCGACATGCAGGTGCTCACGGCCCTCCCATCCCATGTCCCGTCCCGCAAAGACCCGCGTCCCCAAAATCGGTTTTGTGAGCCTCGGCTGCCCCAAGGCACTCGTAGACTCCGAGCGCATCCTCACGCGACTACGTGCGGAGGGCTATGAAGTCTCACCAACCTACGACGCGGCTGACGTGGTCGTGGTGAACACCTGTGGCTTCATCGACGCCGCCGTGGACGAGTCACTCGATGCGATCGGCGAAGCCATTGAGCAGAACGGCCGCGTGATCGTGACCGGATGCCTCGGTGCCAGGCCAGAGCGCATCCTCGAACGACATCCACGCGTCCTCAAAGTAACCGGACCTCACGCCTACGAAGAGGTAGTCGGCGCCGTTCACGAACATCTTCCGCCACTGCACGACCCATTCTCAGATCTCGTTCCTCCACAGGGCGTGCGGCTGACCCCGCGCCACTACGCGTACCTCAAGATCTCCGAAGGCTGCAACAACAAGTGCACCTTCTGCATCATCCCTGACATGCGCGGCCGTCTCGTCAGCCGCCGGATCGATGAAGTGCTGCGCGAGGGCGAGCGTCTGGTGAAGGCCGGCGTGAAGGAATTGCTGGTGATCTCCCAGGACACGAGCGCTTACGGGGCAGACATCAAGTACGCCGCCGCCTCGTGGCGAGATGAGTCTTATCAGACACGCTTCATCGACCTGGCGCGCGGATTGGGCTCGCTAGGTGCCTGGGTACGCCTGCACTACGTATATCCCTACCCCCACGTGGACGAAGTCATTCCCTTGATGGCAGAGCGGCGGGTACTCCCTTACCTCGATATACCTTTTCAACACGGAAGCCCCAGCGTGTTGAAACGGATGCGCCGCCCCGCTCATGGGCAGGACACACTTGCGCGCATCCAACGCTGGCGAAAGGAATGCCCCGAGCTGGTATTACGCAGCACCTTCATCGTCGGTTTTCCCGGCGAGACCGAGGCCGAGTTCGAAGAATTGTTGCAGTGGCTGGACGAGGCCCAGCTCGATCGAGTGGGCTGTTTCAAGTACTCGCCCGTCGAAGGTGCAGCGGCCAATGCACTTCCCGATCACGTGGCCCCCGAGGTACAGGAAGAGCGATACGCCCGTTTCATGGAGCGCGCGGCGGCCATCAGCGCGCAGCGACTCTCAGCCCGCGTCGGCCGCAAAATGCGTGTATTGGTGGATGCGGTCGAGGAAAATACGGCCATCGCACGCAGCGAAGCGGACGCGCCCGAGATCGACGGCGTAGTGCGAATCGCCAAAGCGGGCAAGCTGCGCGTTGGCGATTGGGCGGAAGTCGAGATTACCGGGGCGGATGCCTACGACCTGAAAGCCAGGATCCTGCCGGCCCAATGATCGCCAGCCCAGCGACCACCATCGCAGATGGACCGGCCTGATCTAAACGCTTACTTCCAACGCATCGGTTACGCGGACGGTCCGCGTGCAGCAACGCTAGACACCCTGCGCGCGCTACATCTCCATCACGCGCAAGCGATCCCCTTCGAAAATCTCGACCCGTTGAGCGGGCACCCCGTGAAACTCGATCTACCGTCCCTCGAGGGCAAGCTCGTACACGCAGAACGTGGAGGCTATTGCTTCGAGCACAACCTGCTTTTCAGCCACGTGCTGCGGGAACTTGGCTTCCGCGTGGCAGGCCTCGCCGCCCGGGTACTCTGGAATGCCCCGGAGGGAGCCGTCCGTCCTCGCAGTCACATGCTTCTACGTGTTGATTTCGGCGCCGAGCCGTCCATCGCGGATGTTGGTTTCGGTGGCCAGACGCTCACCGGGCCCTTGCAGCTCAGCAAGGACGTGGTCCAGCCCACACCGCACGAACCTTACAGACTCATCGGACAGGACGGCGATTTCGTGCTACAGACACAAGTGCATGATACCTGGAAATCACTGTACCGCTTCGACCTTCAGGAGCAGTTCCAAGTGGACTATGAAGTCTCGAGTTGGTACCTCTGCAACCATCCACAGTCGCCTTTCGTAACCAACCTCGTGGCGGCGCGCCCAATTCCCGGTGGACGGTATGGGCTATTCAACAACCAGTTGACCCTCCATCCGCTGAACGGCCAAACCGAGCAGCGAAGGCTCGGCAGCGCGGACGAGATCCGCGCGGTGCTGCAGACCCACTTCGGGTTGCGAGTTCCTGCCAATCCCGTCATCAATGAGGCACTTGCGCGACTGACGGCGTAACGCCATTTCATGCCGCATACTGGCCGCATGCGCTCCTCAGGGCACCCCGGCCAGCTGCTTTTGCTCAAGCTCACCGAGAATTAACCTGAATTATGTAATACGTATAATTATAGACGTCGGATAATTCTCAGTAAACGCCGCCCGGCGAGCGACACGTTTGGCGCGATCGGATCTGCTTTCCCTGGGCCGCGTCACTGTCACTGTCACTGTCACTGTGATCGAGTGCCCTGACGCAGGCACGTGTGTCATAAATCGTCGTATCATCTGCGCATCTTCGTCGTCCCGATTGTGCAAGCTTCGTAGCATGGGACTCAAAGGAATCATTCTGGCCGGCGGCGCCGGCACAAGACTGCATCCGATGACCCTGGGGGTCAGCAAGCAGCTGCTGCCCATCTACGACAAGCCGATGGTGTATTACCCTCTCTCGACGCTGATGCTGGCGGGGGTCAGGGATATCCTCCTCATATCCACTCCCGCCGATCTGCCACTCTTTCAACGCCTGCTGGGCGATGGCAGCCAGTGGGGAATCTCCCTCGGTTACGCCGAACAGGCCCGGCCCGAAGGCCTCGCGCAGGCTTTTATCATCGGCAGACGTTTCATTGGCGCAGACAGGACGGCACTGGTGCTCGGCGACAACATCTTCTACGGCCAGGGGCTGCCCCAGCAACTGCAGACGGCCGCCAACCGCACCGCGGGCGCGACCGTGTTTGCATACAGAGTACGGGACCCCGAGCGCTATGGCGTGGTTCATTTCGATTCGGACGGCCGCGCACTCGGTATCGAGGAAAAGCCGCGGCAGCCCAAATCGCATCATGCCGTCACAGGCCTCTACTTCTATGAC
This sequence comes from Gammaproteobacteria bacterium, assembly GCA_028293745.1. Lineage (GTDB taxonomy): Bacteria > Pseudomonadota > Gammaproteobacteria > Steroidobacterales > Steroidobacteraceae > 13-2-20CM-66-19. Next base: position 1,947 of record JAQGOF010000040.1, on the reverse strand, counting down.
AACGATGTTCCCGAAATCGCCGCCGCGCTCAAACCCTCCCACCGTGGCGAGCTCGAAATCACCGACGTGAACCGCGCCTACCTGGATCGCGGCGATCTGCACGTCGAGAAGTTGGGGCGTGGCATCGCCTGGCTCGACACCGGCACGCACGAGTCGCTCCTCGACGCGGCGATGTTCATCGAGGCGCTCGAGAAGCGCCAGGGGCTGAAAGTGTGCTGCCCCGAAGAGATTGCCTACCGGGCCGGTTACATCGATGCGCCCCAGCTCGAGCGGCTGGCAGCAAAGCTTGCGAAATCAGGTTACGGCGAGTACCTGTTGGAAATACTGCGCGGCGAGGCTTAGAAGGTGGAATTCGAGCCCACCCCCATACCTGATGTTGTGTTGATCCGTCCGCGCGTCTTCGCGGACGCGCGCGGGCATTTCTTCGAATCCTGGGAGGAGCGCAAGTTTGCCGCCGCGGGCCTCGAGCTGCGCTTCTGCCAGGACAATGAGAATCTGTCCGCCCGCCACGTGCTGCGCGGAATCCACTACCAGCTGCGAAGGCCGCAGGGAAAGCTGGTGCGCGTGGTCAGGGGAGCCGTGTTCGACGTTGCCGTCGATCTCAGGCGCAGCTCACCGACATTCGGCCAATGGGTGGGCGCCGAGCTGACGCAGGACAACCATCACATGCTGTGGGTTCCGCCCGGGTTCGGGCACGGCTTCGTGGTGCTCAGCGAGTCAGCCCACTTCCTCTACAAGTGCACGGATTTCTACGCTCCGGAGGACGAGCACGCCATAGCCTGGAACGATCCCGACCTGAAAGTCGACTGGCGCTTGCCGGCCGGTGGGCAGCCCATTCTGTCGGCGCGCGACAGCGCAGCGAAGTGGTTCCGCGAGGCGCAATACTAGCCATGATGGAACGCAGACTGCTGGTGACCGGTGGCGCGGGCTTCATCGGATCCAACTTCGTGGATCACTGGCTTCGCGACCATGCAGGCGATCGGCTGGTTGTACTCGATGCGCTCACCTATGCAGGCAACCGGATGAGCCTCGCGCCCGTCGAGAGTCAACCCGGGTTTCGCTTCGTACATGGCAACATCTGCGACGCCGGCCTGGTGGAAGGTCTTCTGCGCGAAGAGCGGCTCGACACCATTGTGCACTTCGCAGCCGAGACGCACGTCGACCGCTCGATCAGCGGACCAACCGCGTTCATCGAAACGAACGTCATTGGTACTCACACGCTTCTCGAGTCAGCCCGCAAGGTGTGGCTCGACGAGCGCACCGTCGAGCAGCATCGCTTTCACCACGTCTCGACAGACGAGGTATATGGATCACTAGGCCCGCAGGACCCGCCGTTCAGCGAAGCGACCCCCTATGCGCCCAACTCACCCTACTCGGCGAGCAAAGCGGCCTCGGACCACCTGGTCCGCGCCTATCACCACACCTACGGCCTGCAAGTCACCACGAGCAACTGCTCCAACAACTACGGACCGTACCATTTTCCCGAGAAGCTGATCCCGCTGATCATCCTGAACATACTGCATGGCCGCCCGCTGCCGGTCTACGGAGACGGGCGCAACGTGCGCGACTGGCTGCACGTGAGCGACCACTGCCGCGCCATCGAGCTCATCCTGCATGCCGGCAAGGTGGGCGAGGTCTACAACATCGGCGGCCGCGCCGAAGTAGAGAACCTGCAACTGGTCCGCTCACTGTGCGAAATTGCCGAGCGCGTGTTCGTGTCGCAAGAGGAGCTGCGCAGCCGCTATCCGCAGTGCCCGCAGCATGCGGCCGCCGACCTGATCCGCTTCGTCACGGACCGCCCCGGCCATGACCGCCGTTACGACGTTACGGCCAATTTTAAACCGGAGGGAGCTCGCGGATTGCTCTCGGGCGTAAGTTGTATTTCGACACGAGACTCTCCAGCGATGGAACCGTCGCGTGCGCTACCTGCCACGATGTTACTCGGGG
>JAQGOF010000026.1 GCA_028293745.1 Gammaproteobacteria bacterium | reverse complement strand
CGTAGCCAACACCTACGAACCGCTGCTGCATCAGCATTGCCGCCCGCTGGCGAGGCATCGGCACGCCTACACGTCGGCAATGTTGTTATATAACAACACTTTTGAGATGAAAACCTCATGTTACGTGAGCCTTTTCCCACCGCGAGTCGCATACCATCAACCTGAACGTGCCTCTGCATCCGAGTTTGAAAGAAAATCGCACCGTTCACGAATGGTGCGGGTTAGTAGACTGTATCGCCTTCCATTTCGGCGACAAAACTCTCAAGGGTGAGCAGGCCGCTGGCCGGTTTCGCGCGAGTTGGGACATGTGCTCTCGGCCCGTAAGATTGACCCACCCTGGTGCATGAGGATCATTGAGGTTCAATGACTCGATGACCGCGAGGGGCCGGCCGACCATATCGGCATCGATCCCGCAAGGGTTTCGAGCGAGGAACGTCGGCTAGACGCGCCAATCGACGCGAGGCGGATCAAAAATTGGTGCGCGGGCTTGGGCTCCGGAGCTCCCTTCCTCAGTTGGTTACCACATAGCCGCCCGAGCAGCCCTTAACACAATAAACCACAACGCCCCTGCGGAGATTACGTACAGGGCAAATCTAAGGGGGATGAAGTTGAAAGTGCAATGCACCGCACTGTGCAGCGCTCGGAACAGGAAGAATCCCCACGCCGCCCACAGATATGCCCTATCAACCTGGTTGGTCACGTAGATGTAGAGGACGACAACGTAGAAAACTGTGGGCAGCTCAAACAGGTTCTTCAAATTGTCAGACGGATTGGAAACCTGAGGCGGAGATAGCCGAGCCAACTCGAGCGGGCTCATCTGCTTCGGGTCGAGACTGCTTGAGAAGATAAAGGATAGGCGGCGGCCGTACATATAGACCCACACCACCAGCGTCAGAACCACGGTGGCGCAGAATGGTCGGAAGATTTCAGTTTGATCCATGCATCGTGCCTTTCAGGCTGCGCTCAATGTGGATGCAGCATAACACTTACTCAGGCGACCGAATGTAGCAAACAAACACCACGAGAGCGTGTAAAATAACACGCCGGCTTCCCGGTAAGCGATTGGACTGACTACACCACTTGTCGTGCAACACGTCAAATGTGGGCTCCCCGATAGCAGACGTTGTTTGCTGGCAGCTGAGCGTCCGAAAGCAGTCCTAATACGGAGTGCTATCGGCTAGGAGCGGACCATTCGCGCGAACTTACCGGCGCTTCGCGCCGGGGGGAGGGACGGAAGGTTGGCATCTTCGATCCGCGACGACCATGCACCTGAGCCAGATCCCCTGCCTCCGCCTGTTAGCCCTCGACACCCGCTTCGATAGTGCTTCTATGTGTAAGGGGTGTGTAACTGTTTCAGCTCAGAAAATCAGCTTGTTACGCACTAAAAGTCCAATGCGTCTACTACATTGGCGAGAAGGCTGGTTCACACGCGTAAGCCGATAGATCGTCCGAGTAGCGCTCAGCGAGCGTATGCTGAGGAGGGGAAAGGGCATATTCGTCTAGAAATAAGGTCAGAACGTGGAGGTGTTTGATTCTGCCGCGGCAGTCACCTGGCCCTGACCGAACCGAATGTTCACGTGGTGCCCGAGGTCGGAGTCGAACCGACACGCTTTTAAGGGCGGCGGATTTTGAGTCCGCATGGGGGTGACCTAAGTGCCGGGTTCGACTGGTATTTTAGCGCGGCCGGAAGTTTATGTGTAAGAAAATGTGTAAGTGCCGGTCGTTGGACTATCTGTTTCGACCGATTTTTTATTCGTGTTCGATGTGGCAGGGCCGATCATGGCCTGCAAGCCAGCAAAGGGACCGCGGTCTGACTAATGCGGGCGGGAAGAACGCGCCGGTCTTCACGGCCTCGAGCCCCTAAGCTATCGCGACGGATCACTAACGGTCCGAATCTCTCAAACTGCTATATCTTGGACTGCTCGGAGCTTTCAAGCGCATAGTCCATTTCGATCCATAGACAGGAAGTTTTTCAACGACAAGCTGCTGTTCGCCAATTCACTGGAGGGCTTGAGGGCTGGACCACGCCGGTCGATCAAAGCTCGACTTGGGGCCGCCACAACACGCGCGGCTCACGTCGTGGGAGCTCGAATCGAACGCCTGGTACTCGGTTGCGAAGAATTTCTCGCTCGGGACGTATATCCGCACGACACGGAACGTCTACTCCGCATCCAACCTGTATCCGAGTGCCGGGATCCGGTTCTCGTTTTGAGGGCCCGGCGTAACGCCGCGCCGGGCTTTCAGAAAGCGCGGATGCAACGGAATGCTTCGTAGTTCGACTTTCCGATCGCGCTGGTGACGCTGTACGTGTGCACGAAGACGTTCGCCAGTAACGGCGGGTTCAACGAACTCTCGGTCGACGTCCAGTAAAAGTTCTGGTTCATCATGGGGTCGAACGCATTGCTATCGATTAACTGGAACACGGCAGTGAGCTCGTCATCCGCCGGCAGATACCAGGTGCCGGCACTGGCATTGCCGTCGGTCATTGAATAACACGTGCTCGCCGCATAGGTGTTGACACCCAGCACCGCCACAATCGTCGCCGTGTTGGCAAGTCCGTCCGTCTCGCTCTGTGCATTGGTCGTGACACTCTGATCGCCCCAACTTCCGAACAGGTCGGTAGGATTCACCAGCATTCCGGGTACGCCGTTGCCTGGTGCCTGATAGACAATGCCTCCGGCGTAGCTGTCGCCTACCATGAGGGTTCTTATCGTGATATTCGCGGTCACCGTCTGAGAGTGGACGCCGGCTACGGGAACGGAGGTCGTCGCCACAGTGTTGCTTCCCGGAGAGAAAGTGATCACGCAACTGCTCGCCGGCGGGACAGTACCGGCGCATGTGTTTGCGGACACCGTGACATTTCCAGCTAGAGCGGTGCCTGTGAGATCTACCTCGATGTCGGATACTGACGTTGTAGCCGAGGTGTTTGAAATGGTGATGAAGTCCGACGTACCACCAGGAGTCAGCAGTAGGGATGTCGGCGAAACGCTCAGGGTTGCGAGCTGAGCGGCATTGATCGCAATGCTGGCGCCGGCCTGCGATGTATTTGTGCCTTGGACCACGATTGCGGTAGCTGTTGCGGCTGACGAGGTAATCGGCGTGAAGGTCAATGTGCAACTGGCGCCCGGCGCCACACTCACGCAGTCGCTCGAATCCTGGCTCAGAGCCGCGGCGAGCCCGGCGCCCGACAGGTCGGCCGAGATATTACTGGCGGCCAGCGCTGTGGAGTTGTTTGTGACCGTCAAGGATCCCGAAGCGGCGGTACTGAAACTCGCCATCAGAATCAGAGGCGACCCCGCTACGGAGATGGGGGCACTGGTGGGCAGCGTGACTTCGACGGCTCCGCCGGCCTGGCCGGTATTGTCGCCGTGGATCGGAAAATTTGTCAGGGTCACTGCGGTATTTCGGGGCGTGAACGACAGCGAGCAGCTCGCTCCCGGCATCACCACGACGCACGAGCTGGCATCCTGAATGACGGCGTTCTGGAGCGCGGTACCACTGAGATCCGCGGCGATGTCTGTGGCGATGAGAGCCAGGGAATTGTTGGTAACGGTGATGACCCCAGCGGTGCCACTGCCTGCAACCAGGGAAAGCGGCGCGCCGGCCAGCGACAGGTTCGCTGTGTTGAGCTGACTGACCTGGATCGTCGCGGAGGTTGACTCGGCCGACTGTCCCGTAATGACAATCGTGGTGGACGGGTGGGATGAAGCCCCCGGGTTGAAAGTCAGAGTACAACTGGTCTGCGGCGCCAGAGTGGCGCAAGCATCCGAGTTCTGTATCACATCAGTCCAACCTGCCGGGAGCGTTGCGCTGATTGCCGTAGCCGTAGTGACTTTCGAGAAATTGATGACCGTCAACGCAACGGGGGTGCCGCTCAGGGCTTGCAACTCAATTGACGCAGGGCTCACCGACAGCGCCGCGGTGGCTGCTGGGGGTGGCGGCGCGGTGACTACGGGGGGCGCGGGCGCGGTAACAGGAACCACTTGGGTTCCGTCATCACAGGCAGTCAATAAAAGCATCCCCGTCGCGGCAATCGCGATCGCGCCACAGAAGTGAGCGTGCAATTCGGATTCTCAACCTAAGCTAATGTGAGGCACTGTACGGAGCCGACACCCTGGTCGCATAGCAGGCGATCGAGTAATTGCTACGTGGTGCTCGATTACTGTGAGTGTTTCTGTCCGTCTCTATGTGAGACACAGGACAATCTCCCATCCTGCACTGCGGAGCGCGTTAACTGTTGCACTCATCCCGTTGCCCTAACGATTCGCCCCATCCCATCCGCCGCCCCGGTGCCGGCAGCGTCGAGAGCTTCTTTCGAGGGATAGAGCTCGTGCATGGCGAGCAGCGTCTTGCCGCCTTTTTCCTCAAAGGTCACCGTGGTAACAAGCCCACCTTCACCTCCTGATGACCTCGCTAAGTCATTCCTGCGAATTGTCGCCACCCTCACGCATGTGCTTTCATGTGAGCATCTGCCGAAGAGCATCTCGACGGCAGTTACCGGACGGACGGCTCCGTGGAGTTCGCGATGATCGACCGTTTGGCAGGGAGGTTACTGATGTTGCAGGGAGACCGATCGACATGTGCCCCCCCGTGGCCGGCGACTGGGCGCGATCTGTCTGCTGGTGATTGCTTCAGTACAGTATTCCGAGAGTGCCGTTTCCCAAGACTTGCGCATCGAGAACGTTACGGTCGTCTCGCCCGACAGTGCACGGGAGATCGAAAACGCCACTGTGACGATTCATGATGGGCGTATCCAAAGCATCTCCACCACGGCGCACGACGCTCCGGGGAGCGGGCCGATGCCCGCACAGACGCTCGACGGCACCAACCTGTATCTGATCCCCGGGCTTGATTGACAGCCACGTGCACCTCGGCGGGATCCCCGGCATGACCGACGAGCAGGAAAAAGCTCACCCCGACATCACCCTCGCGGCACGCAATCAGTTTCCTCGCAGCTATCTCTATTCCGGTTTCACCACACTCATCGACCTGATTTCGACGCCCGAGGAGATGGCCCGCTGGAAGAGCCACGATCCCAAGCCCGACACGTTTTTCTGCGGTGGCACAACGCTGATGGATGGGTATCCATCTAACTACCTGCCGAAGGAAACCCGCTATACCGCAATGCCTTACATGCTTTTGGAAACGCGTGTATCCGGCTCCCCTCTGCCACCGGGAGTAAGAGCCAGCGAGCACACGCCACAGGCCGTCGTCACGCACATGAAAACGGACGGTGCGATCTGCGTGAAGACCTTCTTCGAGCGCGGCTTTGGTGGTGTGCACAGCCTCCCCGTGCCGCAGGCCGATACGGTCCGCGCCCTCGTGCGGGCGGCCCACGCGGCGGGGCTGCCGGTACTGATGCACGCAAATTCGCTAGAAGCTCAGCAGTTCGCGCTCGACACGGGCGTTGACATCGTGGCCCATGGCCTGTGGAACACTGACGAGAAGACCAGACCCGGTGAGCTCACTGCGCGCGAGAAATCGGTTCTCGATCGGGTCATCGCCGCGCATGTGGGATGGCAGCCGACACTCCAGGTTCTCTACGGACTGCGCAATCTGTTCGATAACGCGACGCTGGTCGACCCGAAGCTCACTCGAGTGCTGCCACTCAGTCTGATCGACTGGTACCGAACATCGGAGGGGAGATGGTTTCGCGACTCCATCGTCGCTGAGAGCCCCGAGCTCGCTGCGCCCGTAGGGGCCGCGAACATGCTCTTGGATCCGATCAATAGAGCTGCAGCCGCGACGGGGTATTTGGCTCAGCATCATGCGCGGTTGCTGTTCGGTACCGACACGCCCAGCGCGCCGACCTATGCGAATCCTCCGGGACTCAATGGCTGGATGGAAATGCGGCACCTAGCCGATGCCGGCGTGACGCCCGAGCAGATCTTTCAGGCGGCGACCCTGAGCAATGCGCGCGCGCTGAAACTCGATCGCGAGATCGGCACGGTGCAGGTTGGAAAGCGCGCGAACTTGTTGCTGGTGCGCGCCGATCCCAGGAAGACTATCCAGGCCTACCAGGAAATCGCGAAGGTTATCCTCGGCGGCCGTGTGCTGGACCCAAGTATGCTGGCGCCGAATCGCCCCTAAAGGGCGAGCGTCCGCTCTGTCGTTCCCGAACGTCCGCTAACTAGTGGGCGGGAATGTCGCCGATGGGTCGATTTGGGCCGCAGCGGTTTGAGCGCTTTCGGCCAGAAGCAAAACACTTGATGCGTCCGGGCGCCGTGCATGTGCCTGTTATGCGGCATGGGCTACGGAGCTCCCTTCCTCAGTTGGTTACCACATAGCCGCCCGAGCAGCCCTTAACACAACAAACCACAACGCCCCTGCGGAGATTACGTACAGGGCAAATCTAAGGGGGATGAAGTTGAAAGTGCAATGCACTGCACTGCACTGTGCAGCGCTCGGAACAGGAAGAATCCCCACGCCGCCCACAGATATGCCCCATCAGTCTGGTTGGTCACGTAGATGTAGAGGATGACAACGTAGAAAACTGTAGGCAGCTCAAACAGGTTCTTCAAATTGTCAGACGGATTGGAAACCTGAGGCGGAGATAGCCGAGCCAACTCGAGCGGGGTCATCTGCTTCGGGTCGAGACTGCCTGAGAAGATAAAGGATAGGCGGCGGACGTACATATAGACCCACACCACCAGCGTCAGAACCATGGTGGCGCAGAATGGTCGGAAGATTTCAGTTTGATCCATGCATCGTGCCTTTCAGGCTGCGCTCAATATGGATGCAGCATAACACTTACTCAGGCGACCGAACGGTAGCAAACAAACACCACGAGAGCGTGTCAAATAACACGCCGGCTTCCCGGTAAGCTATTGGACTGACTACACCACTTGTCGTGCAACACGTAAAATGTGGGTTCCTCGATAGCAGACGTTGTTTGCTGGCAGCTGAGGGGTCGAAAGCAGTCCTAATACGGAGTGCTATCGGCTAAGAGCGGGCCATACGCGCGAACTTACCGGCGCTTCGCGGCGGGAGGAGGGACGGAAGGTTGGCATCTTCGATCCGCGACGCGCAGTCTATTTCGGAATCAAGTGGCGTCCAATTCGGAATATGGAATTCGGCCTCCGCGGAGACCATGCACCTGAGCCAGATCCCCTGCCTCCGCCTGTTAGCTTTCGACACCCGCTTCGATAGTGCCTTTATGTGTAAGGAGTGTGTAACTGTTTCAGCTCAGAAAATCAGCTTGTTACGCACTAAAGGTCCACTGCGTCTACTACATTGGCGAGGAGGCTGGTTCACACGCGTAAGCCGATAGATCGTCCGAGTAGCGCTCCGCGGGCGCGAGCTGGGGAGGGGAAAAGGGCATATCCGCTCAGAAAGAAGGTCAGAACGTTGAGGTTGTTTGATTCTGCCGCGGCAGTCACCTGGCCCAGACCGGACCGAATGTCACGTGGTGCCCGAGGTCGGAGTCGAACCGACACGCTTTTAAGGGCGGCGGATTTTGAGTCCGCATGGGTATACCCTAAGTGTCTGATTCAAATATGATTCTAAACAAAATCCAAGCCTATGTGTAAGAAAATGTGTAAGTCAGCACCCTGGGATCTTGGCGTTTGGGCAAGAAGCTGCGGGCGGAATTCAAGACGCGCGCGATCGGCTGTTGATTGCTGGCTATAGAACCAAGTCGAGCCGGCGTATGACGCGCTCGAGGCCGATCCGTCGCGCGCGGTCACTGCCGCGCAAGTCCGAGCACAGCTCGCGGCCGAACGCGAAAGGAGCAGTGCCAGGAAGCGACGCCGCAATGAGGTTATCTTCACGCCGGATGCGTAAGAGTAACTGACTGCCGCAGGTATGATGCACGGCCGCGACCTGCTATTCGGAGATCACCCACATCGATGACATTGGGAGCGTTTCTGCAGATTCGGCGAAATCGCGGTGGAGTTTCATTCCCGCTTCAAGTATGAAGTTCCGGTTTATCTAACACCAAACGATTGGTGGGGTTACAGGACGCTTGGGAATGCCGCAAATGAAGCGCCCCATACACGGTGAATGTCTTGGCCTACCCCGTTTGTGCCGCGCTGTTGAGGGGGGCGTCGCATACGGCTGGCGGCGCGCGCATAAACACACCGATTCTCCCGACGTCGAGACAATCGAAGCGCAGATTGTTACCGGCGTACTCAATGAAGCGTGTACCGGCCGGTGTCTTCTGTCTGCTAACCGCGCTGCGATTTCGTGAACTGACCACTCAATCTCCCGCCGAAGTTTGGATCGCCCTGTCAACGAAAGCCCGGAAGCCACACTTGGATTATCCGCGTCTTCGTGTTGCTCGATTCTCGGGCGCTGCTCTCACGGAGGGTATCGAAACGCACCGAGTCGAAGGGGTTGATGTACGAGTGTATTCCGCGGCGAAGACCGTCGCGGATTGTTTCAAATATAGAAACATGTAGCAGTGGAGGGCCTTCGCGATTTCACCCGTCGTCATCGTGGCTGGGCGACTGAACCCGCTCGATTTGCACGGGTCTGTCGGGTATCGCGAGTTGTACAACCTTACCTTGATTCAATTGTATGACAGGTAAAGGTGTCAATCTCGAGGCGTCGGCAGCAGCTCGGTTGCTCAATCGAGCCAAAAGCTCAGGCGATGACTACCAGACATTGCTGACGAACGTCTGCTTTGAGCGCTTTCTTTATCGCCACCTTCGATTGCTACGGCACCCTGGCCAACTTTCGGATGTCGCAGATGATCGCGCGGGTCGGAACACGGGTTGCATCCCGTGGACCGACCCGCTGGAGGTTTACTTGCTGACGGCCGTCAGTGCATTGACCTGGCCGTGACCATTGAACGAGTTGTAACCCGGTCCACCGTCGCATACCTGCGGTGCTCCGTTGGACACAGACGGGAAGAACGCATAGATGGACAAGTCCGCGGGGCAAGGCTGCGGATCGGCGGTGGTGTTCACTTTGGACGCAATCGCGCCCGGCGAAGTAACTCCAGTGCTCGCTATCAGCGCCGCAACGCCTGCGACATGAGGCGAAGCCATCGACGTACCCTGCAAGTAGCAGTAGGTCGCAGCGCCGTCGAAAACCTTACGGGCGCAGGTTCCGATCAACGCCGCTGGGTATGTGGACAAGACACGGCCGTTTGGCGCCGCGGCTGTCAGTTGCAAACGCGAGTCTCCCCCCGGCGCGATGACCTGTACGCTGCCCACCCCATAGCTGGAATAGTAGGACTTCAGCACCTTATTCCCGTTTGCCGTCACGCCGATTACGCCCGCAACCTCCGTCGGAACGACTGCGCAAGCGTTGGTAATTTCGCGGGTGACGGGGGTGGAATTGTCGGGGCTGGTCACGTCCTGAGTTGGATGGGCGAGATCATCGGCCTCGTTGCCTTCGGCTGCGACAACAACCGTACCGTTTTGCATGGCGTAGCGAATCGCCCGGCGCTCTGCCTCCCAAATCGCGCGTTGCCCGGCATCGTTACGGCAGTTGAACAGCCACGGATCGGCGAAGTAGCTGTTGTTGGTCACTTGGATGTGATGCGAGCCCGCCCACATGAACGCGCAGACGACCGCCTCAGGAAAGAAGAAACCGTCGGCATTCCCGGCTTTGATTCCGGCGATGCGCACGTTCGGTGCTACGCCGACGATGCCGATACCGTTCCTCGCCGCGGCGATGGTTCCCGCTGTGTGGGTTCCATGACCGTTGTCATCGTTCCAGGCAGCAGGGTCCTGGTTTGGAACACCACCGATGCAGGACACGCTGTTGGCAAAATCGACGTTTGGAGCGAGATCCGGATGCGTGTAGTCGAGTCCACTGTCAATATCGCCAACGAGGACTGAGGGGCTGCCACCGTTGACGGCGCGCGCCTGCGGTGCGGAAATCTGCACCATATCCCACTGCAGGCCCGACAGATTATCGTCGCCAGCCGCGGGAGCACCCGTTATCGGGCCCGCCGGAGACGCATCCAACGCCTCGGCGATCGCTAGACCGCCGCCGTCCACTTTCACACCCAGTCCGGATGTCGCCGCGGCTCCCTGAACGCCCGCGATCTTCCGGGCCTTGGCGGCGAAATTCGCATCGCTCGACTGCGCGATGGCCACCCCGATCTCTCGATAGCTCCATACCAGCTTCCCGCCGGCGGCGCTCAACGCCGTAGCGGCATTGCTGGGTACCGAGTTGGCCTTATACAGAACGATGTATGTGTCCTGCCCCGCACTTGCCGGCGCGGATATCAGTAATGAGACGCAGGCGGCTAACGAAGCGATCATGAGCCACGCCGAATTCGACAGCTTGTTCATGTCTATCCCCTTTTAGACCGTGTTATTAAAGTGATTTCTAGGAACAAACAGCGTCAGTGCAACCGGACGACCCACCTTGTTCCCCTTATGTTCCCGTCCATACGCCTGTTTGCCGCCAGTGGGCAAATTCGTTCCACATGTGGCAACTCGTCCCTCAAACCGCCTCAGGCCACAGCACAGACCTGCGTGGCCTCAATTCGTCTGACTGCCTCGGCCGTCGTCCACAGCGCGTGCGCCAGGAAGCGCCAATTGATGAGAGCGGCCTCGTGTCCATCGCCTTCCTCGTTGGAGGCTCCCGCCGTGGCGTCCCGCACCATCGCCACTTCGAACCCGTACTCGATGAAATCCCGCAGGTGCGACTGGCGCAATCCGTTCATCCGGATTTGGGGCCTGCCTTCGCGTAGCCGGCATACAAGCTGTCGAATACCGGTGTCATGGCTTTGAGCAGCGCATCGTCGTCTTTCTGAAGCGCGCGCGCCCCCGTCATGATGGTAGTGAGTCCCGGTCGTTCGGCGACCGGAATTCCACCGACATCCAGGTGATGAACGAGTGCGCCCAGCTTTATCAGCGCGGAATCTGCTTCGAGATCAAAGCTCGACATCAACGCTTCGAAGGTGACCTTCGAGTCCACGTGCGTGAATTCAGCGCCGTCAAAGTCGAAGCCGACCGCCCGCTTCGGACATTCTTTGACACGCGAGAGCCACAGGAATTTCGCGTCGGGATCGATGAACCGACGAATCAACCAGGCCGAGGCCACTCGATCGATCCACAGGCGCTCGCGTGTCGCCCAGGACTTACCACGATAATTCTTGCGCTCGCGCCGTGTGATGCCCCGCTTGGCAGCATGAGGCTCATCCGGCGCGAAACGAACATTGATGGCGCACTCGACGTCGGTGAGTGCGCCTTCCATTTGCTTGCGGGGCTCGCCGGGAAAAAAATCTCGCCCCACGATCAATGTAACTTCGCGAGCAATACTGTTGAGCTCCTGGCGAGCATCCAACTCGCTCACCTTGGTGAGCTGATCCTTGAGATTCTGCAGACGCTGCATTGCTTCGGTGTACTCGCCCGTGCGATCGAATAACTCCACCAGCGTCTGCTGCTGCTCTTCAGAGTTTGCTTCGAACGACACGACGTGAGCGGCACCGCCTGCGGCGACGATATCCGCGGATTGCTCGTCGAATACTTCGCGCGAACCTTCCGAATTCGGCAAGACGTAGGCCCCATCGCGCATCAGGCCTGCGCCGGCGGCTTTTCAACGCCCTCCAGCAACGCAGCTTCCCGTAGGATTTGCTTGTAGATTGGCGCGATGTCCTTCCGACCCGTAATCAGTTCCCAGAGCTTCAGTTGCAACCGACCAACAAGAGTTCCACGTATATCCTCGGCAATCTGATCTGGCAACGGGATGCCATTGGGCGCAGGCATCGTTTTCCTGGTTTTCTTCTTTTTACTTCGCTTAGACACGGGCAGGCATCCGAGATGCATGCATATCGGGCTCTCGCCTCACATTCTCGCGCAATGGTTGGCGGACGCGGAAGTGTGCAGCGCGGTGTAGTTTCGGTCCAGCTCGAATCCGAGCCTAACGGGCAAGCAGCGTACATCCGCGGTGACGTTTGCAACTCATTGCCCCACAGACATGAAACCGGGGCTGCGTACATTCGATCCCCGAATGGCAGTGATAGGTCGCCATCATAGAGCACTACTCCGAGTTGGAATGCCGTGCCAGTAGCATCCGCGAGTTTTTTCAGGCCTTTGAAATCGCTACCGCTGACTGATGCGGCGGATTTGACGTCGATCCCGACTACATCGCCTGCCGCGTTCTCAATGACAAAATCGACTTCGTTTTTATCTTTGTCTCGATAGTGACTGAGTGTGCAACTGTCATCGAGCCAGCCGAACTGCTTCATGATTTCTGACATGACAAACGTTTCCAGCAGGGGGCCGAAAATTGACCGGTTGGCGGTGACACGTTCCGTAGTCGCACCCAGGATTGCCGCCAATAGGCCGGAATCCAGAAAATGCAGCTTGGGTGTTTTCACCAGGCGGCTCAGCCGGTCGTTGAACCAGGGTTCGACACGCTTGATCAAAAACACCTGTTCAAGAATGCCTAGGTAGGCACGCGTGGTCTTGTCGTCTAGACCTACCTGACCTCCGATTTTCGTGAAGTTGGTTAGCTGCGCGGAGTGATGGGCCAGCACTTGGAGCAACCGGGGAACATAGTTGAGCTTGTCAATTTCCACAATCTCGTGCACGTCCCGTTGCACGATAGCTTGTATATAGGAGCGCGCCCATGCACTTCGACGGTCCGGCCGTGCACGGTCTAGCATTTCAGGATAACCACCAGTTAGCACCGCCCGTATGAGATCTGCGCCGATCATTTTCTCGGCAGACTTCGCTAGTTGGCCTGCCAGCGCGTTCTGCAAGAATGCAGGACGTTGCCCACGAATTTCCGCACGCGATAGCGGCAACAGAGTCACAATTTCCATGCGGCCTGCGAGACTCTCCGAGATCTTCGGGAGCGTCAAAATGTTAGCCGATCCGGTGAGCAAGAATCTTCCTGGCCGTCGATCGTTATCAATCGACTCCTTGATGGCCCGCAGCAGATCAGGAGCGAGTTGCACCTCGTCAATGATCGCGCGGTCCAGGTCGCGGACCATGCCGGTGGGATCGGTTTGGGCGGCTAGGCGAGTAGTCTTATCGTCCAAGGTGAGATACGGGCGCTCGCCATGTATCAGCTCGCGAGCCAATGTCGTTTTACCGCATTGACGCGGGCCGATCACCATGACCGCGGGAGTGTCCTTTAGCGCAGAAATGACACTCGCCGCAGAAAATCGCTTGATTATGCCTTCGGCGCGATCGTCCATACCGGATTCTGCCTTCGTCCAATCCGGATTGTAGGCTCGTCTATTTCGGAATCAAGTGGCGTCCGATTCGGATTAAGGGATTAAGGGCCCGCGTCTTCGAGAGGGACGCACATGTCTGCGACCCCAACTTCCGGGTCACCCGCAGCGGACTTTATGTGTAAGGAATGTGTAACTGCTTTGGCTAGAGCAATCAGATTGATACGTATCGGAAGTCCGATGCGTCTATTCCGCCGACGCGCGTAAACGCTGGCGAGCACAGAAAACCCGACAATTTAAGTGGTGCCCGAGGTCGGAGTCGAACCGACACGCTTTTAAGGGCGGCGGATTTTGAGTCCGCATGGGGATGCCCTAAGTGTCTAATTCCGTGATCATTTTAGCCCATCCTCAAACATATGTGTAAGAAAATGTGTAAGTTGGTGGTCGCATCCGCTATGCGGCCGGGACCATGCAGTTATCGCGACGTCACGGAGATGCAAGCGCGCGGCCTCGTCCGGCCGCGGTCCCATGTTGGGCATAGATGGAATGTAGTCATGGAAGTTTTCGCAGGCTTTTCCAGTGTTGACCGGCAAACGGTACTCGGCAAAGCTGGCTCCCGCTGAGGCGCAAATTCAGGAGTCGAGAGAGAAACATGGGCCAAATATTAAAGAATGGGGCCAGCAGAATTTCGAGTTCAGCTTCGAGTTCCTTACCCGGACGCAAGCTGGCCACCTCGATAACACCGCGAATGCTCACACCATCCGAGATCCACCTGCTGCGGCAGGACTTGCAGGCGGCCCTTAAGCTGCTTGGGCAGGATGAGATCGATGATGCTCACGCGCTGATGCGCAATCAGGGTTTTCGTCCGGTTGATTTCGAGATCATCCAGCATGCCGATCCGTCGTCGGCTTTCCCACGTGCGGTTACGGGCAAGGTTACTCTGATCAGAAAGGGTACCTCGATGACCAAAAACTACGAGGCGGCTGACGGCTCCTGGCTGAGGCAGTTCGAGCTTGATCTGCAGGAGGGCGCATTCGGGTGGGAGGCGAATCAGACTGAAACCGTCGCATAGTCAGTGGTACGCGGCACATGCGCGCCACTCGGTATTGCCAACGCTTCATGGCCGGGCTCTGTGCGTTCGCAGAGCAAACCGGCGAATAAGCCGGCGAATCGGGGGATTTAAGGGGGTGCAGGCTCGTTGAGAATCAGCCCAAAACCTGGTTCGTGGGTTCGAAGAGGAGCCTGGGACTCGAACCTCGGCCTCAGGCTTTTGAGTAGCGTGTCCTGGACATAAGTAGCTGATTCTTAACGTAAGGCGCGACGGACGTTGCAGTCAAGTCAGCGTCGTGCAGGGACCGGTTCCCGCGAGTCTCCCGCGCGCGTCATCGAATTGCGGCCTCTGGTAATATCCCTCTATGAGCACAAAGCTTTCCTCCGTAAACCCCTACCTTCGAGACCCCGTCGCGCGGAAAAGCATGGTCATCAGATCTGTAGTCACGTCTTCTGCCATTGAGGGGATTCGTGCCGTGTTCAAGCGGGCCCGGAAAAGCGCTGACAAATCACCCGTCCGCAAGGGCCGCGTCAACCAGAAGAAGGTTTAGCGGCGGACTTACGTGTCCGAGCAATGACGCTGCGGAATACTTTCCCCATTGGCGCGTAATCGCGGCCCAAAGCGGCGTGAACAGCCGCGATGTATTCACTCCTCTTCGCGCCTCGTATCCCGCCAAAGTCTAACGCCGGCAACCCCGCTTGCAGTCCCATGAGGATCGCGAGCAATCGGCCACAACGCCCGTTCCCTTCGCGAAACGGATGGATCAGGATGAACTCGGCGTGTACCACGGCCAACGCGGTCGCTAACTCGTCCTCGACGTCAAACCTGCAGGGTGTGTAGTCGCGCAACGGCCCGCGTCCGAATTCATGCATCAGCTTCGGTATTTGACTAGCAGCGGCGAACATGAATTCCCCTTTCGCCATGTTCACCTGTCGATACTCGCCCGCCCACACGTAAATTTCCCCAAGCCAAACGCGATGCATCCGCCGGATGTAGTCCGGAGTGAAGCATTGATCGATTCGTGTTTCATCGATCATCTGCTCTGTCGCGGCCAGCAATGCTTCGGACTCCTTTCGCTCAATCTCCCGCACTGACTTGATGCCGAGCCGATTGCGCAGCACTCGACCGCGCGAGCCAGCTTCGAATTCTGCTTCTGGACCGTTAGCATCGTAGCGCCCCGCCATCACAAGCCTCTCTCGCAATCTCAACAGGCGCCGCCTGTCCTTGAATGGGCCGAGACGACCATACTGGCTTTCTCGGGCAGCAAGTTGCAATGCTAACATCGCGGACAGGATCATGCCCCCATGACACGCTCGAAAAATGACATCCCCAAGGAACTCGCCCGCGAGCAAGCGAGGTTGGCGGAGCTCGAGCGCGCATGCGACGAGGCCCGAGCAAAGATCGAATCGCTACGCTTAGAACTTGCCGCGAACCCTGCCACAACACCCTTGCTCAGTCCGCTGGCTGCCGCGGCGAAATGTAATGCGCCGAACACCCCGACTGGCAAGGTGCAATTGTTCCGATCCCTGTTCCGCGGACGCGCGGACATCTTTCCAACCCGGTTTGTGAGCAAGAAAACGGGAAAACCCGGCTACACTCCGGCCTGCTCAAACAAATGGGAGTCAGGGCTATGCCTACTCAAGACCGGGGGCAAGTGCACTGACTGCGTGAATCAAGCGTTCGTCGCAGTTGGCGACCAGGTCGTGACTGACCACCTACAGGGCCGGCATGTAATGGGTGCTTACCCGCTCCTCGAAGACGAGACCTGTTGGTTTCTGGCCGTTGATTTCGACAAGAGTTCCTGGAGGGAAGACGTCGCCGCGTTCGCCGATACAAGCCGATCTTTCGGCACACCACCCGCGGTCGAACGCTCCCGTTCGGGTAACGGCGCGCATGCGTGGTTCTTCTTCACCGCGCCGGTCTCCGCAAACGTGGCAAGAAGGATGGGTTGCTACCTCATCACCGAGACGATGAGTCGCCGGCATGAACTTGATATGAAGTCCTACGATCGCCTCTTCCCGAACCAGGACACGATGCCCCGTGGTGGTTTCGGAAACCTCATTGCGCTGCCGCTCCAGCACGAGCCGAGGCAACAGGGCAATAGCGTTTTCATCAATGAACGGTTCGAGCCGTTTGCAGATCAATGGTCATTTCTCGCGTCCATACAGCGTATCGAGCCCGGTACGGTGGAGACGATCGCGAACGAAGCCAGCCGAACCGGTCAGGTCGTCGGTGTGCGGTTCGCCGAAGTGATCGATGATGAGGAGGCGGCAGCCCCATGGGCGCGACTGCCATCGGGACGAGCGCCAGTGAAGCACATCACCGGCCCGCTACCTTCCGAGGTGAAGGGAGTGCTCGCACAGCGACTCTTTATCGAGAAGGTAGGACTGCCCGCTCCGCTGTTGAATCAGTTGAAACGGCTCGCAGCTTTCCAAAACCCGGAGTTCTACAAGAAACAGCGCATGCGTCTGTCCACCGCGATTACTCCTCGAGTCATCACCTGCGCCGAAGATCTTGTGCAATACATTTCACTGCCACGCGGTTGCGCATCCGCGGCCGAGCAACTGCTTGACGAGCACCGAGTGACCTTGAAGATCGAGGATGAACGGCATCTGGGCGAACCGCTCGAATTGAAGTTCAACGGCGAGCTGACGGCTGTGCAGAGCACGGCTGCACGCAAGCTCCTGGGACATGACACGGGCGTATTCGTCGCGCCACCCGGTATTGGGAAGACAGTCCTCGGAACGTACCTGGTCGCGCAACGTGCCTACAGCACGTTGATCCTCGTCCATCGGAAGCCGTTGCTGGAGCAATGGGTTGCGCAACTGGCGATGTTCCTAGGCATCGATGAGAACCGAATTGGACGGATCGGAGGCGGCAAACGCAAACCCAACGGCCGGATCGATGTAGCGATGATCCAAAGTCTCGTCCGCAGGGAAGAGGTCGACGACCTTGTCGCTGGCTACGGACACGTCATCGTCGATGAGTGCCACCACGTCTCGGCAAGCTCCTTCGAGCGCGTGCTGTCCGAGGTGAAGGCTCGCTACCTCATTGGACTCACAGCCACGCCGCAGCGTCGCGATGGGCGCCATCCGATCACCGAGATGCAGATCGGGCCCATCCGCTTTCGAGTGGACGCGAAAAGCCAAGCCGCGCGGCGACCTTTCGATCACAAGCTGATCGTGCGAGAAACTGAATTCCTAATGGCAGGCGATCACTCCCATCTCGGCATTCAGGAGATCTATCGGGCGCTAGCAAACGACGAGGCTCGCAACACGGCCGTCATTAACGATGTCATCGCGGCCGTTGAAGAAGGCCGCTCGCCCATCCTGCTCACCGAGCGAAAAGATCATCTCGAGTACTTCGCCGACCGGCTCCGCGGGTTCGTGCGTCACCTCGTCGTGTTACAGGGCGGCATGACCACCAAGGCGCGGCATCGTTCCGTCAACCAACTCGCGTCAATTCCGGATACGACCGAGCGGCTGGTCCTTGCGACGGGTCGGTACATCGGGGAGGGCTTCGATGACGCGCGGCTCGACACGCTTTTTCTCGCCATGCCAGTCTCCTGGAAAGGCACACTGATTCAATACAGCGGCCGACTCCACCGACTGCACCCGACCAAGACAGAAGTGCGAATTTACGACTATGTGGACCGCGAGGTCCCAATGCTAATGCGCATGTTTGAAAAGCGGCTCGCCACCTACCGCGCGATAGGGTACGCCCGGGGTGAGACGCCGCTCGGATTCGCCGAAGCGATCGAAGAGCGGACCGTCGAGTACGACCAGGAGGCACTTCGTCATTTCCAGGAAGACCCGTGACGGTACGGCGAATGATGCTTCGCTGCTGTGCGCGACCTGTTTGCGCGCACCGCCACCGCTCCACCTTCGTGGATGACCCAGCTGACGTCCCGGGCAGTGGTGTGCGAGGATCTTTGGGTCCGATTTTTTTTGGTGCCCGAGGTCGGAGTCGAACCGACACGCTTTTAAGGGCGGCGGATTTTGAGTCCGCTGCGTCTACCAATTCCGCCACTCGGGCTACGAGGGGGCGCGAATTATAGCTGACCGTCTGCGACCTTTCAGGCCTCCGGCGCATCTAAGTAGCTCGTGGCCAGACTCGTAGAGATCGACGTACCCCCTGACGTGCTAGCGAGCGCGCGCTTTGGCAGTGAGCGCGCCCAGGCGGCGATTTACGCCGCGGTGGCCCCGGCGACATTTGGACTCGTTCGCCGCCTGGCGGGTAGCCGCGCCCTGGCGGAGGACCTGTTTCAGGAGACCATGATGGCGGTCTTCCAGGGTCTTTCGGGGTTTCGGGGGGAGGCGCCGCTGGGGGCGTGGGTGAGGCAGATCGCCGTTTCCAAGTGCTTGATGTATCTGCGGTCTCCCTGGCATTGCGCCCGGCTGCGGCTCGGTTCGGACAGCGGTTCGGAAGGGCGATGGGTGGATGCGCTGTTTCCGGTGACGCCGGGTCCCAGGGCGGAGTGTCTCGATGTCGAGCGGGCCCTCGCGAGCCTTGCGCCGACTGCCCGTGCGGTGGTTTGGCTCTTTGAGGTCGAGGGTTATTCGCATGAGGAGATCGCGCAGTCCTTTGGCCGTTCGGTGAGTTTTTCGAAGTCTCAACTGGCGCGTGCGCATACAAAGCTGCGCGAATGGTTCGAGCTTCCCGTGGATCGTCAGACATGCACAACCCCATAGAGCAATCGAACAGTCAGACGCCGCCTTGCGGTGATCGCCTGCGCAGACTCCCCGCAGAGATGCTGCCTCCCTATAACTGGCAGGAGTTTCAGCTCCGGTCTCAGCAACGCTCGGCTGCTGCACAGGATGGCCTGGACTGGAGGCACATGGCTGCCGCCGCAGCTCTGTTGCTCATTGTGTGTGGGATTGCTGTGTGGGGGCGTCTTGGGAGTAGTGGGCGGCACGTAGTCGCTGGCTCCGGGATTCCTGCGGACGGTGCAGTGGATCGGATGTCGAACGTACGGGGTCCTGCGGGTGACGTGGATGCGGTGCGCGAGTTGCCGTCAGCGGGACGAGACGTACGCCGGCCAACTGATGGTGCCGATGACCAACCCGCCGATGCGGCGCTCCGCTCGCGAGCAATCGAACGGTGGCTGGCAACTCTCCCTCGCGAGCCCGTTGTCGTACGTGTTGGAACGCGTGCAGCTGTCGCGCGGCTCGAGGACCGGATCGCGCAGGTCGATGACCTGTTGACTTCTGTACGTCTCGACGGGATGCGCCCGGATAGTTTGGCGGCATTGCAGCACGAGCGTGTCCGACTCGTGGGATCGTTGGCGCAGGTACGCTATGCAGAAGTTGTTGCTGCCGAATCGCCTTGATGGCTTTACCCAATTCCAAATTTTGATTTGAGGATTCATCGTGAACATCAAACTACTCGCCCTGGCAACTGCAACTGCGTTCGCAGGTTGTGCGGGCATTTTGACGCCCATGGCGGTGCTCGCTCAGACGGGCAATTCTCCTGACACTGTTTATTTCACCAGCGATGGTGCCGGTAAGGACCACGACGCCAAAAACAAGGACCTCGATGCCAGGCTCGCCGAGGCTCAGGCCAGATTGGAGAAAGCTGCGCACGACGTCGCGGAGCTCTCGAGTGAGATCGGCGGTCCTTTGATGGACAAGTTCATGGTGTTCAACGGTGAGGGTCCATCACGGGCGATCATCGGAGTGCAGCTTGATTCCGAGAGCGGCAAAGGCGGCGCACGCATTCAGGAAGTCAGTCCGGGTGGTCCTGCCGATGAAGCCGGTCTTCATCTTGGCGACGTGATCACCGCAATCAATGGCACCGACGTCAAGGGAGATAGTCCGGCGAGGCAGGTGATGCATGTCATGCACGAGATCGCACCTGAGAGCAAAGTGAAGGTGCGTATAACCCGAGAGGGGAAGTCGCGCGATTTCGTCGTCACGGCGCGTCGGGGAGCGACGTTCTTTGGTATGCAACACCCAAACATACCGTTGCCGCCCATTCCGCCAGGCTTTCCGGAAGCCGGCGTTAGTACATTCGGGCCCGTTATGATTCACGGGCAGCTCGGGGAGATGGAGCTTGCGACGCTCACTCCGCAGTTGGGGCGATACTTTGGTACTGACAAGGGTGTGCTCGTCGTACGGGCCCCGAAGGACTTCAAGCTGGAGGACGGTGACGTGATACTCGCCATTGACGGGCGTGAGCCCTCGAGCGGATCGCATGCGACACGCATCCTGAGCTCCTATCAGTCTGGCGAGAAGATCACGATAAAACTCATGCGGCAGCAAAAGACCGTGAACGTCGAAACGACGCTTCCGGAGCGCATGTCGTTCATGGGGTCGGGGCGGGACCGCAGGGTGAGGCTGATTCGTAAAGATGCGACAACCTGAAACGCCAACGCGGCGACCTGGCGAACGACGACTTGGCGACGTAAGCGAAATCGGGCTCGACTACCATCGCCCTGGTGCTCTCGTTTGCAATACCATGCGCGCGTGCAACGCCATGACTTTGCCTACGAGCTGCCGCCCGAACTGATCGCCCAGACTCCGCTCGCCGAGCGATCAGCGAGTCGGCTCCTTGTCCTCGAGGGCGCGGATGGTCGTCTCGTCCCGCGCGATCGCACCATGCGTGACTTCCCCGGCCTCCTGAGTCCGGGCGATCTCCTCGTTTTCAACGATACGAAAGTCGTTGCAGCGCGGCTCGCAGGGACGAAGCCGTCCGGCGGCCGCGTGGAGATATTCCTGGAGCGTGTCGTCGGGACCCAAGAGGCTGTTGTACAGCTACGTGCAAGCAAACCGATACGCGAAGGGCTCGAAGTGACAACGGCAGGAGGCATGGTGCGCGTCCTCGGTCGCGAGGGTGACTTGTGGCGCGTCGAATTTCCCGGACCGGCGCTTGAATTCTTCGAGCAGTGGGGCGATGTACCGCTTCCACCGTACATTCACCGTGCGGCTGATGCCAATGACCGCGAACGTTATCAGAGTATCTTTGCGCGTGAACGGGGTGCAGTCGCTGCGCCCACAGCTAGCTTGCACTTTGATTCGCAGCTCATTCGAGAGATAGAGGCACTCGGGGTGAACCGCGCCTTCGTAACTCTGCACGTGGGTGCGGGGACGTTTCAGCCAGTGCGAACCGACGATTTGGAGTCGCACGTCATGCACGCCGAGCGCGTCTCGGTGAGTGCGGCAACGTGCGAAGCTATAGAAAGGACGCGAGCAGACGGCGGGCGGATTGTGGCGATAGGCACAACGGTCGTGCGTGCGCTGGAGTCGGCAGCACTGGCAGCGCGGGACGCAGCCGGATGGTCCGGCGAAACCCGCCTCTTCATCCGTCCGGGCTTCAATTTCCAGGTCACCGATGCGTTGCTCACCAATTTCCATCTCCCCGAGTCCACATTGCTCATGCTCGTGTGCGCATTCGCCGGTAAGGATCCCGTACTCGCCGCTTACGAGCATGCAGTGCGCGCGCGATATCGATTTTTCAGCTATGGAGATGCGATGTTTCTGACGAAAGCGAGGGTGGGCGGTTGAGGCCAAAGTTCGAACTGCTGTCAACTGACGGCGCTGCTCGCCTGGGTCGCCTGACACTAGCGCACGGCGTAGTTGAGACGCCCGCATTCATGCCGGTAGGCACGTACGGCACCGTAAAGGCGATGACGCCCGAGGAACTGGAAGGCCTCGGTGCGCAGATTGTCCTTGGCAACACCTTCCACCTTATGTTGCGTCCCGGACCCGACATCGTGGATGCGCATGGTGGCTTGCACGGTTTCATGCACTGGGCCCATCCCATCCTCACCGATTCCGGCGGCTTCCAGGTTTTCAGCCTGAGGAGCCTCCGAAAGATCACGGAGGAGGGTGTGCGGTTCCGTTCGCCCTTGGACGGCAGCGATGTACGCCTGACGCCCGAGGATTCGATGGAGGTGCAGCTAAAGCTGCGTTCCGACATCGCAATGGCACTGGACGACTGCACGCCATACCCAGCTACTGAGGCACAGGCACGCGAGTCGATGGAGCGCTCCATGCGTTGGGCTGTCCGCAGCCACGCCCACTACTATAGAAATGAGCCTCCCGGTGGCCTGTTTGGCATCGTGCAGGGCGGCATGCACGGTGCTTTGCGGCTGGCGTCGTTGGAAGCGCTGATGAGACTGGATTTGCCGGGGTTAGCGGTTGGGGGCCTGGCCGTGGGCGAGCCGGAAGAGGAGCGCCTACGGATCCTCGAAACGACCGTACCGCACATGCCCAAAGACCGCCCTCGATACCTGATGGGTGTGGGCCGCCCGGAGGACATCGTCGCCGCCGTGTTACGCGGCATCGATATGTTCGACTGCGTGATGCCCACCCGACACGCGCGCAACGGTCATCTATTCACCTCTACGGGCGTCGTCAACATCAGAAACGCCGCTCACCAGGCGGATCTGGGTCCAATCGACCCGGACTGCGCCTGCTATACCTGCCGGAATTACACCCGTTCGTACCTACGCCACTTGGACCGCTGCAATGAGATTCTGGGGTCGCGGCTGAACACCATCCACAACCTGCACTTCTATCTGGACCTGATGCGGACCTTGCGCGCGCAGATCGCCGCGGGCCGGCTCGCGGCCTGGTCACACGAGTATTTCGCCTCGCGGCGGACTGCCGCGGGTGCTGTGGCAAGCTCCGCGGATTTGAGCCCTTGAAGAACGAGCAGGTAGTCCTGAATTAGTGTCGCGATTGGGGTGCTGAGGGTCTGGCCGGTCACCTTCGGTTCTGTCGTGAGTAGTTAAGCCTTTCCTGTAATATCGCGCCTCGTTTTTGAGATAGACGTCCCTATGCGAGGGTCGCCAAATCGAGGCAGGTGGACGTGGTCCGGGGTTGCACCGGCATCCACGTATCCGCAAGTGATTGACTGGCCTAGTAAAACTGGATGGTGGCATAATGCCGCCCCCAAACGCTTCCGCCGGGCGCCCAAGCCGGGTGGAGCTCTTCCGACCAAGGTGACTGCATGAACGCTTTGATTCCCGATGCCTGGGCACAGAGTGCTGCGCCCGGCGGCGCCAGCGGCATGGCGCCGCTGCTGATGATGGTTGTCTTCATCGTCATCTTCTATTTCCTGCTCATCCGTCCGCAGCAGAAGAAGGCGAAGGAGCATCAGGCGCTGATCACGAAGCTCTCCACGGGCGACGAAATCGTCACCACAGGCGGCCTTCTTGGGAAGGTGGTCGAGGTTGGCGACAATTTCCTCACGCTCGAGGTCGCTGATGGCGTCCGGGTGAAGGTGCAGAAGTTCCAAGTCGCCTCGCTCATGCCCAAGGGCACCCTGAAAAGCGCCTGAATCATGCTCGAATATGCCCGTTGGAAATATATCCTCGTCACGGTCGTCCTGTTCCTGGGCCTGATTTTCGCGTTGCCGAACGTATTCGGTGAGGACCCCGCTCTGCAGGTCGCTCGCAAGGATCGCGCCCCCGTAACGGCCGACGCCGCTCCCGCCATCGAGGCGTACTTGAAGGAACGCGGTGTCACCTTCGAAAAGAGTTACATCGACGCGGGCCGGCTGATGCTGCGGTTCCCGAATGTGCCCGAGCAGCTAAAGGCCCGGGATGCCGTCAACGAACATTTCAACCCCCAGTACGTAACGGCATTGTCGTTTGCGTCGCGGGCGCCCGCGATATTTCGCAGCATAGGCTTGCGGCCCATGCCGCTGGGTCTCGACCTGCGTGGTGGCCTGTACCTCCTCTACCAGGTGGACGTAAACGGCGCGGTCACCCAGTGGCTCGAAGGCTATGCACAGGACGCTCGCCGGACGCTCTCAACAGCCAACATTCCGTTCAAGGACGTCAGTCTTGTGAAGGCCGGCTCGAGCGACCGCCCAAACGGTATTCGTATCGTGCTGCCGCCCGAGGCGGATGTAAATGCGGCACGCACGGCACTGACCCAGGCGCTGCAGGGCGCACAAATATCCACCGAGTCCCTGCCGACCGGATCCGCCATAGTGGCAACACTGACGCCCGCGCAGATCAAGGAGCGCCAGGACTACTCCATTCAGCAGGTCATCACCGTGCTGCGCAATCGGGTGAATGAGCTGGGTGTGTCGGAGCCGATCGTGCAGAGGCAGGGTCTGGATCGCATCAACGTGCAGTTGCCCGGAGTGCAGAACTCGGCCGAGGTCAAGGACATCCTGGGCAAGGTGGCCACGCTGGAGTTCCGGCTCGAGGACATGACCAACAGCGCGTTCGAAGCGGCCGCAAGCGGCCACGCACCCCTGGGCTCCAAGTTGTATACGCACACCCGCATGGGCCGTCCGCTACTGCTGAAGCGCGAAATCATTGCCACTGGCGATCAGCTCACCAACGCGACCAGTACGCAGACGCAGGAAGGGCCGGCCGTATCGATCAAGCTCGATGCCCGCGCAGGCGAGGCGATGTTGAAGACCACACGCGCCAACCTCAAGAAGCGCATGGCAGTGGTCCTGATCGAGAAGCGTCGTGACACGAGCGACGTGAATGGCAAGAAGGTGAGCCGTGACGTCACGGACGAGCAGGTCATCAACGACGCGACCATTCAGGGCATCTTCAGCAACAACTTCCAGATCACTGGATTGCAGGCTGGCGAGGCGCGCGAGCTGGCGCTGCTGTTGCGCTCCGGATCGCTGTCCACGGGAATCTACCCGATCGAAGAGCGTGCTGTGGGTCCGAGCGTCGGCAAGGACAATATCGATAAGGGCATCCGTGCTCTCATCATCGGTATGGCCGGTGTCTTCGTGTTCATGGCGGTCTACTACCGCAGGTTTGGCCTGGTTGCCGATGCGGTGCTGCTCGCCAACGTGGTGTTGCTGGCTGCGCTCCTTTCCATGATGCACCAGGTCCTGTCGCTGCCCGGCATCGCGGGCATCCTCCTGACCGTCGGTATGGCGGTCGATGCGAACGTGCTCATCTACGAGCGTATTCGCGAGGAAATCCGCAAGGGCGTTTCGCCTCAGGCGGCGATCCGGGCGGGGTTCGAGAAGGCGTTTTCGGCCATTGCCGATTCCAACGTCACCACCCTGATAGCGGGTGTCGTGTTGTGGGTGTTCGGCACCGGCCCGATTCGCGGCTTTGCGATCGTGCTGACGCTCGGCATCGCAACATCTCTGTTCACCTCGCTCATGGGAAGCCGTGCACTGATTACGTTGATGTATGGCGGGAAGCGCAAGCTGACCCGCCTGTCGATCTAACTGAAGATTTTCGAGGAAGGCGCGTGGAATTTTTCAAGAAGCAGACCAACTTCCCGTTCATGGCTACCCGCAAGGTGTGGTACACCTTGTCGGCCATCCTGATGATCGGGTCCGTAGTCTCGTTCGCCACCCGCGGCCTGAACCTGGGTATCGACTTCACAGGCGGTATCAGCGCGACGGCGACTTTCTCGCAGACTGCCAACGTCGATGCCGTGCGTGCCAGGTTGATTGCGGCGGGCTTCAAGGACCCGCAGGTGCAAAGCTTCGGCTCCTCGCGCGATGTGGCCATTCGCCTGCCGCCCGATCCAACTCAGAATCCCACGGCGATCCGGGCGAAGCTCGAGTCGGTGCTGCAGTCCGTTGACCCGAGTGCGCAGGTTCAGCAGCTGGACATCGTGGGTCCGCAGGTCGGTAGCGAGTTGAAAACGAGCGCCACCTGGGCGCTGGCCTTCACGTTGCTCCTGATCGGCATCTACATCGCATTCCGGTTTCATACCTGGCGTTTGTCCCTGGGCGCAATTCTTGCCGTCATCCACGACCCGATCCTGGTGCTCGGTATCTTCTCGATCACCCAGACTCCGTTCGACCTGGCCGTCGTCGCGGCTATCCTCGCGGTCATCGGCTACTCGCTGAACGATACTGTCGTGGTGTTTGACCGGATCCGCGAGCGGCTCGCGACGAATCGGCGGCTGCCGCCCGATGTCGTACTCGATCAGTCGATCAACCAGACCCTGTCGCGCACGATCATGACGAAAGTCGTGACTTCGATCGTAGTGGTTGCGCTGCTGTTCCTGGGCGGGCCGGTGCTGCGGGGATTCTCGGAGGCGCTGATGATCGGCATCATCGCCGGTACGTACTCCTCCATCTACATTTCGAGTGCCATTGCGCTCGACTGCGGGTTGACTGCGGAGCACGTCTTCCCGAGCGAAAAGAAGGCCGCTCTCGACCACCTGCCATAGGCGCGCCCGCGGCCCATGCTCGAACTCCTCGCCGATCCGCAAGTCTGGTTGGCGTTCATAACGCTGTCGACGCTGGAGATCATTCTCGGCATCGACAATCTGATCTTCATCGCTATCCTGGTCGGACGGCTGCCCCCGGCCCGGCAGGAGACGGCACGCCTCACCGGGTTGACGCTGGCGATGCTCACGCGCATCGCGCTGTTGTATTCGATCGTGTGGCTGACGAGGCTCACGACGCCCTGGTTTCATGTTGGCACGCAGGCAGTGACGGGGCGTGACATCATTCTGTTCATCGGCGGACTCTTCCTGCTCGGGAAGAGTGTGTTGGAGATCCACCAGGCGTTGGAGGGGGCTGCGAAGAGCGCCAGCCAGACGACGAAAGTCTATGCGGGCTTCGTCATGACGGTGGTACAGATCGCCGTCATCGACATCGTCTTCTCACTCGATTCAGTATTCACGGCCGTAGGCCTTGCGAAGGACCTGCCGATCATGATCGCCGCAATCGTCGCGGCAATCATGGTGATGATGTGGGTGTCGCGCGCGGTCAGCGCGTTCATCGAGCGTCACCCGACCATCAAAGTCCTGGCACTCTCGTTCCTGATTCTCATCGGCCTCGCGCTGGTGGCCGAAGCCGTGCACTTTGATATCCCGAAGGGATATCTGTACTTCGCGATGGCGTTCTCGGTCGCAGTCGAGATGATCAACATCCGACTGCGCCGATTGCTGGATTCCGGGAAGCGGGACGACGAGGAAGCTGGCGGTTAGCCCCGCCGGCACGGCGGCTGACCTGACTTACCTCAACGGGTGGCGCTCACCGGCCGCGCGGAGCCGTTGGTGCCATGCAGGCGGCTGTGCTTGTAACCGTAGAACGCGTAGATAACCGCGCCGATGATGGTCCAGACGACCAGGCGCGCCCAGGTTCCGATCCCGAGGGACACCATCATCAACCCGCAGATGATGGCTCCGGCGATGCACGTAAACCACGGTGCAGGTGTGCGGAAGGGCCGCTCGAGCTCAGGCCGTGTGATGCGCAGCACCAGAACTCCGATGCACACCGTCACAAAGGCCATCAATGTGCCGATCGACACGAGCTCGCCGAGAATACCGACCGGGAGGAGTCCGCCCACGATCGCCGCTACAACTCCGGTAAACACGGTGCCGAAGCTGGGGGTCTGATGGGTTGGATGGACTTTGCCGAAGGGCTTCCAGATCAGTCCGTCGCGGGCCATTGCCAGGAAGATGCGAGCCTGGGCGAGTGTCATGACGAGCATGACCGAGGTCATGCCGGCAAGCGCGCCGAGCTTCACGGGCAGTCCGAGCCAGTGGAGGTCCGGATACTTGTCGAGGGCCAGTGCGACCGGGGCCGACACATCGAGCTCTCTGTAATTGACCATGCCGGTAAGGATGATCGCCACCACCACGTAGAGGATGGTGCAGATCACCAGGCTCGACAGGATGCCGATGGGCATGGCGCGCTGCGGGTTCTTGGTTTCCTGCGCGGCCGTCGAAATGGCATCGAAGCCGATGTAGGCAAAGAAGATGACGCCCGCGGCGGCCATGATGCCGCTCCATCCAAACTTGCCGGGGCCCTCGTTCGCCGGGATGAACGGGTGCCAGTTGGCGGGATTGATGTGACTGACACCGAGGAAAATGAACAGCAACACAACCGTGACCTTGATCGCGACGATCACGGTGTTGAAGGCCGAGGTTTGCCGGATTCCGACGTAGCAGATGTATGTCAGTGCGGCCACGATGGCGATCGCAGGAAGGTTGATGATGGCGCCGGTCCGGACGATGTCGAAGTCGCCCGGGCCTTTCGCAAAAGGCGCGCTCGAGAGCGCGGTTGGCAGATGCATTCCGAACTGGTCGAGCAGGCTGACCAGGTAGCCCGACCATCCAACCGACACCGTAGCAACAGCAAAGAGGTACTCCAGGACGAGGTTCCAGCCGATGAACCATGCAACGCCTTCGCCAAGGGTTGCGTAGGAGTAGGAATAGGCGCTTCCCGAGACCGGAATCATCGCTGCGAACTCGGCGTAGCAGAGGCCCGCGAGCGTGCATCCGATGCCTGCGATGATGAATGCCAGGGCCAGCGCGGGTCCCGCGTGGTTTGCCGCGGCAGTGCCGGTGAGCACGAAAATACCCGTGCCGATGATGCCCCCGATGCCGAGGGCGGTGAGTGCGGTTGCTGAGAGTGCCCGCTTGAGCTGCGGGCCCGAGGAGTCATCCAAATGAAGATCGGCGACGGTCTTGGTCGCAAAAAGCTGATTGGCCATTAACCTGTAAACCCCCGAAAAATCTTTGCCGGACTGTGGAGGAACTTCAGCCTTCGCGCAACTGCTCCGGAACGTGGGGGGCCAGCAACTCCAGCAACGCTGCGTAAACCTTGGGTGAGCCCGCCAGCACATTGCCTCCCTGCGTGTACTCGCCGCCCGTGAGTGTTCCGATGAGACCGCCTGCTTCCTGAATGAGCAGCGTTCCGGCGGCTGTGTCCCAGGGACTTAAGCCGATCTCCCAGAACCCGTCGGTACGGCCCGCTGCGACATAAGCCATGTCGAGCGCCGCGGAGCCAGGACGGCGTACACCTGCTGTGTTTTCCATCACCGCTCTGAGCATCGCCAGATAAGAGTCCATGTACTTTGCATTCGCGCGGTACGGGAAACCCGTGCCGATGAGAGCGCCTTCCAGGCCGCGCTGTTTACTGACACGAATGCGGCGATTGTCCAGGTGAGCGCCGCCGCCGCGGGACGCGGAAAAAATCTCCTGGCTGATAGGGTCATATACGACCCCATGTTCGAGCTTACCCCTGACCTGACAGGCAATGGATACTGAGAACGTGGGGAAGCCGTGCAGGAAGTTCGTGGTGCCATCGAGCGGATCGATGATCCAGACCGTATCGCTGTCGCCCGTGCGCCCGCTCTCTTCGGCCAGGAAAGCATGGCTCGGATAGTTCTTCCGGATGAGCTTGATGATCTCGGCCTCGGCCGCATGATCGACTTCGCTGACGAAGTCGTTGCGCCCCTTGGATGTGATCGTCAGGGACTCGAGGCGATTGAGGCTGCGGATGATGACTTCGCCGGCGGCGCGGGCGGCCCGGACGGCAATATTTACGAGCGCATGCACAGTAAAATAAGCTCACGTAGCGTCTCCGCTCGCGCGCACGGCCCGGCGGAAACCAATCAACGAATCGTAACAGATTGATGTCGCCCAACATTCGCATCGTGCTCGTCGAGCCTTCGCATCCGGGAAATATCGGAGCGGTGGCGCGTGCCATGAAGAACATGGCGCTGGAGGATCTCGTGCTCGTGCGACCCAAGCAGTTTCCCCATAGCGAAGCCACTGCACGTGCATCGGGCGCGGATGACATTCTCGAGCGCGCCCGAGTAGTTGACTCCGTTGCGGAAGCCCTCGCGGGATGCGGTTTTGTGGCTGCGACGACTTCGCGCGATCGCGACCAGAATTTCCGCGTTGCCGATGTGCGCGATGCGGCCGAACGCATCGTCAGTGAGGCACGTCGCGCACCTGCTGCCGTACTGTTCGGGGCGGAGCGTACCGGCCTTACGAATGATGATCTGGAAGCTGCTCACGTGCTGATCCGCATCCCGGCGAACGAGGCCTATCTTTCGTTGAATTTGGCTATGGCTGTGCAGCTTGTTGCGTATGAACTATTTCGCGCTCGCGGGGCCAAAGTGGTGCCGCTGCCGACAGACGTGCCATTGGCTACGCCTGAAGACATGGATCGACTCTACGTCCACCTCGCAGAGGTGATGGAGGAGGTCGATTTCCGCGATCGCACTCAGAGCGGTACCAATCTCATGGCGCGCATCCGGCGATTTCTGCAGCGCGCCGAGCTGGATCAGAACGAGGTGAATATTCTGCGTGGGCTGCTAACGGCGATGCAGAACCGCCGCCGCCGAGCCGGTGGTACTGACCGTGACGCCTGAAGCTGACGTCATCTACCTGGATTACGCGGCAACAACGCCCGTGGATCCCGCTGTCATGCGAGCGATGAATGCTTGCATGGGCCCCGAAGGAGACTTTGGAAATCCCGGGTCCGCCACGCATCGCTTCGGACGCCAGGCGGCCGCCCGCGTCGAAAGTGCGAGGGCACAAGTCGCCTCTCTTCTATCAGCCGAGCCCGACGAGATCATCTTCACGTCGGGGGCGACCGAGTCGAATAACCTGGCAGTGCTAGGTATCGCGCGCGCCAATGCCGACCGCGGGCGACACCTCGTGACCTCACGCACCGAGCACAAGGCCGTCCTTGACCCATGCAAGCGTCTAGAGAAGGAAGGCTTCTCGGTGACCTACCTGACGCCAGACCATTCGGGGCGGATTGACCCCAACGCAGTTCGCGCTGCCCTACGTCCGGATACCGTGCTGGTGTCGATCATGTTCGCAAACAACGAAGTTGGCGTGCTGCAGGACGTTCGCGCGATCGGCGCCGTGTGCCGTGAACGTGGGGTTGCCTTCCATACCGATGCTGCGCAAGCTGTCGGCAAGATCCCGGTAGATGTCCGCGAACTACCGGTGGATGTCCTCTCGTTCACGGGACATAAGCTCTACGGCCCTAAGGGCGCTGGTGCCCTGTATTTGCGCCGTTCGGCCCGTCCACTGCTGCAGCCAGTTACCTTCGGAGGTGGCCAGGAGCGCGGGCTGAGGCCGGGGACGTTAGCGACGCATCAAATCGTGGGGTTGGGCGCAGCGTGTGATCTCGCGCGCGAGCTACAGCCCGCCGAGGCTACTCGACTGGCGAGCCTCCGCGATCGCCTCTGGCACGGCATCGCGGGCCTTGGCGGGGTGCACTTGAACGGCGAGGGCGCACCGCGGCTCCCTGGAATACTGAACGTCTCGGTCGAGGGAGTTGAAGGGGAGAGTCTTGTCGTAAGCCTCGGAGAGCTGGCGATTTCCACAGGCTCAGCCTGTAACTCAGCTTCCGCTGAGCCGTCGTACGTGCTCCGCGCCCTCGGACGAGATACGCAGCTCGCCCAGAGTTCGCTGCGCTTCAGTCTTGGACGATTCACTACCGAGGCGGACGTGGACGTGGCAATTGCTGCAGTAAATCGAGAAGTCCGAAGGCTGCGTGCCCTATCCCCTGCGTGGAATGCGGCGGCGCCTCCCTGGCCCGATCGTCCAGCCTTAAGCGGGGAGGCCGGTGCACCCGGTCAAGACACCTGGATTCGCTTCCATTTGCTGGTTGCGGACGGGGTTGTGAAGGACGCCCGTTTTCAAGCGTACGGATGCCCCCATACTCTGGCAGTAGCTGAATGGATGGCGAAACAGCTGCCGGGCCGACGCCGCGAAGCTTTGCAGCCGGGTACGCCTGCGGATTGGGCGAAAATCCACAGCGTCCCGACCGAAAAACTCGGTCGCTTGCTGGTGGTCGAAGATGCGGTGCAGGCGTGCCTTCGGCATTGGCCCTGACGGGCGTAGAATGGGTCCACCTCAACTGATCCCCTGAAACGATGGCTATCTCTCTGACAGAATCCGCTGCCAATCGTGTCAAAACGTTCCTGGTATCCCGGGGCCACGGCGTTGGCCTGCGCCTGGGAGTGCGCAAGACCGGGTGTTCCGGGTTTGCGTACGTGATCAACTATGCCGACGAAGCGCCTCCGGGCGACCTCATGTTCGAGGACCGGGGCGTGAAGGTTTTCGTCGACCCCAGCAGCATTTCGCTGATCGATGGGACGGTCGTGGACTTCGTGAAGCAAGGGCTGAACGAGGCGTTCCGCTTCCGCAATCCCAATGTGAAGGGGGAATGCGGCTGTGGGGAGAGCTTCTCGGTCTAAGCCAAGCTCTGCACCGAGTGTGAAGAAAGTCCTTACGGAACCGGTACTTCCGTAGGCAGCGGTGCACGCCGCTTAAATTGCCCCAAGCGCTCGCTCCAAGGTAAACTACGCGGCTATCGTTCGCAGTCTGGTCGGCTGCAAACGTCCCCCATAGTTTTTGCTAGAAAGGATCAAAGCGAATGGCGCTCGAGCGCACCCTGTCCATCGTCAAGCCGGACGGCGTCAGCCGCAATCTCATTGGCGAGGTTTATCGCCGCTTCGAGAAGGCCGGCCTGTCCATCATAGCCGCGCGGATGTTGCATCTGTCGCAGCGGGAAGCCGAGGGCTTCTACGCCGTTCACCGCGAGCGCCCGTTCTTCAAGGACCTCGTGAAGTACATGACTTCCGGTCCGGTGGTCGTGCAGGTTCTCGAAGGCGAGAGCGCCATCGCGAAGAACCGCGAGATCATGGGCGCCACTGACCCGAAGAAGGCCGCGCCGGGCACGATCCGGGCCGATCATGCGCTCAGCATCGAGCAGAACGTCGTGCATGGGTCCGATGCGCCGGAAACGGCCGCAGTCGAGATCGCCTACTTCTTCCGTACCACGGAGTTGCATCCGCGCGGCTGACCGTACGCGCAGACCTCTCATGAACTCACCTGCCCAAACCAACCTCCTGGGACTTGCGCGTCCCGAGCTCGAAGCGTTCGTCGCTCAGTTGGGCAGCAAGCCTTTTCGCGCTCGTCAACTCATGAACTGGATGTACAAGCGCGGTCAGGGCTCGTTCGAGAGCATGACGGACCTGGCCAGGGATTTCCGCGCGCAGCTCGCTGAGCGCGCGGCAATCCGTACCCCTGAGATCGTCAGCCTGCATAAGTCGGCCGACGGCACGTGCAAGTGGGTGTTGCGCGCCGATTCTTCGCAGGCGTTCGAAATGGTGTTCATCCCCGAGCCCGATCGGGGGACGTTGTGCATCTCTTCACAGGTCGGATGCGCCTTGGACTGCTCCTTCTGCTCGACGGCGCAGCAGGGTTTCAACCGTAACCTGACGACTGCCGAGATAGTCGGGCAGGTCTGGCTCGCCAAGCGCGAGCTGGCCGAATTCGGCGAATCCAGGCAGCCGGTGGGCGATCACCGCATCGTCACCAACGTTGTGTTGATGGGCATGGGCGAGCCCCTGGCCAATTTTCGCAACGTGGTGCCGGCGTTGCGCATCCTTCTGGATGACTACGGGTTCGACCTGTCACGCCGCCGCGTAACACTGTCGACTTCGGGCCTGGTGCCCCAGATCTACAAGCTGGCCGAGGAAACCAACGTTGCGCTTGCCGTGTCGCTGCACGCGCCGGACGACGAGCTGCGCAACGAGCTCGTGCCGATCAACCGCAAGCATCCGATTGCCGAGCTGCTCGAGGCGTGCTGGCATTATATCGACGAGCAGAATGGCCGCAGCGTGACGTTCGAATACGTCATGTTGGACGGCGTCAACGACTCGCCGGCCCAGGCCCGGGCGCTCGCCCAGCTGCTGAGGGGGCACCCTGCGAAGGTCAACCTGATTCCCTTCAACCCTTTCCCCGGAACACGCTACAAGCGTTCGCCGTTGCCGGTGATCCAGCGATTCCGGGATGAGCTCATCCAGCGCGGTGTGCTCGCGACCGTGCGCCGCACACGCGGCGATGACATTGACGCGGCGTGTGGCCAGCTTGCGGGCCGCGTGATCGATCGAACTACGGCACGGCTCGGCAACAAGGTCTTCGGCCTGGCGGTTCAATCATGACAGCGCGCGTCGCACGGGTCGTACCGCTTCTGCTGACCGGCGTGGCAGCGCTCGCCCTGGCCGCGTGCTCATCGACGAGTAACAACGCCAAGAAAAAAGGCGATGCGTCCAACTACAACATGCAGCTGGGCATGGCCTATCTGAACCAGGGCGATCTCGGGCTGGCCAAGGAGAAGCTCGACCGGGCAGTGGTCGAGAATCCGTATGACCCGAACGTGCACAGCGCAATGGCGATGCTGCAGGACCGTTTGGGCCATCCCGATCAGGCTGACAAGGAATTCAAGACGGCGTTGAATCTCGGACCGCGCAGTCCGGAGGTTCTCAACAACTACGCAGTTTATCTGTGTCGAACCGGGCGCACGGATGAGGGCGTCAGGAGCTTCGAAGAAGCAGCACACAATGCGCTGTACCGCACTCCCGAAGCCGCGTACACCAACGCAGGCGTGTGTCTG
This sequence comes from Gammaproteobacteria bacterium, assembly GCA_028293745.1. Classification (GTDB taxonomy): domain Bacteria; phylum Pseudomonadota; class Gammaproteobacteria; order Steroidobacterales; family Steroidobacteraceae; genus 13-2-20CM-66-19. The sequence continues at coordinate 9,372 of JAQGOF010000026.1, read as the reverse complement.
CGCGGCGCGAAGCGCGATACGCAGGCCGCGCTGAGCTTCCAGCGGGCGTTGCAAGTCAGGCCCAACTTTGCAGAGGCCGCGTACCAGCTCGCGGATCTCGACTTTCAGCGCGGCGAAGTACAGGAAGCCCGAGACGGTATCGATCGATTCATTGCATCGTTCGAGGCGACGCCGGACCTGTTGCTGCTCGGGGCTCGGATCACCCGCAAGCAGGGTGACCGGCTGGCGGAAGAGAAGTTCGCGCGCAAGCTGCGCCTGGACTTTCCCGGCTCGGATCAGGCTCGTGCGCTTGCCGAGCTCAGTCATAACCCGGGCTGATTCCCATGGCAGTGGAAGCTGGCGGCATCGGCGCTCGCTTGCGGGCAGGCCGCGAAAAACTCGGGCTGACCGTGTTGCAGGTCGCCGAAAGAATCCATACCGACCCGAAGATTGTGGAGGCGATCGAGGCCGAGAACTACGAAGCCCTCGGCGCGCCTGTCTACGCGCGCGGCCATATCCGGCACTACGCCGAGCTCGTCGGCGAGTCGGCTACCGAATTGATTGCCCTGTACTCCGGCTCGAGCAAGGTCGCTCAGCCGGACCTCACGCGTATCGTCAAGGTGCCTGCGGGGATTGACTCGAACAAGTTGGTTGCGCCCGCGTTGTTGGTCATCGCGGTGTTTGCAGTGGCCGGCGCGGTCTGGTGGGTGTCGGCGCTGTCGAAGAAGAAGCCGCAGTTGTCGGAGACGCATGTGGTAGGCGATGAGGCGCCCGCGGTTGCACCGGAGTCTGCGCCGGATGCCACAGCCATGCAGGCGCAACCGGCGCCATCCGGTGCCGCTGGCTCCAACGCGGTGCAGAGCCGATCCGGCGGGACAGCCGCATCAGGTGGCATGGCTACCCTGGGCGGCGCGGGTGGCTCCGCGATGCAGGGCCGGCCCGGAGCCGCTGTGCCTCAGGGTACGGCTCCAGCGCCGGGGCGCATTGGAACGGGAGCCAATTCCGGGAGAGCGCAGACGCAAGGCGGTACGACCCAGGCGGGTGGTGCAACCGCCGGCGCGACACAGGCACGGGCACGTGGGGCGCCGGCCACCGCGGCTACGCAGGCTGCCGGCACAGCGACGCCCCCGCGTTCCAAGAATCAAGGTCAAGTCACGTTGCACTACTCGGCCGATAGCTGGACCGAGGTGTATGACGCTTCCGGCGCGCGTCTCTTCTATGATGTGGGCGCGGCCAACTCCGTGAAGACAGTAGTCGGAACACCGCCGTTGCGCGTCGTTTTAGGTAATGCATCGGGTGTTGCTGTTGAGTTCAACGGACGCAATACGCCCGTCGCGAAGCTGGCGCAGCCCGACGGCAGCGTTCAGTTTTCCATCAATCGCTCGGGCCGTGTCGTGCGCGCAAAGCCCGTCGCCGACGGAGGTTGATTTTGGCGGAGCAGATCCAGCCCATCCGGGGCATGAATGACATCCTGCCGGCCGAGGTCGGCGCGTGGCAGCACCTCGAGCGCTCGGTTCGCGAACTGGTGACGGCCTATGGTTACGAAGAGATGCGGGTGCCGATCCTGGAGCACACCGCGCTTTTCAAGCGTTCGATCGGTGAACTTACCGATGTCGTGGGCAAGGAGATGTACAGCTTCGAGTCGCAGGGCGGCGAGAGCCTGACACTGCGCCCCGAAGCGACGGCGGGAATGGCCCGTGCCGTCATTTCCAATCGCATGTTGCGTGGCCAGCGGCACAAGCTCTGGTGTATGGGTCCGATGTTCCGCTACGAGACCCCGCAGGCAGGACGCTACCGTCAGTTTCATCAAGTCAACCTGGAAGCGGTGGGGTTTGCGGGTCCCGATGTAGACGCCGAGTTGATCGCGCTGACAGCTCGTCTGTGGCGCACTCTTGGGATCGAGCGTGTCCGGCTGCAGATCAACTCACTGGGCACGCCGGAGTCGCGGCGGGCATACCGCGAACTGCTGGTGGCCTATTTCCGTGGCCACGAGAGCAGCCTCGACGCCGATAGCCTCCGGCGGCTCGAGGGAAATCCGTTGCGCATCCTGGATAGCAAGAATCCCGAGATGCAGGAACTGGTGGCGGGCGCTCCTTTGCTGACCGAGCACCTCGATCAGGAGTCGCGTGACCATTTCGACGCGCTCTGCGGCATGTTGCGCGACATCGGAGTGGAGTACGAGATCAACCCGCGGCTGGTCCGTGGCCTCGACTACTACAGCCGCACGGTGTTCGAGTGGATTAATGAATCCTCGGGCGCCCAGAATGCCGTATGCTCCGGCGGCCGTTACGACGGGCTGATCGCGCAGCTGGGGGGCGAGCCGACCCCGGGTATAGGTTTCGCGATGGGCATGGAGCGTATCGTCGCCCTGCTGGTGCAGGCGGGGCAGCTACCGTCGCCTGCGAAACCCGACGTCTACGTGGTCCTGAATGGCGAGCGTGCGTCTGCCGAGGGCCTTGCGCTCGTAGAGCGGTTACGCAACGAGCTGCCGCGACGCCGGTTCGAGATGAACCTCGGTAACGGCAATTTCAAGACACAATTTCGTCGGGCGGACCGTAGTGCCGCTCCCCTCGCGCTGATCGTCGGCGACGATGAGCTCGCGCGAGGTGTAGTGGGAATGAAACCTTTGCGGCAGGAGACGGGTCAGACCGAGTGCCCGATTGCACAGCTTGCCCAGGGTATCGAAGCAGCGCTGGCGTCCTTGGGCTGCGCGTAATCGGGGGATTGTTGCGTGGAAGAGTATCTGTCGGAAAAAGAGCAATGGGAGCAGATCAGGGCCTGGTTGCGGGACAACGGGCTTTGGATCATTGCCGGAATCGCAGTCGGAGCTGCCGCTCTGGGCGGCTGGCGTTGGTACCAGGACCATGTCGATAGCGTCGGCGCACAGGCTGGCGCCAAGTACACGCAGGTACTCGACGCTTTCGGCCGTGGGGACCGGACTCAAGGGTTCGTGCTCCTGGGCGAGCTCGAGCGCGACTACTCTTCATCCCCGTACGTCGACCAGGGAAAGCTGATGGCGGCGCGGATCTACGTAGACTCCGGAGAGCTCGGTAAGGCGGTCAGCGAACTTCAGGCCGTCACCGAGCATTCGAAGGATTCCGAGCTGGGATTGCTCGCGCGGTTGCGCCTCGCGCGCGTTCAGATCGCGCAGAACAAGGCGGATGCGGCGCTGGCTACACTGAACGGACTGCAGCCTGGCGCCTTTGAACCCCGATATCACGAGATATTGGGCGATGCGTACTATGCGAAGGGCGACAAGGCTGCTGCGCTCAAGGAATACCTGAAGGCGAAAGTCGGCGACTTCGGGGGTTCGCCTGACAGTCAGCAGCTCGACCTCAAGATCAGCGATCTGTCAGCCGACAACCCGCCGCCCGTGGCCAAACAGACCGTGACCCCGCCTGCTACTACGGCGGCAGCCAAATAACACATGCGAGACGCTGCGGCTCCGCGAGGTTGGAACTTAATGGGAAGCTCACGACGTTGGCTGGCCGCGGGCGCGCTGCTCCTTCTCGCTGCGTGCTCGAAAGACAAAGACGTCGATCAGCCGGCGAAGCTGACGGATTTCACCGCCACGATTCGTGCTCAGAGGGTTTGGACAGCCTCCGTTGCTGATAAGGGCGCCAAGCCGCTGCGTCTGGGCCTCGGTCTCGCCGTCGAGGGCAATCATGTCTATGCCGCCGGACGTAAGGGCGAGGTTGCAGCTTTTGATCTCACGTCGGGACGCACTATCTGGCGCGCGAAAACCAAGCTGGCGTTGTCAGGAGGGCCTGGCGCCGGGGCAGGACTCGTCGTCGTTGGGTCCACTTTTGGTGACCTCGTTGCGTTGAATGCGGCCGACGGAGCCGTACGCTGGAAGGTGCGTCTCAACGGCGAGGTGTTATCTGCTCCGGCCGTGGGCGAGCGGCTCATCGCGGTCCGAACGGTTGACGGCAAGCTGCGTGGCCTGTCGGTAAAGGACGGACAGGAGCTGTGGACACAGCAGCAGCAGGTACCGCGGCTTTCTCTGCGAGGCACCGCGTGGCCTGTCGTGTCCGGCGATCTCGTACTTTGCGGGTTCGATAACGGCAAGGTGGCGGCGGTAAACGCGAATGACGGCTCCATCCAGTGGGAAACGACGATTTCACCTGCCCACGGTAAGACGGAGCTGGAGCGCCTCGATGACGTCGACGCGGGAGTCAGGGTTTCCGGTTCGGACGTGTACGCGATTGGTTTCCAGGGCCGTATCGCGATGCTCGCACTGGATACTGGCCAAATATGGTGGTCACACGAGGCGTCGAGCTTTCGCGGAGTTGGCCTTGATGACGGCTCTCTCTATGTCGCAACGGGCGATGGCGAGGTCGTAGCGCTGCGGCGTCGGACGGGCACGGAGCTCTGGCGTCAGAAGGCTCTGTTGCACCGCCGATTGTCAGCGGCCGTTGAGGCGGACACTTCGATAGTTACAGGCGACTACCAGGGCTACGTGCACTGGCTCGACAAAGCCACTGGTGCGCTCGCGGCGCGCGCGTCCACTGGCAAGGTGCGCATCAGCAATTCGCCTGTGGTGGTCGGCAACATGGTGTTAGTCATCAACGATGCTGGCAAGATCAGTGCGTTTCGCATGACTCCAACCGGGGGCAAGCGCCCGGCGACGCCTTCCGAGGCGGGAACCGCGGTAAGCCCCACTGAGCCGGCGTCTACGTCACCTGCAGATGCGGCTGCGCAGGGAGCTGCTTCGGATTCGACGGCGCCTCCCGCGGGATCGGCTTCACCGCCAGACACACAGCCGCCGGCTACTCAGCCACCGCAAGATGATCGTGCTTCGTCTGTCCCCGCACCGACCCCGGGCCCACAGCCCGCAACACCTGCTTCGCCGTCCAGCGAGCCCGCGATGCCCGCCCCGGAGCCGTCGGCGCCTGCTCCGGCACCAGGACCTACTCCTCCTCCAGCGCCGGGGACGTCACAGCCGCCGCTTCCTTCACAGCCGACGCCGGATCCGCTGCCGCCAGAGCCGCAGACCCAGCCGCAACCTCCGCCGTCGTAACGTCGGTATCAAATTAGGTATGGCCCCTCATTTGCTGGATGATGGCCTACCAGGACATTGGCGCTTCGTATGCTGCCTGTTATCGCATTGGTCGGTCGCCCGAACGTCGGCAAATCAACGCTCTTCAACGTTCTGACCGGTACACGTGACGCGATCGTCGCGGATGTGCCCGGGCTGACTCGCGACCGCCAATACGGTTACGGCCGGCTGGGTCCGATTCCCTATGTCGTGATCGATACCGGCGGGCTCGTCGAAAATCCGACTGGCATCGAAGCGCAGATGCGGGAACAGACCGAACGCGCAGTTGAGGAAGCGGATCGCGTCGTCTTTCTCGCCGACGCACGTGCCGGCCTGACTCCTCAAGATCACTTCGTCGTGCGCGAGCTGCGACGCTCGGGCAAGCCGGTTACGCTGGTGCTCAACAAGGCGGAAGGGCTGGATGCCGATGCCGTGTCGTTGGACTTCCATTCTCTCGCTCTGGGTGTGCCGCTCGCAATCTCCGCGAGTCACGGCCAAGGCTGCGAAGATCTCATGGATCACGTCCTTGCCGGCCTCGAAGCCCCCCCGCCGGAGGAAGATGGTTCCGACGCAATCCGCATCGCCATCATAGGTCGTCCCAACGTCGGAAAATCAACGCTGGTCAACCGCCTCCTGGGCGAAGAGCGTGTTATCGCGAACGATCAGCCAGGCACGACGCGCGACAGCATCCTCGTTCCGTTTCGCCGTGACGAGCGTGACTTTCTGCTCATCGACACGGCCGGGCTGCGTCGTCGCTCCAAGGTCGAGGGCATCGTGGAGCGGGCCAGTGTCGTCAAGACTCTGCAGGCCATTGCAGAGGCGCATGTCGTAGTGTTGGTACTGGACGCGCACGATACCGTTTCGGAGCAGGATGCCAGCGTGCTCGGCATAGCCCTGCAACGCGGCCGCGCCCTGATCATCGCGATCAACAAGTGGGATGGGATACCCGCCGAGCAGCGGGAGGAGATACAGCGGCAACTGTCGTTGAAACTCGACTTCGTGCCGTTCGCTCCCTTGCAATTCATCTCGGCACGGCACGGCACGGGAGTCGGCGAGTTGATGCAACTTACGGTCCGCGCCTATGAGGCCGCCATGCGCGAGATGCCGACTCGGGAGTTGACACGGACGCTCGAGAAGGCGATGACGGTTCACCAGCCACCGATGATACGTGGGCGGCGGATCAAGCTGCGCTATGCGCACCAGGGTGGCCGCAACCCGCCGCGCATCGTCGTCCATGGCAACCAGACGGCCCTGGTGCCTGATGCGTACAGCCGCTATCTCGCGAACGTGTTTCGCAAGAAGTTTGATCTGTTTGCAACCCCGGTAGCCATGGAGTTTCGGACTGACTCCAATCCTTACAACAGGAATGCGGGCGACCGGCCCCACCCGGGCACGCCGGGAGACAAGCCCACTCGCCGTGGGCCGAGTGGCCGGGGCAATGGGACCCAGGCAAATCCGGCAGGAGCGCCGGCGCGGTTCAGGGCGAAGTCCAGGAAGGGGAAGGCGGGCGGCAGGAAAGCCTCCAAGCCACGGCCGCCGGCCGGAAGAGCTTAGTCTCGCTGAACGCGACGTCGTGGATCGCACGGGCAGGCAGCCCGCGCGCCATTGCCTGGGGATCTCACCACTTGCTTGGGCCGGGTCGATGGGTCGTTAGATTTTTGTCTGGCGCCAGAAACAGCGCTGGATCAACGAAAGTCTGGTTGAGCGCCACGGCCCAATGCAGATGAGGCCCGGTCACGCGACCCGTCGCCCCCACCTTGCCGAGTACGTCACCGCGCTTCAGGTGATCGCCGATCTTCACGCCAATCTGACTGAGGTGACAGTACATGGTGATCAGGCCTTCGCCATGATCCACGATCACCGCGTTTCCGCTGAAGAAGAAATTCCCGGCGTCGAGGACTCGACCGTCCGCAGATGTCCTGACGGGCGTTCCCGTCGGCGCGGCGATATCCATCCCGCTGTGCGGGTTGCGCGACTGATTGTTGAACACGCGCCTGAGGCCGTATGAACTCGAGCGTGTCCCCGGCACGGGCTGAAGCAGGCGCAATGTCGCTGGCGGCTTTGTCGAGTAGGTCGCAAGAGCGGCATGGATACGCACAATGTCATTCTGCGAACGCGCGAGATCCTTCGGCGAGAGATCGACTTTGCCCGGTGCGACTTTCAAGGACTGCACTGAGTACTGCTTGTCCACAACGTCGAATTCAACTGGAACTTCGGGTGCGGCTCCCGACTGCACCTGAATGCTTGCGTGACCCGGTGTGATTGCGAGCGGGAGGCCGACCACAGCGATCCAGCGATCGTCGGACCTAAGGACCATGGCGCGCTTGCCGTCGTATGTGACGACCGGTGTCCCATTGGCTGGGGCGTCAATTGGAGCGACGAATATGCCGCCGGGGACCAGACTGACCTTGGGAAGGTCGAGTGTCGCGGTTGCAGTCGCCTTCGCGGTTGTGGTCGCCGTGGCGGTTGCAGTCGGCGGGGCAGTTGCAGTTGGCAGGGCGGTTGTAGTCGCCGTGGCGGTCGTGGTCGCCGTTGCAGCCGCGCGTGCGACCGCTGCCACTCCGACGATGCCGACTACGCATCCGCACAGCGCCGTGGCTACCACCAACGCGCGTGGTCTCCTCGCACGCGACTCACGCAGTCGCATCAGCATGCCCGAAACAACTCGCACCAACTCTCTACTCCTTCGCGGTTACTCGTGCCTTCAGGGTTCCATGGGCCAGTCGCGCTTCGATCTCGTCACCTACCGCCACTGAATCGGCATTGGTTACCAAGGCGCCGTCAGCAACCCGCTTTACCAGCGCGAATCCGCGACCCAGTGTAGCAAGCGGACTCACTGTGTTCAGAGTGCGAATGGCCAGGTTGAGCCGGTGCTCCGCGCGCGAAACGCGTTGCCTCATGGCATGGCCGAGACGTCCGGACAACGCGTCGTGGCGCGTCCTATGTTCCCTGATCGAATGCTCCGGCGACCGATGCACGAGCCGCGTATACATCTCACTGATGCGTGTTCGGTCGCTGTGAAGCGCTCCTCGAATCGCGCCATTGAGTCGCAGTTTCAAGTCGTCTAGCCGCCGTTCCTGTTGTGCCAGTCGCAATCCCGGGTGGGCGAGCTTCAGGCGTAAGCTCATCCCATCGAAACGTGATGCTACCGAGCGCAACTCCCGCTGCACGAATGCAGTAAGCCGTTGTTCGAGGTCGTCGAGTCGCTGCACCTGCTGCGTCAAGCGAATGCCGGGATGCGCAAGCTTTAGACGAAGGCTTGCTCCGTCGAAGCGAGACGCGACCGAACGCAACTCGCGGCGTATGCACGCGCTGAGACGATCCATTGTCCGTGCGAGAGCTTCCAGACACGCGATCCGGTCTGGGGCGACGAGTTCTGCGGCTCCGGATGGCGTTGGCGCACGTGCATCTGCAACAAAATCGGCGATGGTGAAATCAATCTCGTGGCCGACGCCAGAGACAATGGCTACGGTGGATGCGCGAATAGCCCGAGCCACGCGCTCGTCGTTGAACGCCCACAGATCCTCAAGAGAGCCACCGCCACGTGCGACGATCAGCACGTCGCATTCGGCGCGGGCGGACGCCATTTCGATGGCTGCCACGATACTGGGTACGGCAGCAGCGCCTTGTACCGGAGTCGGGTAGATAAGGACCGCCGCTGGGGGAAAGCGCCGAGCCAGGATGTGCAGGATATCGCGAAGAGCTGCGCCTGTCGGAGAGGTGACTACGCCGATACGCCGGGGAAAGCGCGGCAGGCTGCGCTTTCGCTCGAGCGCGAACAGGCCCTCAGCGGCGAGCTTTGCCTTCAGGCGTTCGAACTCCCGTTTAAGAGCGCCGACACCCGCTTCTTCAAGGTGCTCGATGATGAATTGGTAGTCGCCGCGCGGCTCGTAGAGACTGACCCGGCCGCGCGCGAGGATGTGCTGCCCAGCCTTGGGGGTGAATCCCACAGTCATATTCCGCTGGCGAAACATCGCGCAGCGCAGCTGTGCATCCCGGTCTTTCATCGAGAAATACCAGTGGCCGGAAGAGGGTACCGAGAGGTTTGACAATTCCCCCTCGACCCAGATCACTCCCAGCCCCCGCTCGATGAGTACGCGTACTTCGCGGTTCAGCCGTGAGACTGTATAGACGTTGCGCTCGGGCTCGGTGCCCGCCTGGATGCTGGGCGGCATGGCCGGAACCTTACCATGGGTTTACCCCCGAGCGGTTCGCGCGTACACTGGTACGCTTTATCTTCGACCCCGGCGGTCCATGCGTATCCTCGAAGAAGCTCTGACCTTCGATGATGTCCTCCTGGTTCCGGCTTACTCGGAAATTCTGCCACGCGAGGTCGACCTCTCCACGCGCGTAAC
>JAQGOF010000013.1 GCA_028293745.1 Gammaproteobacteria bacterium | reverse complement strand
CGGCGATCGCCCGCTTGTCGGGGAGCGCATGACCATTGAGACCGAACATCAGGTTCTAGCGGACCGTGAGCCACGGAAACACCGAGCCTTGCTGCGAGATCAGGATGCCCCGCGAGTCCGGCCGCGTGCGCAGGGTTCCATCGATGATGATCGAGCCCCCATCGGGCCGTATGAAGCCGGCCAACATGTTCATCAGCGTGGATTTGCCGCAGCCCGAAGGACCCACGAGGGCGATGAATTCACCCTCCCGCACCGTGAGGCTGACATCCTCCACGACCGGCAGCGGGCCCTTGTCGGAGGCGAAGCTCTTCTTCAGGGCACGGACTTCGATCTTAGTGCGCATAGCGCCACCGGGCCCACTTGGTGCCCTCCAGTATCCGCATGGTCGTATCCAGCGACAGGCCGATCAGGCCGATGATGATCATGCCGGCGATCACGAGATCGTAGCGGTTCCCGGCGTTTCGCGAGTCCATGATCATGTAGCCGAGCCCGGAGTGCAGCGCGATCATCTCCGCGGCCACGACTACCAGCCACGCGACACCCAGTCCAACGCGCATGCCAACGATGATCTGGGGCAACACGGCTGGAATGACTACCTGCCGGAAGAGCGTGCGGCGCGACACACCGAAGTTCTCTGCGGCCCGCAGATAGCGCTTCTCGATAGTGTGTACCCCTACGGTCGTCTGCACGACCATGGGGAACACGGACGAGATGAATATCAGGTAGATGGGCGAGGCGTCGCCCACGCCAAACCACAGAATGGCAATCGGAATCCACGCAATCGGCGAGATGGGCCGCAGGATCTGAAAGATCGGATTCAAGGTCCGATAGGCACCCGCAACCCAGCCCATCCACAGTCCAAGGGGCACCGCCACGCACACGGCCAGCCCGAATCCCGCACCCACGCGCAGCAGCGATGCGGCAATATGCCGCCACAGGGTGCCGTTCTCGAGCAACTCCAGCGTGCCGGCGACCACCGCCCACGGAGTTGGAAAGATCACGCTGTGTGTTGCGATGACCGCAAGCCACCACGTAGCAATCAAAGCGGCGATCAGCGCGAGGGCGGGCAGCATTTCCTTGATTCGGGCCATGTGTCGTCTTTTGAGAAGCCTACCGGGGTGAGTGCAACAGCTCGCGTGCGCGCCAGGCTATTCTTGCCCAGGGCGTCGCCGGGTTGGGTTCTACGACGATCGTCATCTGCCCGCTGGCGTGCGCCGTGCAGGCAAACTGGTACTCGGACGCCCGCTCGAAGGGAAGCCGGAAGCTCTGCCCGGGCATCATCAGTGTCGGACCGAAAATCTGCGGCACGTCGTCGTGATTGCGCAGAACCAGGATATCACGCAACCCCAGCGTGAGGCGGATGTGGTCCGGCAGGATCTCGACCTTGTCGCCGGACATTCGCCGCGCCCAGGTTCCCCTGGGGATCTCGAAGATCTCGTCGTGGGAAAGGGTTTGTATCGGCATGAACCCAACAAAGCCGAGTGCTGCCACCGCTGCAGCTGCAATTCCCAACAGCGTCACAGATCGCGGCACGGACGACCTACTCTTTCAACAGGATCGTCAAATCGTTGGCGTAGTCATCGGGACTGTGGCCATAGGGCATCAGCGCTCGAATCCGGCCAGTGCGATCGATCAAGTATGTAAAGGAGGAATGCGCGTAAGTGTAGTCGTTGCCGATGTTCTTCTTCTCGGCAGAGATGCCGTAATTCCTGCGCACGGCGGCAAGCTGATCTTCCGTGCCTGTCCCGCCCACAAAGGTCGGATCAAAGCTGCCGAGATACTTCGCAAGCCGTGCGGGCACATCCCGCTGGGGATCGACCGTGATATACACGACCTGAACGTCCGCTGCCGCGGGACCCAACTTGCGGCGGGCCAGGGCAAACGTGTTGAGAGTTGTCGGGCAGACTTCCGTACACGAGGTGAAGCCGAAGGCGAGGAGCACCACTTTGCCGCGATAGTCGCTGATTTTCAGCTCGTGCCCGGCTGAGCCGGCCAGGGAGAAATCGGGTGCTTGCCGGGGTGGATCGAACACTCCCGCTTTGAGCGGCGGGCTGCTGGCAGCCTGTGCTGAAGCAACCAGCAGCAGCGCAACTACCGCAGCCGCGAGTCTGCGGGGTGAATCGGGCCGGGCGAGCAACTTGTGTCTCACAGCGGTATGGCAGCGGGGCGCGCATTGCGCGCGAACCGTTCGTCCACGTACTTCTCGTAGGGTATCGGATGCTTGATGGTTCCAGCCTCCATCGACAGCTTCATCAGTTCCTCGAACTCGGAGCGGATCATCCTGAGGTCGCCATAGGTCACCCGATCCGTGGGATTCTGCATCACGAAACGGATGATTTTGGGGTCCTGGTTGAAGAATTTCTGCCCGGAGGCGATCTGGACGGCCTTCTCGCGGTTCTGCGGCTGAGAATCGAGCCAGGTACCCGCGCCCAGCACCTGATTGACCAGGTCCTGCACCATGGCCGGGTTTTCGTTGATGAGCTCCCCGCGGACGGTGAGCACGCAGCAGATGTATTTGGGCCATTCGTCACGGGTCATGCGCAGCGGCCTGGCGTAGCCGGCGCTTTGGGCAGCGGCGCCGAAGGGCTCACCGGTGCAGTAGGCGTCTACCGCATTTGCGTAAAGGGCGGCCGGCATGTCCGGCGGCGGCATTTCGACGATCTCGAGCTCTTCCACCCGCATATTTTCCTGCGCAAGCAGGCGTCGCAGGAACAGGAAATCCACCGCGAAGCGGCTCGGGATGGCAACTCGTTTCCCCGCGAGCTGCCGGAAGTGCTGATAGGGCGACTCGGTGCGAACCATGATGACCGCACCGGACCTGTGGCCGAGCGACACGATTTTCACCGGGATGCCCTTGTCCGCCAGGTCCATCACCAGTGGCGCCAGCATGTAGCCCGCCTGGATGCGGCCGGTCATGAGCGATTCCTTGATCTCCGGCCAGCCGTTGTACTTGCTGTACTCGTACTCGTAACGGGCTGCCGTGGCCGGCGCTGTGCGGTTGACGGCTTCCTTACCTACGCATGCGACAGGTAACGTCAGATTGCACGTGACCGGCAACCCGCCCACGATCAGTGAATTGGGGTTTCTCGCCGCACATCCGAGCATGCTCGCAGGTACGGTGGCAGCCAGGCCCTGCAACACCTGTCGGCGGGAAACAACGTAGCGGTTCATGCATCTATCCGGACCCTGGAACCCGCCGATTATACGTGGATTGCCTGCCGGGTCAGGCCTGGCGCTTGGCCTTGCAGCGAAATGACGTCAGGATGTACTCGGTGTAGCCGTTCGGCTGGGCTGCACCCTCGAAAATCAATGCGCTCGCGGCGGCAAATGCGGGCCCAGCGAATGTCGGCAGCATGGCCTGATAAGCCGTATCACCGCTGTTCTGCCGGTCGACCACGCCAGCCATACGCTCGAGTGTGCTCTTCACTTCAGCGGCGGAAACCACGGCGTGCCGCAGCCAATTGGCGATGTGCTGTGAGGAGATGCGCAGGGTCGCGCGGTCCTCCATCAAACCGACATCGTGAATGTCGGGAACCTTGGAACACCCGACTCCCTGGTCGATCCACCGCACCACATACCCCAGGATGCCTTGCACATTGTTTTCCAGCTCTTCGCGGATCTGTGCAGGCGAGTAGTGTTGGGTCGCAATCGGGGGCGTCAGCAGTTCCGACAGCCCGTCGCCAGCACTGCTGTCGAGTTGCGCCTGGCGTGCGAACACGTCGATCTCGTGATAGTGCAGGGCATGCAGCGTGGCGGCGGTGGGGGAGGGCACCCACGCAGTGTTTGCCCCACTCGAGGGATGCGCAATCTTCTGCTCCAGCATGGCGGCCATCCGATCCGGCGCTGCCCACATGCCCTTGCCGATCTGAGCCCTGCGTTGCAGGCCGCACTGCAGGCCAATGCGCACGTTGCGCAGCTCGTACGATTGCAGCCACGCGCAGTTGCGCATTTCCGCCTTGCGTACAACCGGCCCGGCCTGCATCGCCGTGTGTATCTCGTCTCCCGTGCGATCCAGGAACCCGGTGTTGATGAATACCAGGCGCTCGCGCGCAGCGTGAATGCAGGCAGCAAGGTTCGCACTCGTCCGGCGCTCTTCATCCATGAGCCCGATTTTCACCGTGTTGCGCCCCAGCCCCAGGATCTTTTCCACCTCTTCCATGATTTGCACCGCGAACGCCACTTCCTCGGCGCCGTGCAACTTCGGTTTCACGATATAGATGGAACCGGTGCGGCTGTTCTTCACCGCCGCATTGCCACGCAGATCATGCAAGGCAATCAGGGTCGTGACGGCGGCATCCAACATGCCTTCCGGAATCTCCTGACCGTCAGCATCGAGGACGGCGTCGGTATACATGTGTAGTCCGACATTGCGGACCAACAACAACGAGCGCCCGGGAAGCGTCAACCTGCCGCCGTCGCCGGTCTGATACTGACGATCCGGATTGAGCTGGCGCGTCATCGGCCGTCCACCCTTCTCAAACTCGGCGGTCAGCGTGCCCTTCATCAGCCCCAGCCAGGTCCTGTACGCAGCGGTCTTGTCATCGGCGTCGACGGTCGCGACCGAGTCCTCGAAATCCACGATTGTGCTGATTGCCGACTCGAGCACGATGTCGGCAACGCCAGCCGGATCCACGCGGCCGACCGCATGGGCACGGTCGAAACGAATTTCGATGTGCAAGCCATGATTGCGCAGGAGAATCGCTTCCGGTGAATCCCCGGAACCGAGGTAACCAACCAACTTCTCTGGTTGCGCAAGACCGACGGTCTCACCACCTGGCAGGGTGACTGCCAATTGGCCCGCAGTCACACAGTAACGGACCGCCTGATCGTGATGGCCGCGCACCAGCGGGGCGGCCGTATCCAGAATCTGCTTGCCGCGGGCAACAACCTTTTGTCCGCGCACGGGGTTGTACTTGCCGGCGCGCGTGGCGCCGCCTTCTTCCGGGATCGCATCGGTTCCGTAGAGCGCATCGTAGACACTGCCCCAGCGCGCATTTGCGGCGTTGAGCACGTATCGCGCATTGGTCACCGGGACGACGAGTTGCGGTCCTGGAATGTCACTCAGTTCGACATCGACATTCCGGCTGTCGATCCTGAACGGGCCGGGCTCGGGTGTCAGGTAGCCGATCTCGCGCAGGAACGCGATCTGCGCCCCGACGTCCACCGGCTGGCCGGCGCGGGCGGGGGCGGCATACCACGTATCGATTTGCGACTGCAGCGCGTCGCGCTTCCCGAGCAACTCTTTGTTTCGCGCCGCCAGGCGCCCGACGAGCGTCGCCAGGCCCTGCCAGAACGCGGCCGTCTCGATACCGGATCCCGGCAAAGCTTCGCGTTCGACAAAGTCCAGCAATGGCTGCGCGACGCTGAGGCTGGCGCGTTTCTGGTATCCCATCGAGCGGCGACCCTGCGAGACTGGTGAGCGTGCATTGTCGCAGCGATCGGCGCCGGGTGCATGAAAATGTCCGCGCCATCCCGGGCGGGCAGCATCCTGCCGGCGTGCCGTCGCTCACACTGCTCGCAGCAAATCCGCTGCAATCGAGATGACCGACATCAGCAGGAGGACCAGCGCCTCAAACCTGTTCGATTCCGGCATGTCTGAAACCTCGTTGGACGTGAGCAAGTCCGGCAGACTGCTCCCAAGCGGGTCATCCTACGCAGCGCCCCGTTTCACGATACCAACTTTACGTTCTCAGCCGGTGAACGCAAGTTATGTAACCGTAATGTAACCACATGAGCGGGCGGCGGCGAAACTGCCCAGGCAACGTCACCGGCTGGCGTGCCGTAGGAAAGCGCCCACACCCGATTGAGCCGCAGAGCGGCGGCGGTTTTGGAACACTGCGCGCATGGATACCCTCGACCTGGTTCAATGGCCGGCGATGATCGTTACCGTCGCGGCGTCCTGGTACGTCGCCTCCACGAGCCGTCATCGGCGCAGAGTGGGCTTCTGGCTTTTCCTGGCCAGCAATGTTTTGTGGGTCATCTGGGGCATTCATGCCCGGGCCTATGCGTTGATTGCCCTGCAGGCCTGCCTCGCCATCCTGAATGTTAGAGGTGAATGGAAGAATGCAAACTAGCGCAGCGCCGCCGGGAACCATAGCTGTGGTCTCTCGTTGAGTTTGAGTCACCAACCGACAATGAAACCAACGAGGAGCAGTCATGGCTAAGGCGAAGAAGAAAGCGGCGAAACGGCGCTCACGCGCGCGCGCTCCTGCTGTGCAACAGGATGCGATCGCACTGCTGAAGGCTGACCACCGGCAAGTGGAGGAGTGGTTCGAGCAATTCGAGTCCACGCGCTCGGATGATCGCAAGCAGAAGCTGGCAAAGCAGGTCTGCCAGGCCCTCACGGTGCACACTCAGATCGAGGAAGAGATCTTCTACCCGGCGTTCCTGGAAGCGACGGAGGAAGAGGACATTCACCACGAGGCGGAAGTCGAGCACGACGGTGCGAAGCGACTGATAGCCGAGATTGAGGCGTCCGGGCCCGACGATGATTACTACGATGCCAAGGTGAAAGTTTTGTCCGAAATGATCAAGCATCACGTGAACGAGGAGGAGAAGCGGGACGGGATGTTTGCCAAGGCGCGCAAATCGGACATGGATCTCGAGGCCCTGGGGGAGCGGCTCGCGGCTCGGAAGGCCGAATTGATGGAGGGAGCTGGCGGCGGGGACAGGTCGAAAATGGCGAGATCGCGTCGCGGTGGCACGAGCTCTCACGTACCACAGTAGCGAACACGGCGCCGAGCGTCGCTAAAGGTCGAGGGGCAGCAATTGCCGGGCGCATTCAGCCCGGCAGTGCTGCGAAACTGGCGGGACCCTGGCGCGCATCACGGCCGGGGCAAGCTGCACCCCCCCCGCCTCCCTTCCCGAAATTCTTCCGATCGCCTGTCTCAACGGGCAATCTCCGTGCGTCCTGGGAACACCCAAACGGAGATTCGCCATGAGAAAGATCCTGACTCGCGTAGTTCTGGCCGCTGGCCTTTGTGCTGCTGCACCTCACTTGACATACGGCGGGGATGCAGTTCCGCAAGCAGGCACCGGAAGCGTACCCGCCGGCAGCTACACCCTGGATAAGGCGCACGCGAGTCTCATCTTCCGCGTAAATCACCTCGGGTTCTCGCACTGGACCGCGCGCTTCACGCGATTCGACGCCAAACTGCAGTTTGATCCAGCGAGCCCCGCGACGGCTCAAGTGACCGTGACCATCGACCCCGCATCCATCACGCCCGACAATCCTCCGCCTGGTTTCGTTGCATCTTTGCGTGGCGCGCAGTGGCTCAACGCCGCCCAGTTTTCCAAGATCACGTACCGCTCGACGCGTGTCGAACCGGTGGGACCGAATGCGATGCGCATTTTCGGTGACCTGACCCTTCATGGAAAGACGCAGCCTGTCGTGCTCGATGCGACCTACAATGGCGGCTACATCGGCCACCCAATGGATCCGCATGCGCGCATCGGCTTCTCGGCACACGGAACGCTCAAGCGCTCGGACTTTGGAATCGCGTTCGGTATTCCGCAGCCGGGCTCGACCATGGGGGTGGGCGACGCTGTTGAGTTCTCGATCGAAGCGGAGTTCTCGGGACCTGCCTGGGCCGGCGCGGGTAACGCGCCAGCCGCGAAGCCTTGAACGATGGCCGCCCTCGTGTCAGGGGGTATAGTCGGGCCTTAGGGGAACGGAAGTTGCGCCTCCGAGACCCGTGTCCAAAGCGCCGCTGTGCGGGGCCCGGGCGGGTTTCATCGGCAGGGCAAGGGGAAACGAGAATGTCTGCAGAGGCGGCTCGAAGGATTTTGCGGCTGATCTGGCTGGCAGCCAGCCTTGCGGCCGTGCTCGGGCTGAATCCGGGTGCCCTGGCGGCTTCCGAGGCGTCCTCCGACGATACCCCGGACTGGCGCACCGTCATCAGCAGGTTTGCGCAGGAACATTTCAAGAACCCTGCGTGGGGCTATTCGCACTCCCAGCGTGACTACCAGCTGGCGCGAGAGCTTGCAGCCGCGGACCGTGTCGCGCTGGACGACGATGTGCTCTATGCCGCGGCTTACCTCCACGACGTAGCGATGTTCGAGCCCTGGCAGAAGTCGGGCGTCGACCATGCCGACCAGGGCGCCGCGATCGTCGATACCGTGTTGAAGAACACCGGCTTCCCGAGGAAGAAGATCGAGGCGGTACGCGGTGCCATTCGAACCCATATGTTCGATCGAAATCCGGTCGGCCCCGAAGCGTTGTATCTCCATGACGCCGACGCGCTCGACTGGCTGGGGGCCATCGGCGTGGCGCGCATCATCGGGTTGGTGGATGCGCATGGAGGCAATCCCACGGGTCCCGAAGTGATCCCGATGCTCGAGTCGAACCTTGCGAAAGTTCCCGCGCGTGTCCTGTCGCCCGCCGGCAAGAAGCGGGTTCCAGAGCGGGTCGAGCAACTACGGATTTTTCTGCAGCAGCTGCGGCAGGAGACTGACAATCTGCGCCTGCTGTAGGCTGCCTGGACGCTGTTCGCGCTGATCAGCGTGACCAGCCTCTGGCTCATGGGCCGGTTATTGGGTCTGTCCGCCTGATTACAGGACCCCGATGCAACGACCGCCGGTTCGGGTGTATGCCCCGCCCGTAAGCGGGTGGCGCCTTGTAGAGTCGCGGATTGTATGCATCCAACTCCCACATCTCGTCGCGCAGCTTCTGGCGCCTGGGCTCGTTGATGAGGCCGTAGCCCTGGTGGGGCGTGCAGGTCAGTTCACCGAAATACACCCGGTTGCCGACGCTGTAGAGATCGACTCGCACGAAATCAAAATCGGCCGACAGGGCCCGGGCTACCTGCACCATCTGCGGGAAGGTGTCTGGATTCAGGTGGGGCGCGAGCTCGTGCGGCGCAATTGTGCTGCCCAACAGCTCCCCGTCCTTCGTGAATGCCGCCCCCCGGCCGTCGGGCGCAACAATCGCCCAGGAGTAGTCGAAGCCGGCGGGGCTGTTGTAGGAGAAGAAGCAATAGTCCCACGGACAGCCGCCCATGTCGCCTTCGAGCAGCTCCTCGATGACGATCTTCGGCTCGATGAAGCTGTAGTGGCGCTCGCCCGAATCCCGCCCGTAGCGCGCCCGCGCGTACTTGTTGAATCGGCGCACGGTTGCGGCGATGTCCAGGGCGCGCTTGTCCCGGACTATCTGGTGCCACTTGCAGCCGTGGTTGGCCTTGATGATGAATCGATCGGGCAGGGCAGCGAAATGCCGCGCTTCGAGGCGGTCGTGTACCGTCAGCAACGGCACGAGATACTTCTCGCCGATGCGGCCCGCAACGTACTCGCGCACCCGGTACTTGTCAGCGGCCAACGCGTAGAACTCGTGGTTGCCGTAGATCTTGCGGAACTGCATTTTCTCCTGGTGCGTACGCGGGTTCTCGAAATTACCGTAGAACCCCATGTGACGCCGGAACTGCCGGTGCACCCTGATGCGGTGGACCTGCGTTGCCGCCCATTCGAACGCGCTGCTTACACTGCCAGACATGCTTGGACCCCTCGTTGTTCTTGTTTTACGGCCCGCTTGCGACCGACATCCGCCGCCCTATTTGACTTTGTTCTTGGGCGGCTGCAGATGTGCAGAAAGCCTACGCCGTGGCGGGGGGCCGTGTCGATGTCAGCGGTACCGCGTCAGGTTTGACACGCAGTGCGCCTGCTGGGCAGCTCACGGCATGGGCCTTGCTGCCCGACGATTCAACTTCGGCGCCACGCCGTGTCAGTTCCGCCACAGTTCAAGGTCGGCGTCGGTAAATTGTTGCCCGCAATACCCCCCTTTCGGGTGATGCGCACCGTGCTGTCGCGAAAAATCAACTAAGTGTACAAATCCGCGTTCCCAACGCGGTGCCGCAAGTGGCTTGGCAGATACGGCGGGGGTGACTTAACATAGCCGGCAGCGATTCAACACTCGGTCACGGGCATTCGCAAGATGGTTGCAGGGGGGAATGAGCATGAGATCGCACTATGAGCAGGAGCGCGGGCCGGCTGCCCGGCTGATTCAACTTGCAATGATTGCCGCGATCGCGGCAATCGCACCTTACTGGGCGCAGGCCGCCGGTCCACAGGCTGAAGCGGCAGAGCCGACCAACGCCACCGCGGCGCCCGAGGCCTCCAATGACGCCCTGGAACAAGTTGTCGTCACGGCGACTGCGACGGGAGTGCGCAAACTCGACGCGAGCTTCACGATCACTTCTGTGAGCGCCGAAGACATCAAACAGGCGAACCCAAAGAGCACGGCGGACCTGTTGAAGGTGTCTCCGGGTCTGTGGCCCGAATCCAGCGGCGGACAAACAGGCGCCAACATCGAAAT
>JAQGOF010000012.1 GCA_028293745.1 Gammaproteobacteria bacterium | reverse complement strand
ATGCCGCCTCACGCCTCCACCGCCCGGCCACGAAGCCAGGGTAGCCCGATCAACCCCCTGTGCCAGCTCTGATTTGAGCCATCTCACGTTTGAGTATCTGGTTAAACAACGCCTCGATACTCAGATGCTCAGCGTCGGCTCTCTTGCCGAAAAACTTCAGTACTTCAGGGTCCAGGTACACGGGAAAGTGAATGACTGCGTTTTCGTGATAGAACTTGCCAACCTCACACTTGGAGAAATCAAAGTCGGGCGGCAGCTCATCCATATCGGCATAGCTTTTCACGGCGCTTTTCACGATTGAATTCTCCAGAACAGTATCGGGCTCGCGTACGAAATATTTTCGACTTTCATATCTGTGGCGTTCCGATTTTGTCGCTCTGCGCGCGGATATGATCCGAATGCTCAATCCGCCGGCTTCGTGCTCGTTACACGAATAGGTCACCAACAGCAGGGCGCCACTATGATCGTGCCCGATCGTGACCCACCGATCTTCGAGCTCACCATGCTCAAGGTCGTGGAATGTTTGGGACAGCGGATCGTTAAAGGCAACGGTCGCGGAGCGGAAAGAGACTCCATGCCTGCGCGCGTTGATGCCTGCCTTATCGTCGTCCCACAGAAAGTGATATGGCGGCAGGAAGTTCACACGCCCAATCTTAGTCCACCACTTGTGCAGTTGCACCTGCGAATTTCTGCGGAAAACATGCAATTTCTCGCAGGTCCGCGTCCAATCCACCGTGGAATGATGACGTCAGTTTCTACGTTGCAGACGCGCGTGCTGTGTCAGCGATAGCAGAAACGTCAGTCAACACGTTCTTTTCGCCCTCGAGGGCGCGCCACGATCACGGTGCAGACTGCGTCGGCGAAGACGTTGATGGCGGTTCGCGCCATGTCTAACAGGCGGTCGAGCACCAGCAGTGCGCCGATGCCTTCGGGAGGAAGGCCGACCGCGGAAAGGATCACGGCGATGGCGACCAGGGAGGCGGCCGGGATTCCGGCGACTCCCATCGAGGTCAGCAGGGCCAATGTTACCACGGTGAACTGCTGACCGAACGACAGGTCGAGTCCGTACGCCTGCGCGATAAACATTGCGCCCGCGCATTCATAGAGCGCGCTGCCCGCGTGATTGATCGAGGTGCCCAGTGGCATGACGAAACTCGCGATTCGCTCAGACACCCCGGCGCGCTTCTCCAGGCACTCGAGACTCAGCGGCAGAGTGGCAGCCGACGAAGCCGTCGAGAACGCCGTGAGTAACGCAGGACTCATGGCGGAAAACAGGCGCAGGGGATTCCGGACACCCGCAAGGCGAAGTAGCAGCGGTAGCGCAACAGCGGCGTAGATGATGATTCCGGCGACCACGCAGGCGCCGAATGCCAGGATGGGGCCCGCTGCGTGAATGCCTGACTTGGCGACCACGCGCGCCGTCAACCCGAATATTCCTATGGGCGCAAGACTCATGACCCAGATAGTCATGCGCATCATCACGCGAAACATGCCCTGCCAGAATTCGAGCACGGTCTGCCGGTACGGCAACTCGATGCGGGCGAGGAAAAAACCGAACAGGACGCTGAAGAACATCACGCCGAGCAGGTTGTTGGAACTGGCCGCCTGCAGGATGTTGGTTGGAACGATCCCGAGCAGAGTGTCGAAGACCGTGACCGAAGCTCGTTGCTGGACGCTCGATTTGACCACGTCCGAGGAAGCTTCCAGAGCGAGAAGCGCGCGGGCAGGAACACCGTTCACGATGCCAGGTTTGATCAGGTCGACCAGGGCCAGCGCGATCAACACCGACAACAGCGTGGTAAAAACATAGAACCCGAGGGTCTTCATGCCGAGCCGGCCCAGATCACGGCCCGAGCCGATGCTGGCAACGCCAGTCACGATGGAGGCCGAGATCAGCGGCACGACCACCATCTTCAGAAGGTTGATGAAGAGAGTTCCGAGGAACTCGAACAAACCGAGAACCTCGACGCCCCCTACTTTCCCGGTGGGACCGATGAGCCAGCCGACGACCGCCCCGATCGCCATCGCCACGAGGATGGGCGTGGCGGCGATGGGGCGGGATTGATGTGCGGCCATCGGTATCTAGCCGCCTGCGGCGATTACTCGAACGCTTTCGGGTTCTTGCGGACGTCCGCGGTGCGGCGCATCTCTTCGACGTATGCCGCAGCGTCCGCTTGCCCGTGACGGGCGGCATCCTGCTTGGCTTGCGCGCTCTGCTGTCTCAGGTCGGCCGCCTTATCCTTGTCAGCCCCCGGCGCGTCGGTGCGCAGCGCGGTCACCGCAACGACTGCGGCGCCCCCCGTCTGCAAGGCAACAGCCCGATAGACGGGTTTGCCGGTCGGCTTCGCAGAGTTGAATACGAGCTCGCGCAACTGCGCCGGCAGGGTCGAATCACTCCGCGCGACGAACCGGGCGGGCTCGGATGACACGCCGAGCTGCCTGGCAACATCGTCAAACGAGGTACCGGCCTGCAACTTCGCCTGGCCGTCCTGTGCTGCCTTCAGCGCGGCTTCCGAACCGCGGTCCTTCTTGATTGCGGCAACGATGCTGTCACGGACCTCGGCAACCGGTGTCGGCTGGGGCTTGCTGTGTTCTGTCACCTTTACGAGCACGAGTCGGTCCTCTCCAACCAGCACGGGTCCGCCAACACGCCCAGGTTGCAACGCCGAATCGCCAAACACAATGTCCTGTATTGGTTGCGCCGTTCCCAACGGCGCGCCGCCGGCGCCACGCAGGAATTTCGGCACGTCGCCGCTGGTGAGGTTGAATTCCTTGGCCAGCGCGCCGAGGTCGTTGCCGGCCTGCTCGAGGCGTGACTGGATCTGCTCCTGGATCTCGCCGAACTTGTCCGCCGCCGCGTTGCGCTTCAACTCCGCTTCAATCTCCGGGCGCACGCTCTCGAGAGTTTTAGTCTTGCCCGCCTGGATCTCATCCAGGCGGATGATGTGATAGCCAAACTGCGTCTTCACAGGTCCGCGCAGCTCCCCGACATTCATGCCAAACAGCGCGTCGGCAAACGGGCCGACGAACTGCTTGCGGTCGGCCCAGCCGAGATCGCCACCCTTGTCGCTCGATCCTGGATCCTGCGAATACTGCTTGGCCAGTGCTGCGAAATCCTTGCCCGCCTTGGCCTGGGCGAGCACATCCTCGGCCTGCTTGCGCGCGGCCGCGTCATCCTTGCCGATCGGGATCAGGATGTGTCGGCCGTGGCGCTTCTCCGGCTCGTTGTAGCGGTCCTTGTTCTTGTCATAAGCCGCCTGCAGGTCCGCGTCACTCGGTGTCACCTGTGCGGCGATCTGATCGAGGCGCAGCTCTGCGTACTGCAGATGCGCCGACTCGGGTGTCATGTATTGCGCCTGGTGCGCCTTGTAGTAGGCCTGCACGGCGGCGTCATCCACCTGGATATCGGCGCTGTATTTGTCAGATGACAGCAATGCATAGCGGACTTCCCGCTGCTCGTTCTGCAAGGCGCGCGCGCGCTGGATCTCTGTTGGCGTCTGGAAGTCCGACACCGTGATGCCGCTTTCGAGCTGGGAACGCTGCAGGGCCCCGCGCAACTCCGCCTCGAAGGCGGCCAGCGTGATTCCGGCCTGCGCCAGGCGCTCCTTGGCCACTTCGCTCGAGTACTTGCCCTCGATCTGGAAGGCAGGCTCGCTGCGGATGGCGTCGCGCACATTCTGCTCGCCCACCCGGTAGCCCAGGCTGCGCGAGCGCTCGGTGAGCAGCGCTTCGCGGATCAGGGACTCCAGCAGCCGATCCTGCAGGAATGCCTTCTCAGCAGGCGGAATCTCGCCGCCTAAGCGCTGCTGGTACTGTGTCTGTTGACTGATCCAGGCGTTGCGCGCGGACTCGATGGGGACCTTCTGTCCACCGGCCTCCGCGGCATAGCTGCTGCTGCCGGTATTGAAACTGACGATACCGTAGGCGCCCCACGCGGCAAAAATGAGGGCCAGCGCCCCCAGCACTATGTACATGAGCCACTTATGGCTCTGCAGTCCGTCTCGGATGCTCTGAAGCATGTTCCAGCTATGACCTCGAAGGAGGGTCGGGTAGCCGGTAATTATACCAAAAGGGGGAGCCGGGCGTGGCCGTCCCCAACGGGCACCGGCAGGGCGCGCCGGGACTAGGGCAGCATCCCGCTATCGATGCCGCTCAGGCGCAATTGCAAGGCGAGCTGGCCCTTGAGGGACTCCAGCCCCTCGGCGTGGCTGGCTTCGCACCGCACCGTGAGTTTCGATTCGGTGCCGGAGGTACGTAGCAGCCACCAGCCCTCAGGCGTGGTGACACGCAAACCATCCGTGGTATCGACGCCCGCCCCTGCTTGCCGGAGGCGTTCGGCAACCTCGCGCATCACGGCGCTTTTGCGCCGCTCGGAGCACGGCAGCCGCAGTTCCGGGGTTGCTACGGTCGGCGGCAGCTCGGTGCGGAACCGCGTGAGACTGCGATCCTGGCGGCCGATGCTGGCCAGAACTCGCACTGCGGCATAGAGCGCATCGTCCGTGCGATGCCAGCAGTCGGAAAAGAGTATGTGCCCACTCATCTCGCCAGCCAGGTGCGCACCTTCGCGCAACATCGCCTCGCGGACCAGTACGTAGCCAGAGGGCGCCATCACCGCGCGGCCGCCAAGATCACGGACACCATCAAACAGAACCCGGCTGGACTTCACGTCGCCGACGATCGTTGCGTGCGGCCGGGTGGCGAGTACCTCGGTGGCCAGAAACAGCAGAAGTTGGTCCGGCCAGACGATGTGCCCGGTCGAGTCCACGACTCCGACGCGATCGCCATCGCCGTCGAATGCAATGCCCAGATCGGCCCGGTGCTCGCGAACCGCGGTTTGCAACTCGCGCAGGTTCTCGGCGACGGCAGGATCCGGATGATGCGCCGGGAAACGGCCGTCCACCCTTGAATTGAGCAGTCGGTGTCGGCCGGGCAGCCGTTCAGTCACACTCCCGATGACTGCACCCATCGCGCCATTACCGCAGTCCCACACGACATTCAACGCCGGTGCGTCGCGGGCACAGGCCACGAGATACCGAATGTACGATTCTTTGACTCCAACTGCGCCATCGAGCTGCGCATGTGGGGCCGATTTGAGCCTGAGCTCGCACACGCGGCCGCCGTTTCGAGACAGTGGCTCGGTCATGACCAACTCGCGCAGCGCGGCCCCGTATACGGGGTCGCCGTCCAGCAGCAGTTTGAATCCGTTCTGGTCGCGCGGGTTGTGAGATCCGGTCACCATGATGCCGCCGTCCAGACCGGCCGCCCGTACGGCATAGTGAAGTTGTGGGGTCGGCCCGAGTCCGACCGGAAAGACGTGCATTCCGCCGGCCAGCAGTCCATCGAGCAACGCGTCCTCCAGGTCGGGGGAGCTCAGGCGCCCGTCACGGCACACGGCTATCTCCAGGAAGCCCCGGCTGGCGGCTGCAGCCGCAAACGCGAGCCCGAGCGCATGCGCATCGCCCGGCCCCAACTGTTGCCCCACCCGCCCGCGGATGTCGTAGGAACGTACGATGTCCGGGTTGATAGACTCAATGGATTGCATGTGACTCCCAACGGCTCGTGCCGGCGCGGGTTTCAACAGACACGGGAGCGGAGCTTGCTGTATACGGGACATGAAGCTCGTGATCTTCGGCCTGACGCTGAGCTCGTCCTGGGGCAATGGACATGCGACCTTGTGGCGCGGACTGATTCACGGCCTGGCCGTGGGCGGACACGAGGTTGTTTTCTTCGAGCATGATGTTCCTTACTACGCAGCTCACCGGGACGTGACTGCGCTTTCCGACGGACAACTGATCCTTTATGACGACTGGGGCTCGGTGCTGCCCCAGGCCCGCCACCACACCCGCGATGCAGATGCGGTCATCGTGACGTCTTATTGTCCGGATGCCATCACGGCGTCGCGCCTGATCTTCGACGAGGGAACTCACGCGCTGCGCGTGTTCTACGACCTGGATACGCCTGTAACATTGGCGCGCGTCGAGGCCGGAGACTCGGTTGATTACCTGCCTTCCAACGGCTTGCGGGACTTCGATCTGGTGCTGAGCTACACGGGGGGCGCGGCGCTCACGGCTTTGCAGGAACGATTGGGGGCGCGGGAGGTTGCGC
Source organism: Gammaproteobacteria bacterium (assembly GCA_028293745.1). Classification (GTDB taxonomy): domain Bacteria; phylum Pseudomonadota; class Gammaproteobacteria; order Steroidobacterales; family Steroidobacteraceae; genus 13-2-20CM-66-19. The sequence goes on along the minus strand of JAQGOF010000012.1, from coordinate 949 downwards.
CCCTGTACGGCCATGTTGATCCTGAGGTGCATCGTCCTGTACCCGTAAACGGCGAGGCGCGCTCGGCGCTCTCTTATCTCGGCACTTATGCGCATGACCGGCAGGAGACCTTGCTGCGTCTGTTCATCGAGCCCGCGAAGCTGCGGCCCGCAGACCGCTTCGTGCTGGGAGGATCGGGGTATCCGCAGGATTTCCCGTGGCAGCCGAACATCTGGTTCGTGCGGCACATCGCACCGGCCGGACACGCGACGTTCTTCTCCTCCTCCAGGCTGACACTCAATGTCACTCGAGCTGACATGGCGGCAATGGGTTTCTGCCCATCGGGCCGGCTGTTCGAGGCGGCGGCGTGCGGCGCTCCGCTACTGACGGACAGCTGGCCGGGTCTCGAGGAGTTCTTCACGCCCGGCGAAGAGATCCTGGTTGCCCGCTCCACCGACGATGCGGTGGCCGCGGTCGATTCGTCCGCTGCCATGCTCGAGCGCATCGCGCGGGCCGGCCGCGAGCGGACGCTCGCAGAACACACTTCGGCCCACCGGGCCGGACAACTGATCGATATCCTGGGAGGCGCACGACGATGTGGGGCGTAATACCAGCAGCCGGCAACGGCACTCGCATTCAACCTCTGGCCTTCTCGAAGGAGTTGCTGCCGGTGGGCGACCGCGACGGCGAAAGACCCAAGGCTATCAGTGAGTATCTCGTGGAGCGTCTGACAGCCGGCGGCGCGGACAGGATCTGCTTTGTCATCTCGCCCGGCAAAGCGGACATCATCCAATACTACGGGAACCGTGTTGGACGCGCGGACATCGCGTATGTCGTGCAGCCGCAGGCGGCGGGTTTGTGCGATGCATTGTTCCGTGCTCACCTGCTGATCCATCCCGACGAGAGCGTCGCGGTTGGATTGCCGGATACCATCTGGTTTCCCGTGGATGCATTGCAGACATTGCCGGAC
>JAQGOF010000007.1 GCA_028293745.1 Gammaproteobacteria bacterium | reverse complement strand
TCATGTATTGGCAGCCCTCCCATAAAGATTTGTATGTCTCATCTGCTCTACCTTCGAAGCTTCCTCAGCGTCTACCGGCACAACTCCATCTCGAGAGCTGCGGAGGCGCTGCATCTGACTCAGCCCGCCGTATCGCGACACATCAAGGTTCTCGAGGGCCGCTTGGGCTGCAAGCTGTTTGAGCGCTTGCCGCGCGGATTGGCGTCGACGCCTGCAGCGAACGAACTGGAGCGGCAAGTGGGATCGCACGTGGATGCGCTGGAAGCCATCGTGGGCATCTCGGGCGGGAAGAACGAAGGTCTGGCAGGCACCATCCTTGTGGGATCCACCAGCGGCTTCACAAAGCTGCTGCTCTCGGGGCTCGCGCCCTTGCCGCAATACGGTATCCGCCTCGACTTGCGGTCGGCACCACCGCCCGCGCTGGTGAAGGCCCTGGCCGATCAAGAGTTGGATCTTGCTGTCACGCCGGCACGAATTCCGCACAAGGCCATCGACTACGACCTGCTGTACGAGGGTCCGCTGATGCTGGTGTGTGCGCCGCGTTGGCGCGAGCGACTTCCCAAGTCGGCGGCGCCCAAGGGATTGCCGCTGATCGAAATCCAAGGCCCGCTTCCTGTGCTTGGCAGCTTCTGGCGTTCCGCATTCGGGTCGAACCCCGACCTCCCTTCCGCGATCGTCCCGGATTACCGAGCGGCACTGGATGCTGCCGCCGCAGGAACCGGCCTAGCGGTCGTCCCCGAGTGCCTTTGCACTGACATGCTGCAAACGGGTCAGTTGATCAGCCAGAACATCAAAGCCAAGTCTCAGGTATCCATCTACGTAGCGCGCAGCAAGGCGAACGTCGCTGCCGACCGAGTTCGTATCAGTCATCGGCTTCTTACTGAAGCAGCGCGGGACTGGTAGCGACGGGAGGGCCAGCGAACTGGCATTGCTCTGGAACTCCGATAGGCTGATCGACCCGTCTGCACTGGAGTCCATGGAGGCGAACAGAGAGCTCGCGGCCGCGCCGCTGCCACCAGCGGTGGGCGTAGCCTGGCCTGGTTCAATCCTCAGGAAGGAATGCCGGATTCCACGCGACCTCCCACATGTGTCCGTCAGGATCTTGAAAGTAGCCGGCATAGCCACCCCAAAATGTCTCCCGGGCGGGCTTCAAAATCCGTGCGCCGTTGGACCTGGCCTCTTCCATGACCGTGTCGACTTCCTCGCGTTTTCGCACATTATGACCGATGCTGAATTCAGTGGGATTTGGATCGGACTTTGCAATTCCGGCGTCGATGGCAAGGTCATCCCTTGAAAAGACCGCAAGCTTCAGTCCGGCCTGGAGATCGAAGAATGCGACTGCGCCGTGTTCGAATTCTTTTCCAATGATGCCTTCCGTCGAGAACCCCAGGCCGTCCCGGTAGAACTTGACGGCGCGTTCGAGGTCGTCGACACCAAGCGTAAGCATTGTGATTCGCGGCTTCATTGTTCTACTCACTGTCCCGGGTGTAGATTTCTTCTGCCTGCCGGATGCCTCGACGGTATCGACGGCCGTAAACGTAGGGAAGAACGATCCCACAAGTGTGGTGAACTTCCTTCTGGTAATCAAACTGTCTGGCGCGTAGCTGGCCCCGATCGGGACCCAAAGACGGAATTGCTTGCGGCTGGATCGATGGTGGTAGGTTTTCGATTTCAGCCTGGAAGTGCACCGACCTGGCTGAAGGCCGCTGCGTCCGATTTCTGCAACGAACGAGTGTGGTTGGATGAAGTCTTGAGTCCGGCAGCTTTGCGGTCCGACGAAGCTATTGAAGCCAGCGGCCTCGAACAGACGATCAACGCCCTTGAAAGCGTTTTGGCGCGACGGGCGGCGTCTATTGGCTTGCCCGACCCCGACATGCTGGCGGCGCATCGCTTGCTTTCAAAAGGGTCACCGCCCGGAACGCACCTCGTTCCCTGGCTCATGGCAGCCTTAGGTTGGAGCGAACGCACGTTGCGTCGCCGGTTTGAAGCGGCGTTCGGGTATGGACCGAAGACTCTCGACCGAATCCTGCGATTTCAGCGGTATCTGAAGCTTGCAAGGAATCGCAGTGGAGACTCGACCGCGGATCTGGCCGCGGAGGCCGGTTATGCCGACCAGCCGCACCTGGTTCGCGAGTGTCGTCGGTTGTCTCTGTGCACGCCGAGTCAAATTCCCTCCGCCGTGCGTGCCGGGAGAGGTCCAGTTGCTTCCAGCGCCCACCCTAGTTCCAAAAGCACGAGACCGCAGTCATGCTCGCCCTGATCGTCGTCGCCAATCCGAGCCCGGATAGTCTGAGTCACGCCATGGCGTCCGCCGCCGAGCGGGTGCTCGTCGCTCGAGGCTACGAGATCGCGTATCACGATCTATACCTCGAGCACTTCGACCCGGTTCAACCAACCGGCGAAGACGCCAACGTAAGCTCGTCGAACGTACTTGTTGAGCAGCACTGCTCAGAGTTGGCTCGCGCCGATCTGATCCTCGTTTTCCACCCCAATTGGTGGGGTCAGCCTCCGGCCATTCTCAAGGGATGGATAGACCGAGTGTTTCGGCTAAACACTGCATACGCCTATCCCCCTGGAGTTGGGTTCGAAGGGGTTCCTATTGGTCTTCTCCGAGCACGGCTTGCGATAGTCGTCAACACGTCCAATACGTCAGCCGAGCGCGAGGCGCTGGCGTTCGGCGATCCACTTGAAATGCTCTGGAAGAACTGCGTCTTTGGTCTGTGCGGCGTGAGCAGCGTCATCAGATGCATGTATGCGCCTGTGTCGGGTAGCACCGCTCAGCAACGCGCCGTATGGCTTTCTGAGGTTACAGCGCTCGTTGAAAATGCGGCCTAGCCCGCGAGCGCTTGGATGGCTCCATCTGGCCGTTAGCCCCCTCTCCATGGTGAACGCAGAAGAGTGTCGCAGCCAAGAACGCGCCCGAACGGGCACGCGTGTTTAACTTACTCCCACTCAATCGTAGCCGGCGGCTTCCCGGAGATGTCGTACACCACGCGCGAGATGCCAGACACTTCGTTCACGATCCGGCGTGAGACGTGCTCCAGGAATTCGTAGGGCAAACGCGCCCAGTGCGCGGTCATGAAGTCGACGGTCTCCACGGCCCGCAGAGCGACGACATAGTCATATCGTCTGCCATCGCCCATGACACCGACGGAGCGAACGGGTAGAAACACCGCGAATGCCTGGCTCGTCTTATCGTACAGGTCGTGTTTGCGCAACTCGCTGATGAAGATGTCGTCGGCGCGGCGCAGCAGGTCGGCGAACTCTTTCTTGATCTCGCCCAGGATCCGCACACCCAGGCCCGGGCCCGGGAATGGGTGCCGATAGACCATCTCCCGCGGCAGTCCCAATTCAACTCCGAGGCGCCGCACTTCATCCTTGAACAACTCCCGCAGAGGCTCGACCAGCTTGAGTTTCATCTGCTCGGGCAGGCCGCCGACGTTGTGATGCGACTTGATGACGTGTGCCTTGCCGGTCCGTGCACCCGCCGACTCGATGACGTCCGGGTAGATCGTGCCCTGCGCGAGGAATCCAACGCCCGTCAACTTGTGGGCTTCCTCGTCAAATACCTCGACGAATGTGCGCCCGATGATCTTTCGTTTTTGCTCAGGGTCAGCTACCCCCGCCAGCGCGGCCAGAAAGCGCTGTTCGGAATCCACCCGAATAACGCGCACGCCGAGGTGCTCGGCGAACGTACTCATCACCTGGTCGCCTTCGCCGAGACGGAGCAGTCCATGATCGACGAATACACACACGAGCTGGTCGCCGATCGCGCGATGAAGGAGCGCGGCGACGACCGAGGAGTCCACACCGCCGGAGAGGCCCAAAAGAACTTTGGCCTGGCCGACTTGCACACGAACACGCTCGATTGCATCTTCAATGATGTTGCCGACGCTCCATAGTGCGTCGCTGCCGCATATCTCGCGCACGAACCGCTCCAAGAGGCGCGCACCTTGCGGGGTGTGCGTGACTTCGGGATGAAATTGCACACCGTAGAAACGGCGGTTTTCATCGGTCATCGCTGCGTAGGGAATGGTTTCCGTTGCGGCTGTGACAACGAAGCCTTGGGGCAATGCGGCAACCCGATCGCCATGGCTCATCCAGACATCCAGCACTGCACAACCCTTGGAATCGCGCCGGTCTTCGATGTCGTCGAGCAGCTTCGAGGCGCCCGTGATCGTCACCTCGGCATAGCCGAATTCGCGTTCGGTGGAGGCGGCCACCCCTCCGCCCAGCTGTTGCGCCATGGTCTGCATGCCGTAGCAGATGCCGAGTACCGGTACGCCGAGCGTAAACACCGATTGCGGGGCCTTGGGAGGCTGGGCATCGGTCACGGATTCCGGGCCACCCGAGAGGATTACGCCGCGAGGCTTGAAGGCTCGGACTTCGTCGTCCGAGATATCCCAGGGGTGTATCTCGCAATACACACCCAACTCGCGCACCCGGCGTGCGATCAACTGGGTGTATTGGGCACCGAAGTCGAGGATCAGGATCCGGTGGGCGTGGATGTCCGCATGAGGAACGGGTGAGTCGGTTTGTCGTGCAACATTTGCCATCGAGCGCTGATGCCTAACTGGATCTTTCCGGTTTGTAGTTACGAGGCCCTGTAATTGGGGGCCTCTTTGGTGATGCTGACGTCGTGAACGTGACTCTCACGTACACCGGCGTTTGTAATGCGCACGAATACGGGACGAGTACGCATCTCCTGGATGTCCTTGCTGCCGGTATATCCCATTGCAGCACGCAGTCCGCCGGCAAGCTGGTGAAGAATCTGAACGACGGTGCCCTTGTACGGTACACGCCCTTCAACCCCTTCCGGTACCAGCTTCTCGAGCTCGGTCGCAGCGTCCTGGAAATATCGATCCGCCGAGCCGTGACGCTCGCCCATGGCGCCCAGAGATCCCATGCCACGGTATGACTTGTAGGATGCGCCCTGGTACAGCTCAACCTCGCCGGGCGATTCTTCGGTGCCCGCAAACAGGCTGCCGATCATCACCGCATGCGCGCCGGCCACCAGCGCCTTCGCGATATCGCCTGAGAAACGGATGCCGCCGTCCGATATGACCGGCACGTCCGTATCGCGTAACGCCTCTGCGACGTTGGCTACTGCGGAGATCTGCGGTACGCCCACGCCGGCCACGATGCGAGTCGTGCAGATCGAGCCCGGCCCGATACCGACTTTGACTGCATCTGCGCCTGCATCGACCAGGGCGCGTGCGGCTTCCGCCGTCGCGATGTTGCCCGCCATGACCTGTTGGTCGGGCCACCTGGCTTTGATCCGCTCGACCATCGTGATCACGCCCTTGGAGTGACCATGCGCGGTGTCGACAACAACGAGGTCGACTCCAGATTCGCGCAAGGCAGCGACGCGATCGATAGTATCGGGTGTCGTTCCAACGGCTGCGCCAACCCGCAGGCGACCGCCATCATCCTTGCAGGCGCGCGGGAATTCCGTGGCCTTCTGGAAGTCCTTCACGGTGATCATGCCGACCAACTCGTGATCCCCATTCACGACCAGCACCTTCTCGATGCGGTATTTGTGCAGGAGAGCGAGAACGTCTTCCTTCGGCGCGTTCTCGCGCACTGTGATCAGCCGCTCTTTAGGAGTCATGACTGACGAGACGGGTGCGTCGAGCTTGTCCTCGAAGCGAAGATCGCGGTGGGTAACGATGCCCACTGCCTACTTGCCGACGACCACCGGCACACCTGAAATTCCACGCGAGCGCGTGAGGTCCAGGACGTCGCGGATCGACATGTTGGGAGAAACCGTGATGGGGTCCTTGATGACTCCGCTCTCGAATTTCTTTACGCGGCCGACTTCCTGCGCCTGTGCCTCAATCGTCATGCTCTTGTGGATGACGCCAATGCCGCCTTCCTGAGCGATGGTGATGGCTAGACGCGCCT
>JAQGOF010000259.1 GCA_028293745.1 Gammaproteobacteria bacterium | reverse complement strand
CAACCGGGTGAAGATCAAGATCGAGATCAAGGAAGGCAAGCGCGCCAAGATCCGTCAGATCAACCTCGTCGGCAACCACGCCTACAAGCAGAAGGACGTGCTGGACACGTTCGAGCTGAAGACCCCGAACTGGAAGTCCTGGTACAAACAGGATGACCGCTACTCGCGCGAGTCCCTCCAGGGTGACCTCGAGAAGCTTCGCAACTACTACATGGACCGGGGCTACGCGAACTTCCAGATCGATTCCACGCAGGTGGCCATCGCTCCCGAGAAGGACGACATCTTCATCACCGTGAACCTCGAGGAAGGCGAGGTGTTCAAGGTGTCCGAGGTGAAGCTTGCAGGCACGTTCGTCGTGCCCAAAGCGGAGCTCGAGAAACTCCTGGTGGTGCAGCCGGGACAGACTTTCAACCACAAGCTGATCACCACTACCCAGGAGCTCATCCAGAATCGCCTGGGCCAGGATGGCTATGCGTTCGCCAAGGTGGACCCGGTGCCGACGCCGGACAATGCGACCCACCAGGTGTCGCTGACATTCTTCATCGATCCGGGCAACCGCGTGTATGTCCGCAACATCACGTTCTCCGGGTCGAACCGCATCAACGACGAAGTTCTGCGCCGCGAAATGCGGCAGCTCGAGGGCGGCTGGCTTTCCAACACCTCGCTGGAGCGCTCCAAGCAGCGCGTGCAGCGTCTGCCGTATGTCAAGGACGTCAAGTTCGAAACGACTCCGGTGGCCGGTTCGCCTGACCTGGTGGATGTGGACTTCAAGGTCGAAGAAGGCCCGAGCGCGCAGCTGGGCGGCGGTATCGGTTATTCCGAGACGTACAAATTCCAGCTCAACGGCAGCTATACCGATGCGAACTTCCTCGGCACCGGGCAGCGCATCGCCGTGGAGCTGAACGGCGGTGCCTTCAGCAAGGTATACAGCCTGTCGCACACGAACCCGTACACGAGCATCGATGGCGTGTCGCGGACGGAGTCCCTGACCTACCGCGACGTCACGCAGTTCGTGTCTTCATCGTCCAATTTCTCATCGAAGACCGTCAGCGGCGGAGTGACCTTCGACTACCCGCTGACCGAGTACCAGTACTTGCGGGTCGGTGGCACGGTGGACAGCTCACAGCTGCTGACCAATTCGCTGGGCAGCGCCTTGCAGGCCCAGCAGTGGGTGCAGCAGAACGGCCATTCGTACCAGCGTATCGCGCACCAGGATCAGACGAACAACGAGTACGTGTTCTACGGAACCAACTTCAAGGCCGCCGAGGCGCTGCTGGGTTGGGGCTGGGACACTCGAAACCGCACGCTGTTTGCGGATCGTGGCATGCGCCAGACGGTGTCTCTCTCGACCACCATCCCCGGCAGCGATGTGCAGTACTGGGTGGGGAACTACAGCTTCCTGCAATACGTGCCAATCTACGGGCCCGTCACCTACTCGTTCAGCTTCACGCTGGATTACGGTGCCCCCCTGGGCAAAACCACGGCTTTGCCTCCCTATCGCAATTACTTTGCCGGCGGCCCGGACGACATCCGGGGCTACCGCGAAAGCCGCCTGGGACCCAAGGACCAGTTCGGCAATCCGTACGGCGGCAATATGAAGGTGGTCAACCGGAACGAGATCATCCTGCCGATGCCCTCCAAGTGGCGCAGCACGGCCCGGGTGAGCCTGTTCTTCGACATGGGCAACGTCTTCTCCACCAGCAACCTGAAATTCTATGGCCCGGACCTCGTCAGCCCGGCCAATTACAATTTCAGTTTCAATGACCTGAAGCGCTCGGCGGGCGTCTCCGTCCAGTGGCTGGCCCCCCTGGGACTCTTCCGATTCAGCCTGGGGGTGCCGCTGAATGCAAAGCGCAGCAACCTGACGAACAGCTTTGGAGACGAAACGGAAGTCTTCCAATTCTCCATTGGACAGGCGTTTTAGGCCACAATAGGCGGATCATTCGAGGTGGGTGGGGCGTGATGAGTTTCAAATGGGTCAATCAATGGGCCAATCGAGGGCTCGGTCGGTGGACAATCGGGCTCGTGGCAGCGGTGGGGGCGTTGAGCGCATCCCCTGCATGGGCGGAGCTGAAAATCGGCGTCGTGGATTACGGCCGGCTGGTCGAGGAATCGCCGCAGGCCAAGTCTGCGCTGGACTCCATCCGGACGGAGTTCACACCCCGGCAGCGGGATTTGCAGAACCAGCAGGCCTCTTTGAAGGCCAAGGAAGACAGGCTGCAGAAAGACGGCGCGACCATGGCTCAGGATCAGCGCACCAATGCCGAAAAGGATCTGCGTGACGGCTATCGCGAGCTGCAACGAAAGCAGACGGAAGTACAGGACGATTTCAATGCTCGCCGCAACGAAGAGATGTCACGTCTGCAGAAGACGCTGATCGAGCAGGTGCGCATCTACGCCAAAGCGCAGAATTTCGACCTGGTCATTGCGGACGGGGTGATCTACACGACTCCGACCATCGACATTACGCCGGCCATTCTGGCGCAGCTTCAAGCCAACCCCGGCACGGGGTCGGCTTCGCGGGCGAAGGCTGCAGCGCCTGCTGCAGCGCCTGCTGCGGCGCCTGCGCCGGCGAAGCCTCCCGGTAAGTAAAAGTCAGCCGCCGGTGCGGCGATATGGCCGTTTCGCTCGGGGAACTCGCTGTTCGATTTGGCTGTGAGCTTCGCGGCAATCCCGACACGCTCGTCGAGCGTGTCGGCACGCTTGCGAACGCTGACAGTCAGTCGGTGGCGTTTTTGTCGGAGTCGCGCAACCGGCGCGAGTTGTCCGCGACGCGCGCGGCAGTGGTCCTGCTCGACCGTTCGGCCGCTGATAGCTGCCCAACCGCCGCGTTGATCTGCGACAACCCGCGCGCGACCTTTGCGCGAATCACGGAGTTGTTGCATCCGGGCCCCGCGCATCCACCGGGCGTGCACGCTTCCGCGTTCGTGTCGCCTACTGCACGCATCGATTCCACGGCTCACATTGGCCCACTGGCGATGGTCGGTGATCGTGCGGTTGTGGGACCGCGCGTGTACGTCGGACCGAGATGCATCGTTGAGGAAGACGTGACGTTGGACGAAGACGTGCGTCTGATAGCCAGCGTGACGTTGTGCCACGGAGTGACCATTGGTGCCCGCACGGTGATCCAGCCCGGCGCCGTGATTGGTGGCGATGGGTTTGGATTTGCGCTGGAGCAGGGTAGGTGGATCAAGGTGCCGCAGGTCGGCTCAGTGCGGATCGGCACCGATGTGGAGATCGGAGCCAACACCACGATTGACCGGGGGGCCATTGAAGACACGGTGGTCGAGGAGGGCGTCAAGCTCGATAACCAGATCCAGCTGGGTCACAACGTCCGCGTAGGTGCTCACACGGTGATTGCAGGCTGCACCGGGATCTCCGGCAGCACCGTGATCGGGAAGCACTGCATCATCGGCGGGGCCTGTGGAATCGCGGGTCACCTCACGATCGGCGACCAGGTGGTCATCACCGGCTTCGGCATGGTCAGCCGCTCGCTCGCCGGTCCGGGCGTTTACTCCAGTGGTCTTCCCATTACAGAATCCAAGGTTTGGCGCCGGCAGGTCGCTCGCGTGCGCAATCTCGAGTCACTGGTGCAACGGGTCAAGAAACTCGAAGGCGTTGCAGGCTCCGAACAGGATGAGGATGATGACCGACCCGATAACACTTGATATCAACGAGATCGTGCGGCTGCTGCCGCACCGTTATCCCTTTCTGCTGGTGGACCGGGTGCTCGAATGCATCCCCGGAAAGAGCATCCGCGCGCTCAAGAACGTAACGTACAACGAGCCGTTTTTTCCCGGGCATTTTCCCGGGCGTCCCTTGATGCCGGGCGTCATGATCGTCGAGGCGCTCGCGCAGTCGGCAGGCATACTGGCCTTCGTGACCGCGGGCGTCGTGCCCAATCACGATACGAAATTCTATTTCGTCGGGATCGACAAGGCCCGCTTCCGCAAGCCGGTCGAGCCGGGCGATCAGCTCGTGCTGATCGCAAACCTCGAACGCGCCCTGAAGGGCATCTGGCGATTTTCCACGACTGCGCTCGTCGGCGAGACCGAGGTCGCGCACGCGGACATTATGGTGGCGCCGGAGACTGGGAAGTGATCGATCCGCATGCCCTGGTTTCGCCGCAGGCACAGCTTGCGGCGGATGTGACCGTGGGACCCTTCAGCATCATTGGCCCGGGCGTGGAAATCGGTCCCGGTAGCATTGTCGGCCCTCACGTCGTCATCAACGGTCCCACGCGGATCGGGGCCGAGAATCGGTTCTTTCAGTTCGCTTCCATCGGTGATGCGCCCCAGGACAAAAAATACAACGGCGAGCCCACCCGGCTCGAGATTGGCGACCGGAATGTGTTTCGAGAGAGTTCCACGGTCAACCGCGGGACCATGCAAGGCGGCGGCGTCACACGCATCGGTAATGACAATCTCTTCATGGCGTATTCGCATGTCGCACACGATTGCATCGTCGGTGACAAGGTAGTATTCGCGAACTGCGCTGCGTTGGCTGGACACGTCGAGATTGGCGATTGGGTCATCCTCGGTGGTCTGACTGCGGTGCACCAGTTCGTGAAGATCGGGGCGCACGCTTTCCTGGCCGGCGGCGCCATCGTCCAACGCGATGTACCTCCGTACGTGATGGTCGCGGGCAATCCCGCTCAGCCTCACATGGTCAACGCGCAAGGCTTGAAGCGACGCGGCTTCGACGAGGAGCAGGTCAGGAACATCCGCAACGCGTACCGTGTTCTATATCGTTCGGACCTGAAGCTGGCGGATGCTCTCGAGAAATTGAAGCCGCTGTGTGCGACTCGCGTCGAGATCAAGGCATTCGTCGATTTCATCGTCAGCTCAACCCGTAGCATCGTACGATGAGTCCTGCGGCATGATTGCCGCGGCGCCTCTTCGCGTCGGCATAGTGGCTGGCGAATCCTCCGGCGACACGCTCGGTGCGGCTCTGATCACCGTCCTGCGCGCGCACGTCCCCGACGTGAAGTGCTTCGGCGTAGCTGGCCCGAAGATGATCGCCGCGGGATGCGAAGCGTGGGCCTCCGCCGATGAGTTGGCCGTGATGGGCCTGTTGGAGGTTCTGCATCATCTTCCGAGGCTTCTGCGCCTGCGTGCCTCGCTGGTCCAGCGCTTCTTGTCGGCCCAGCCGGACGTGTTTGTCGGTATCGACTCGCCTGAGTTCAACTTAGGATTGGCGAAGCGGCTCAAGGCGCGAGGCCTCAAGACCGTTCAATACGTCAGCCCCCAGGTCTGGGCCTGGCGCCAGGGTCGGGTCCGCACCATCAACAAAGCCTGCGACCTGGTGTTGTGCCTGTTGCCGTTCGAAACCGATTTCTATTCGCAGCAGGGTGTGCAGGCCGTGTTTGTGGGCCATCCTCTGGCAGATCAGATTCCACTTGAAGTCGACGCCCAAGCTGCTCGCCGGGAATTGGGAATTGACTCCGAAGCGACTGTAGTCGCGCTTTTGCCGGGCAGCCGCATGAGCGAGGTCGAGCGGCTCGGAGCTGACTTCACGGCCGCGGCCGCCTGGATCGCCAGCCGCCGCCCCGATATCCAGTTCATCGCGCCCATGGCGTCCGCCCGGGTCCGTGGTGCCTTCCAGCGCCAGGTCGCCGCGCTGCCGGGCACTCCACCCATTGCTCTGCTGGATGGCCAGGCGCAGCGCGCACTCGCCGCCGCCAACGCGGTCATCGTCGCCTCGGGGACAGCTACCCTCGAGACGCTACTCACTGGACGGCCGATGGTGGTGGCCTATCGGTTCAGTGCGGTGACTGCGTGGTTGCTGCGCACACTCGGGCTGGTCAAGGTACGATACTTCTCGCAACCCAACCTTCTCGCGGGACGGCGGCTGGTGCCTGAATTCTTGCAGGAAGAAGTCAGCGGCGCTGCGCTCGGCGCGGCGCTGCTGCATGAGATTGAAGACGCTCGGCATGTGAGCGAGCTCGGCCGCGAGTTTCGCAGGGTGCACGAGGCATTGCGGCGCGGCGGCGCCGAGCGCGCAGGCACGGCGATTCTCGAGCTCGTGCGGGGTCCATCGTCGTTGGGTGGTCCGTGAAGCTGTTCGGCATTCGAAGGCGCGGTGAGGGGGTACGCTGTGCGGGTGTTGACGAGGCAGGCAGGGGGCCGCTTGCCGGGCCGGTCGTCGCCGCGGCCGTGATTCTCAATCCGCGCCGCCGCATACACGGCCTCGCAGACTCGAAGGTCTTGCCCGTCGAGGAGCGGGAGCGACTCGCACCAATCATCCGCGAGCGCGCGTTGGCCTGGGCAGTGGCCTGGTCGGATCGCGACGAGATCGACAGCCTCAACATCCTGGGCGCAACATTTCTCGCGATGCGCCGCGCGCTGTTGCGTTTGCCGGTATGTCCCACGCACGTCCAGGTCGATGGAAACCAGTTGCCTCGCCTCGATGACCTGCGGCTGGGCTGCACAGTCGAAGCCATCATCGAGGGCGACGCATGCGTTGCCGCCATCAGTGCTGCCTCCATCCTCGCAAAAACCTACCGGGATGCGATGATGGAGAAGCTCGATGTGTGCTATCCGGGTTTCCACCTGGCAGCCCACAAGGGTTACTGCACACCGGCGCATCTGGAGGCGCTGACGCGCAAGGAGCCTTCGCCGCTGCACCGCAGATCATTCAGCCCCGTCAGGCTCGCTTTCGCGGGTGTTGGTGCCGATTGATGGCTGAGTTCGTTCACCTGCGGCTGCATACTGAATACTCGCTCATCGACAGCGTGGTGCGCGTGCCAGAGCTCGTCGACGCCGCGGCCGCGGCCGGCATGAATGCGGTCGCCGTGACCGACCAGAGCAATCTGTTCGCGATGGTGAAGTTCTACCGCGCCGCGCTGGCGCGTGGTGTGAAACCCATCATCGGTGTCGACCTACTCGTCCGTGAAACGGGCGAGCGGCAGCAGCCATCGCGGCTGACACTGCTCTGTCAGTCGCAACGCGGATATCGAAACATCACACGCCTCGTCAGCCGTGCCTATCTCGAAGGCCAACAGCGAGGCATTCCTACGGTTGATCGCAGCTGGTTGTCGCGCGAGAGTGTTGATGGTCTCATCGCGTTGTCGTGCGCAACGGAAGGTGACATGGGCCGCGCGCTCGTCAATGCGCGTGAGCGCGAGGCAGAGAGGGCGCTCGATCAGTGGCTCGAGGTGTTCGACAATCGCTTCTATATCGAGCTGCAGCGTCTCGGGCGTCCAGACGAAGAGGCTTACATCGCGGCATCCGTCTCGCTCGCGAGCCGCCGCGGTGTGCCCGTCGTCGCGACCAACGACGTACGCTTTCTGAAGAGCGACGATTTTGAATCGCACGAGGCGCGGGTTTGTATTCATGACGGTGCGCTGCTCGCCGATTCGGGCAGGCAGCGGCGCTATACACAACAGCAGTATCTGCGCACGCCCCAGGAGATGGCGGCGCTGTTTGCGGATGTGCCCGAAGCGCTGGCCAACTCGGTTGGCATTGCACAACGCTGCAGCCTGGTGCTCAAGCTGGGTGAAGTGCGCCTGCCGCAATACCCCGTCCCCGAGGGGCTGACCACGGCACAGTTCCTGCGCGACGAGAGTGATCGCGGGTTGCAGCAGCGTCTCGCCTCGATGACCGATCCATCGGGAGCCGCTCGATCGGAGGCCGATCGATCCGATTACCACGAGCGCCTGCGCCTCGAGCTGGATGTCATCTGCCAGATGGGCTTCGAGGGTTACTTCCTCATCGTTGCCGACTTCATCCGCTGGGCCCGTGAGAATGGCGTCCCCGTAGGTCCCGGACGTGGCTCGGGCGCGGGCTCGCTGGTCGCCTACAGTCTCGGCATTACCGATCTGGATCCGATCGCGCACGACCTCCTGTTCGAGCGCTTTCTCAATCCGGAACGCGTCTCCATGCCCGACTTCGACGTCGACTTCTGCATGGATGGCCGCGACCGGGTCATCGACTACGTGGCCGTGAAATACGGCCGCGAGCGTGTTTCCCAGATCATCACCTACGGCACCATGGCTGCGAAGGCAGTGGTGCGCGACGTCGGCCGTGTCCTGGGCATGAGCTATGGCTACGTCGACAAGATAGCGAAGCTCATTCCGTTCGAGCTGGGCATCACCCTGGATGATGCGCTGACCAAGGAACCCGAGCTCAAGCGCCTGTATGACACGGAGGAGGAGATCAAGAACATGATTGATCTGGCGCGCTCCCTCGAAGGCCTGACTCGCAATGCGGGCATGCACGCCGGCGGTGTCGTCATCGCGCCCTCCGTGCTGACTGACTTCGCGCCCCTGTACTGCGACGAAGCCGGCAGCAACGTGGTCACGCAATTCGACAAGGACGACGTCGAAGCGGCGGGACTGGTGAAGTTCGACTTCCTGGGTCTGCGCACACTCACCATCATCGATTGGGCGCTCAAGATCATCAATGGCATCCGGGCAGGAAGGGGCGAGCCGCCGCTGGATGTCAACACCGTGCCGATGGACGACCCGAAGACTTTCGCGCTGCTCAAGGCCTGCAGCACGACGGCGGTCTTCCAACTCGAGTCGCGCGGCATGAAGGATCTCGTGCGCCGCCTGCAGCCGGACCGATTCGGCGACATCGTGGCGCTCGTCGCGCTGTTCCGGCCGGGTCCGCTGCAGTCGGGCATGGTCGATGACTTCATCGACCGCAAGCACGGCAAGATCGATGGCCCGATCGACTATCTGCATCCGAGCCTGAAGCCGGTGCTCGAGCCCACGTATGGCGTGATCCTGTACCAGGAGCAGGTCATGCAGATCGCCCAGGTGCTGGCCGGCTACACGCTCGGCGGCGCCGACCTGTTGCGGCGGGCGATGGGCAAGAAAAAGCCCGAGGAGATGGCGAAACAGCGCTCCATCTTCGTGGACGGCGCGGTGGAGCGCGGCGTCGTGCCGCAGCTCGCCGCGCACATCTTCGATCTCATGGAGAAGTTCGCCGGCTACGGATTCAACAAGTCACATTCCGCCGCCTACGCGCTGCTCTCGTACCAGACAGGGTATCTGAAGGCCCACTACCCGGCCGCTTTCATGGCAGCCGTGTTGTCCGCGGACATGGACCACACCGACAAGGTGGTCACGCTGATCATGGAATGTGCCGACATCGGGATGCAGGTGAAGCCGCCTGATGTCAATCACTCGCTCTACGAGTTTGCCGCCGGGGGCGAGCGGACCATCCGGTATGGCTTGGGTGCGGTGCGCGGTGTGGGGCGGGGCGCGGTCGAGGAGCTGCTGGCGCAGCGCAACGCGCACGGGCCCTACAGGAGCATCGAAGACTTGTGCCGGCGGTTGGATCTGCAGAAGGTCAACCGGCGTGTGCTCGAAGCCCTCATCCGCTCAGGCAGCCTGGATGGTCTGGGCGCGAATCGCGCAACGCTCATGCAGCGGCTGCCCACGGCCATCCAGCTCGGGGACCAGAATTCCAAGGCGCATCAGGCCGGTCAGAACGACATGTTCGGGCTGGCGGCCGATGATCGGGCGCCGGTCATAGTCCCGCTGCGAACACCGGAAGCGCCCGACTGGAGCGAAACCGTTCGGCTGCAGGGCGAGCGGGAGACTCTCGGGTTATATCTCACGGGCCACCCGATTGCGCAGTTCGAAGCGGGCTTGAACCGCTTCGTCACGCATAGGATCGGCGATCTGATCAGCGACAGGCCCATGGAGACGGTGCGTTTCGGCGGCGGTAAGACGGTCACCGTGGCGGGCCTGATCGATGAGGTCAAAAAGCGCGGCCCGCGCACCATTCTCAATCTCGATGACCGTACGGGCCGGCTCGAGGTCACGCTGTTCGAGGATGTCTTTCAGCGTTACCGCGATCTGGTCTCCAAGGACGCGCTGGTGCTGGTGGAGGGATCGCTTCGCTTCGATGAGTTCAGCGACTCCTGGCGTCTGTCCGCGCGCAAGATCACCGAGCTCGACAAGGTTCGGGAACAGCAGGCGCGCCGCGTGGTGCTCAAGTGGCCAGCGCGCCCTGATTCTGCGGCTCTGCTCGGCAGGCTCGCTGAAATCCTGACGCCGTTTCGCCCCGGACCCTGCCCGATCACCGTCGAATACACCGGCTCGGGGGCCTGCGGCGCCTTGACCCTGGGGCCGGAGTGGACGGTGCGCGCAAGCCGCGAGTTGCTCGAAAAGCTCGAGAGTCTCGTCGGGCGCGGCTCAGTGCAGGTGGTCTATGGTGCTCCGCCCGGTGGTGCCAGCGCCTCCTTCGCGGACGGCCGCTAGACGTTGCTCGTAGACGTGAACCGCAGCTCTCCGGAACGGGGCGATCACCTCGCCAGCCCCCGTTTGCTCCGTGAGCCCCGCTACCGTAACCTCCCGCCAGCCTGATATCTCGGTAAACACTACATGGCCGTTGCCTTCCTGGATTTCGAACAACCCATCGCTGAGCTCGAAGCGAAGATCGAGGAGCTGAAACACGTCACCTCGGAGTCCGAGGTCAACATCCAGGACGAGATCAACCGCCTGCAGGCGAAGAGCCGCCAGCTCACGACCAGCATCTTCGCCGCTCTCACGCCCTGGCAGATCACCCAGCTCGCGCGCCATCCGCACCGTCCCTACACGTTGGATTATGTCCAGTCGATTTTCAGCGACTTCAACGAGTTGCACGGGGATCGGATGTATGCCGACGACCTTGCCATCGTCGGCGGTCTGGGAAGGCTCGACGCTCGCGCCGTCATGATCATTGGTCACCAGAAAGGCCGCGACACCAAGGAGCGTGTGCGCCGGAATTACGGCATGCCCAAACCTGAGGGGTATCGCAAGGCCTTGCGGCTGATGAGGCTGGCCGAGCGATTCGGTTTGCCGCTCGTGACTCTGATCGACACTCAGGGGGCGTACCCGGGCGTCGGCGCGGAAGAGCGCGGGCAGAGCGAGGCGATCGCGCGCAACTTGTTCGAAATGTCAGTGCTCAGTGTGCCTATCATCACCGTCGTGACGGGCGAGGGGGGTTCGGGCGGAGCGCTCGCCATCGGCGTGTGCGATCGGTTGCTGATGCTTCAATACAGCACGTACTCGGTGATTTCGCCGGAAGGTTGCGCTTCCATCCTCTGGAAGAGCCAGGACAAGAAGGAAGCGGCGGCGGATGCGCTGAATCTCACCGCGGAGAAACTCAACAAACTCTCGTTGGTCGACGAAGTGGTCGAGGAGCCGCTGGGCGGCGCGCATCGTGATCCGCTCGAGACTGCGCAACGCCTCAAGGCCGCCATCATTCGCCACCTCGATCAGCTCGAGGCCATGCCTCGCGACGAGCTGCGCGCGGCCCGTTCGGCCCGCATCGCATCGTTCGGCGTGTTCTCCGAGACCTCGGAATAACTTCCTTGGGGTGAGGGCCACGCAACCGTTCGGCCCGCAGTGGCTTGAATCCCGCTTGGCTGACCTGCTGCCGGGCTTCCCCGATATCCGGCTCATCGTCGCCTTCAGTGGCGGAGTTGATTCGACGGCGCTGCTTGCGGCGCTGGCTGCGAATCGGCCGAAGGGATTGCGGGTGCGAGCGGTTCACGTGAATCACGGACTGCATCCGAACGCTTCCAGGTGGAGCCAGCATTGCCGCGCTCTGGCGCGTGAGCTCGGTGTGCAGCTCGAGGTGCTTGCGGCGAAAGTGGTGCGGCCGACTGGTGTTTCGTTGGAAGCGGCCGCGCGCGATGCGCGCTATGCGGTGTTGGCGCGGGTGCTCGAAGCGGGCGAGTTTCTGCTGACGGCACACCAGGAAGACGATCAGCTGGAGACCGTTCTGTTGCAATTGTTTCGCGGTGCCGGGATGGCGGGTCTCGCTGCGATGCCTGACATCGCTTCCTTCGCCGGAGGCTGGCTTGCGCGGCCGCTGCTGTCGCGTTCGCGCGCCGAGCTGGAGCAGTGGGTGCGCGGCGCGGGATTGAGCTGGGTGGACGACGATACAAACTCCGATGAGACTCTCGACCGTAACTATTTGCGAAGGCGGGTGCTTCCGCTGATTCGGGAGCGCTGGCAGGGTGTCGGATCTGCAGTTTCGCGCAGCGCGCGGCATGCGGCGGAGGGCCAGCGTCTCCTGGATATGATCGCGCGGAGCGATGTGGAGCGCGCTTCCAGCGGCGCGGAGTTGTTTGTTCCGGCGCTGCGTGCGCTGCAGCCGGATCGGCGGCGCAATGCACTGCGATTCTGGATTGCGAGGTCGGGCGCGAGGGTGCCCGATACTTCGCGGTTGGAGGAACTGGCCGGCCCGGTGATCGATGCGCGGCCTGATTCGAGTCCGCGCGTCGTCTGGGGTGACGTCCAGGTGCAGCGTCATGCGGATGTGCTGTCGATCGTGCATCGAGCGGCCGATGCGGGCCGAGGCACCAACGTACGTCGAGGTGGCGACGTGCGCCGAGGCATCGATGTGCATCGAGGCACTACCGACACGCACCGCGCCACCGACGCGCATCGAGCGCCCGATCCACCCACGATTGACTGGCAGTGGCGAAGTGCACCCGTTCTCGAGCTGCCCAATGCCGGAGGCACGCTCGAGCTAAAGGCCGATCCCCACGGACCGATCGATCTGGACGCGCTGCCCGCAACCGTGACAGTCCGCAATCGACAGGGGGGCGAGCGTCTGCGGCCGCGGCGCGGCGGTCCACGTCGCACACTCAAGAGCTTACTGCAGGAGTCTCACCTGCCGATTGCGGAGCGGGCGCGCCTTCCGCTCCTTTTTTCGGGCGCAACGCTCCTTGCGGTGGGCTCCCTGTGGCTCGACGAGTCCATCCAGATCACCCCCGGCGCCGCCCATCGAGGCCGACTTATTCACAGTCCTCGCGCGCGCAACGGGGCGAGTTGACGAACGGCCGCACGGATAGGGTCGCAGGGAAGCGTCACTTGTGGTAACTTGTCCGCCCGTCGTTCATCAGCCTTCACGGCTCGTTACCGGCTCGTTCTTCGCGACGGAAATCCTTCAAAAACTTTTATGACGCGCTTTGTATTCGTCACCGGTGGTGTCGTGTCCTCGTTGGGCAAGGGCATCGCCGCCGCTTCTCTCGGCGCGATCCTGGAGGCCCGTGGCCTCAAGATCGCCATGGTCAAGCTCGACCCCTATATCAACGTGGATCCGGGCACGATGAGCCCGTTCCAGCACGGCGAGGTGTTCGTCACGCAGGACGGCACCGAAACCGACCTGGATCTAGGTCACTACGAGCGCTTCGTGCGCACGACGACCGGACGTAACAGTAACTTCACCACCGGCCGCATCTACGAGCGCGTCATCGCAAAAGAGCGGCGCGGCGATTATCTCGGCGCCACGGTGCAGGTGATTCCGCACATTACGGATGAGATCAAGCGGAGCATCAAGCTCGGGGCAGATGGGTCGGATGTCTGTATGGTCGAGATCGGTGGTACTGTCGGAGACATCGAATCGCTGCCGTTCCTGGAAGCCATCCGGCAACTCGGTGTGGAGCTCGGCCGAAACAACTGCGTCTACATGCACCTGACACTGGTGCCCGTGGTCGGCGGATCGGGTGAGATCAAGACCAAGCCCACGCAGCATTCGGTGAAAGAGCTGCGCGGCATCGGCATACAGCCTGACATTCTTCTTTGTAGGAGCAAGCACCCCTTGCCGGAAGAGCAGCGGCGCAAGATCGCCCTGTTCACCAACGTCGAAGAGCGCGCGGTCATCTCCGCAATCGACGCCGACGATATCTACAAGATTCCGCTGTTGTTCCGTGAACAGGCGCTGGATGACATTGTCGTCGATAAGCTGCGCCTGGAGGTGCCTCCCACCGATCTCGCTGAGTGGCGGCAGGTCGTGAGCGCCAAGGCCAATCCCGACGGGCAGGTTGACATCGCGATGGTCGGCAAGTACGTGCAGATCCGCGACTCGTATTTATCACTGCACGAAGCTCTGATGCACGGCGGTTTGAAGAGCCGCACGCGCGTCAACATTCACTACATCGAGTCCACGGACATCGAGCAGCATGGTACTCACGCTCTCGAAGGCATGGATGCGATTCTGGTGCCCGGTGGCTTCGGTGAACGCGGAATCGAGGGGAAGATCCAGGCGGTCCGCTACGCGCGTGAGCAGGGGGTACCGTATCTCGGTATCTGCCTCGGCATGCAAGTCGCGATCGTCGAGTACGGCCGCCACGTGCTGGGACTCTCGGACGCGAACAGCACGGAGTTCAATCGCGCAACGCCATATCCGGTCATTGCAATGATCTCGGAGTGGCAGGATCAGGCGCGCGGCATTCAGACGCGATCCGACGAGTCGGCAAAAGGGGCGACCATGCGCCTCGGCGCCCAGGAAGTCGTTCTCGGCGCCGGGACACGCGCGCGGGATATCTTCGCGAAAGACATCATCATGGAAAGGCATCGCCATCGCTACGAGTTCAACAATAACTACCTGGACCGGTTCCGCCAGGCCGGTCTGCGGTTCTCGGGCTTCTCACGGGACAACCTGGTGGAAGTGATCGAGCTCACGAATCATCCCTGGTTCGTTGCCACGCAGTTTCATCCCGAGTTCACCTCCACGCCGCGGGATGGCCATCCGCTGTTCACCGGGTTCATCCGTGCGGCGCGTGCGCACAGGGCAGCCCAGCTCCCGCAAGCGGCCGGTGCATGAAACTCGCCGGGTTTGAAGTCGGACTGCAGAAACCGTTCTTTCTGATTGCCGGGCCGTGCGTGATCGAGGGTCCGACCCTCACGCAGGAAATTGCCGGCCGGCTGAAGGAAATCACGAGCCGGCTTGGGATTGCGTTCGTGTTCAAGGCCTCCTACGACAAGGCGAACCGCTCCTCGAGCAAGAGCTATCGCGGGCCCGGAATTGACGAGGGTCTGAAGATCCTCGCCGATGTGCGCAGTGCCGTGGGTGTGCCCGTGTTGACCGACGTGCACGAAGATACGCCGATGGCAGAGGTTGCCGCAGTCGTCGACGTGCTGCAGACGCCCGCATTTCTATGCAGGCAGACGAATTTCATTCTGAGCGCGGCTGCTGCCGGCAAGCCCGTCAACATCAAGAAGGGCCAGTTCCTGTCGCCGTGGGAAATGAAGAACGTGGTGGACAAGGCCCGCTCCACCGGCAATCCTGACATCATGGTGTGCGAGCGCGGGTTCTCCTTCGGATACAACAATCTCGTTTCGGACATGCGCTCGCTCGCGATCATGCGCGATACGAGCTGTCCAGTCGTGTTCGACGCCACGCACTCGGTGCAATTGCCCGGCGGGCAGGGCTCGGCCTCGGGTGGCCAGCGTGAATTCATTCCTGTGCTGGCGCGCGCAGCGGTGGCGTCCGGCATCGCGGGTCTTTTCATGGAAACCCATCCCGATCCTTCCAAAGCGTTGTCCGATGGCCCGAATGCGTGGCCGCTCGGACGCATGGAACCTCTGCTGAGGACACTCAAAGAGCTCGATCGAGCAGTCAAAGCCAACCCCTTCGAGGAAAGTTTGTTATGAGCCGAATCAAGGATATCCGCGGCCGCGAGATCATCGATTCCCGCGGCAATCCCACGGTCGAGGCGGACGTCGTACTCGAGTCGGGCGTGCTGGGGCGCGCGGCCGTCCCATCAGGTGCTTCCACAGGTACCCGCGAGGCGGTGGAACTGCGCGATGGAGACAAGAAGCGCTATGGCGGCAAAGGCGTGTTGAAGGCTGTCGAGCACGTGAACACAGTGCTGAAGCAGGCGCTCCTCGGACGTGATTCGCGCGATCAGGCGGGAATTGATGCCCGAATGATCGAGCTCGACGGCACGGACACGAAGGGCCGGTTGGGCGCTAATGCACTGCTTGCGATTTCACTCGCGAATGCGCACGCCGCAGCCGCGGACGCTCGTGAGCCGCTGTACAAGTACCTGGGCAAGGGCCGCGAGCCCGTCATGCCCGTGCCCATGATGAATATCATCAACGGTGGCGCTCATGCCAACAACAGCCTGGATATCCAGGAATTCATGATTCTGCCCGTGGGCGCGCCGAGCTTCCGCGAAGCATTGCGTTATGGGGCCGAGGTGTTTCATACGCTCAAGAAGGTCCTGAACGATCGGGGCCTGTCCACGGCCGTCGGCGACGAGGGCGGCTTCGCTCCCGATCTGGAGTCCAACGAGGAGGCGCTGGAGGTGATCATCAGCGCGATCGAGAAGGCCGGATACAAGGTCGGGAAGGATGTCTACCTCGGTCTGGATGTGGCGAGCTCGGAGTTCTTCAAGGAGGGACGCTACGAGCTCGAGTCGGAAAAGCGCAGCTTCACCTCGGCCCAGTTTTCCAAGTACCTGG
>JAQGOF010000248.1 GCA_028293745.1 Gammaproteobacteria bacterium | reverse complement strand
GCTCGAGAACCATAAGCTGGAGGAGATATGAGATACGAGTATCGTTCATTTCTAATGAGGGCCGCCGTGCTGGCCGCAGCAGCGGCAACATCGACTTCAGCCCTCGCCGATGCCGATATGGATCAGAAGATTTCCGACCCTTCGAACTGGTCTGCGCAGGCCGGCGATTATTCCAACCATCGGTATAGCGAGCTGAAACAGGTCAACGCGAGCAACGTGGGCAAGCTGCAAGTTGCGTGGACGATGTCCACCGGCGTGCTGCGGGGCCATGAGGGTTCACCGCTCGTCGTCGGCGACACGATGTATATCCACACGCCGTTTCCAAACAATGTGTATGCAGTCAACCTGAAGGATCAAACGTACAGATGGAAGTATGAGCCGAAGCAGGACGCGGATGTCGTACCGGTCATGTGTTGCGATACCGTCAACCGCGGTCTCGCGTACGGTGACGGCAAGATCTTCCTGCAACAGGCCGACACGACGCTGGTTGCTCTCGATGCGAAGACCGGCAAGCCGGTATGGACTGCCAAGAACGGCAACCCGAAGATCGGCGAGACCAACACCAACGCACCGCACGTCTTCAAGGACAAGGTGCTGACCGGTATCTCCGGTGGCGAGTTCGGTGTCCGTGGCCGCGTAGTGGCCTATGACATCAAGACCGGCAAGCAGGTCTGGAAGGGCTTCAGCACGGGTCCGGATGCGGAGATGCTGATGGATCCGGCCAAGACCATGACCTGGGCCAACGGCAAGATGGCCCCGGTCGGCAAGGACTCCTCTTTGAAGACCTGGCAGGGCGAGCAGTGGAAACTGGGCGGCGGCACCACCTGGGGCTGGTACTCCTACGATCCGAAACTCAACCTGGTGTACTACGGAAGCGGCAACCCGAGCACATGGAATCCCGCACAGCGTCCTGGAGACAACAAGTGGTCCATGACGATCTGGGCGCGTGACCTCGACACGGGCGTCGCGAAGTGGGTGTACCAGATGACGCCCCACGACGAGTGGGATTTTGACGGCGTCAACGAGATGGTGCTGCTCGACATCAACAAGGGTGGCAAGTCCGTCCCGGCACTCGCGCACTTCGATCGCAACGGCTTCGGCTACACGATGAATCGCGCAACGGGCGAGTTGTTGGTCGCCGAAAAGTACGATCCGCAGGTCAACTGGGCCACGAAGGTCGACATGAAGACGGGCCGCCCGATCGTTGACAAGAAGTTCTCGCCAGGCACGACGGGTCCCGATGTCAACGTGAAGGACATCTGTCCGGCCGCTCTGGGTTCAAAGGACGAGCAGCCCTCGGCCTATGACCCGAAGTCCGGGCTCGTGTTCGTTCCGACGAACCACGTCTGCATGACGTATGAGCCGTTCCAGGTGGAGTACACAGCGGGCCAGCCGTATGTCGGCGCGACGCTGACCATGTTCCCCACTCCGAACAGCCATGGCGGCATGGGTAACTTTATCGCTTGGGATCCGGCAGTCGGCAAGATCGTCTGGTCGAAGCCGGAGCGTTTCTCAGTCTGGTCGGGTGCTCTGACGACCGCTGGCGATGTTGCGTTCTACGGCACGTTGGAAGGCTACCTGAAGGCGGTGAGCTTGAAGGACGGCAAGGAACTCTGGAAGTTCAAGACGCCCTCCGGAATCATCGGCAACGTGTTCACTTATGAGTACAGCGGCAAGCAGTACGTCGGCGTGTACTCGGGCATCGGCGGATGGGCGGGCATCGGCATGGCAGCCGGTCTCACCGAGTCCACCGCGGGCCTGGGTGCGGTCGGTGGCTACAAGGACCTTGCCAAGTACACAACACTGGGTGGCTCCCTGTTTGTGTTCTCGCTCCCGGAGACCTGAGGAACCTTAGGTCCTTCCCGAGCGTCTAAGTAAGTAGCCAGGAGATCGCGCCACGCCGCTCTCACGGGGCGTGGCGCGATCGTGTCGAAATCCAGGGGAAATCATGCGGAAGAGCAGTTCAGCGGCTATTGCGTTGTCGATCGGTATGGCGGTGATTATGTTGATATCGGTAGCGGCCCGTGCAGATCAGCCGCCGGGCGTCTACACCGTGAAGGACGGAAACAAGGTCGATGAGAAGACCCTGGAAGGCTGGAAGACGTGGCGTGCAATGGCGTGCGAGCGCTGCCACGGTCCGGAACAGGAGGGCCTCGTGGGTCCCGCGCTGGTGAATTCACTCAAGACTCTCTCCAAGGACGATTTCCACACCACCATTACCAACGGCCGCCCGGAGAAGGGCATGCCGAACTTCGGTGCCGTCCCCACCGTGCAGAAGAATTGGGAAAACCTCTACAACTATCTGAAGGGCCGTTCCGAAGGCAAGATTGCGCCCGGACACCTGTATCCGATGAACCAGGCCGATGCTCCGCCGCCGCCGGAAGGGTGGAACAAGCCCAAGTAGGCCGTATGCACAGCCTTAGATTCAACATCGTCGCAGCGGCAGCATTGCTTGCAGCCTGTGGGCACTGGCAGTCGCTGAGCGCCCAGGGTAAACAGAGCATCGACGCGCAGAGCCAGAAGCAGATCGAGGCTCAGGCCCAGGCAGGCGGCACCAGCACGGCGCCGGAAAAATCCGATCCTGTGCTGCACGTGTGTGCCGATCCCAGCAGCCTGCCGCAATCGAACGACCGTGGCGAAGGCTACGAGAACAAGATCGCCGCGGCGCTGGCCCGCGATCTGGGCAAGAAAGTCGAGTACACGTTCTTTCCCCAGCGGATGGGCTTCGTCCGCATGACCTTGCGGGCGCGGAACGAGAGTACCCTGAAGTTCAAATGCGACCTCATCATCGGCGTGCCGAAGGGCTATGACCTCACGGCCACCACGCAGCCCTATATGCGCTCAACCTACGCGATGGTGCTTGCGGACCGCCCTGAGTTCAAAGGCTTCAAGGATCCGACGGACCTGCTCGCCCTGCCGCCCGAGAAGCTGCATTCCCTGCGCGTCGGGATTTTCGGCCGCTCGCCGGCCGCTGACTGGCTGTTGCAGAACGGCCTGATCGAGCAGGCCGAGATGTATGCGCCCCAGAGCGGCGACCCGAAGGAAACTCCCAACACCGTCGTCGACCGGGACCTGAGCTCGGGGAAGATCGACCTGGCCATAGTGTGGGGCCCGGTGGCCGGGCAGCTCGTGAGCGCGCACAGCGGGCCCAAAGCCTGGAGGGCGTTGCCCTTCAAGCCCGATCCGAAGATCAAGTTCGACTACGAGATCTCCATGGGGCTGCGCCAGGGCGAGAAGGAATGGAAGGATATCCTCGACCAGTGGATCGGCTCGCACCACGAGCAGATCACGAGCATCCTGGCCAGCTACCATATCCCGCTGCTGGACCTGAGCTGACCCATTCGCCGGGCGCGCGCCAGGCGCGCCCTGTCATGCTTCCGTGTCTATACTTGGGTAGTGATGAACCCAAGGCAGGTCCGGACCGCCGCTGATGCGCGTGCCATCGTGGAGCAGCGTGAGCTGTCGCACGTCAAGGTAGGCGCGTTCGACATCGATGGCATCCTGCGCGGCAAGTACATGTCGCGCGCCAAATTCGATTCCTCGCTCGACAACGGCTTCGGGTTCTGCGACGTCGTCCTGGGTTGGGACAGCAGGGACCAGCTGTACGACAACGTGCGCTACACGGGCTGGCATACCGGCTATCCGGATGCGATGGTGCGTATCATTCCGGAAAGCTGCCGGCCGCTGCCGTGGGAGGAGCCGGTCCTCTTTTTTCTCGCCGAATTCACCGGTGCCGCGCAGAAGATCTGTCCGCGGGGACTGCTGCGCCGCGTGTTGGATCGCGCCCGCCAGCTCGGCTACCAGCTGTACGCCGGCTTCGAGTACGAGTTCTTCGTGTTCAGCGAGACTCCGGACTCGGTGCGCGAGAAGAACTACCGCAATCTGAAGCCGATCGCACCCGGCAACTTCGGTTACAGCGTTCTGCGCAACAGCGTCTGGAGCGAATTCTATCGCTCGCTGCTGGAAACCTGCGAGCGGATGGATTTCCCGCTCGAGAGTCTGCACGAGGAAACGGGACCCGGGGTCATCGAAGCGGCCATTGGTGTTGACTCGGCGCTGGCGGCCGCCGACAAGGCGGCACTGTTCAAGACCTTCTGCAAGGTGCTCGCGCAGAAGCAGGGGCTGATGGCCACTTTCATGGCGAAATGGTCCGAAGGACTGCCGGGCCAGAGCGGGCACATCCACATGTCGATGCGCGACCCGGCCGGCAAGCCCGTGTTTCACGATGCAGCCGCACCCCATGGCATGAGCGACATCATGCGTTGGTTCGTTGGCGGCCAACAGAAGCTGATGCCCGAATTCCTGGCGATGATCTCCCCGACCGTCAACTCGTACACACGCCTGATTCCCGGATTCTGGGCGCCCACCGATTCTGCGTGGAGCGTGGACAACCGGACCTGTGCGCTGCGGGTCATTACGGGAAGCCCGAAATCGCAGCGGGTGGAGTACCGCGTGGCCGCGGCGGATGCCAATCCCTACATCAGCCTGTCGGCTGCCATCGCCTCCGGCCTGTGGGGCATCGAGCACAAGATCGAGCCGCAACCCATGATCGAAGGCAACGCCTACGACCGCAAACTCCCGGCGGAGCTGGCATTACCGCGGACGCTTTGGGAGGCGGCGCAGCGACTCAAACAGTCGCAGCCGGCGCGTGAATGCTTCGGCGATGAGTTCGTGGAGCATTTCGCTGCCAGCCGCGAGTGGGAAGAGCGCGAGTTTCGCCGGCACGTGACCGACTGGGAACTGGCGCGCTATTTTGAAATCATCTAAAGACCCCCATCCGAGATCCCCATGGCCGCACAAAAAACAATCAGCCCGGTGGATGGCTCGGTGTATTGCGAACGAGTCCTGGCCAGACCGGATGAGATAAACGCAGTGCTCGGAAGGGCGGCGCATGCGCAGCGTGCGTGGCGCACCGTGCCCGTGACGGAGCGCGCCGCGATCTGCAGTAAATTTTGCGAGCAGTTCGAAGCCAAGCGGGACGCACTGGCGCTCGAGTTGACCTGGCAGATGGGCCGGCCGGTGCGGTATGCGGCAAGTGAAATCTCAGGTCTGCTCGACAGGGCCCGCTACATGATCGATATCGCGGCCGATGCGCTCGCCGATGTGGGTCCACGGCCCAAGGCGGGCTTCGAGCGCTTCGTGCGCCGGGAGCCGCTCGGTGTCGTGTTCGTAGTGGCTGCCTGGAATTACCCATACCTCATCGCAGTCAACAGCGTCATTCCGGCGATCATTGCCGGCAATGCGGTCGTGTTGAAACACTCGGCGCAGACGCCGCTGTGCGCGGAACGCTTTGCTGAATGTTTACGCGCGGCGGGGTTACCGGAGGGCGTCTTCCAGTTCGTGCACCTGAGCCACGAGGATACCGAGCGCGTCGTGGGTGACCCGCGCGTTGCGTTTGTTGCATTCACGGGGTCTGTGGAAGGCGGGCGGGCGATTCAGCGTGCCGCGGTCGCTCGATTTGCGGGAACCGGCCTCGAGCTCGGTGGGTGCGATCCGGCCTATGTGCGCCAGGATGCGGATGTTGCGCATGCGATCGAGAATCTCGTGGACGGCGCATTCTTCAACAGCGGTCAATCCTGCTGCGGTATCCAGCGAATCTACGTACACGAACGCGTCTACGACGAATTCGTCAGTGGCGCAGTAGCATTGACGGAAAAGTATGTGCTGGGTGTGCCGACGGATCCTGCGACCACCCTCGGGCCCGTAGTACGTCCTTCGGCGGCCGAGCAGATCCGAAAGCAGATTGCTTCGTCCGTCTCAAACGGTGCGCGCGCCGCTATCGATGAGCGTCGGTTCCCCGCCAGCCGTGCCGGTACCGCCTACCTGGCTCCGCAACTTCTGCTGGACGTCGATCACGGCATGAGCGTGATGCGGGAGGAGATCTTTGGTCCGGTCGCCGGGGTGATGAAAGTGAGCGGTGACGACGAGGCGGTTCGCTTGATGAACGACAGTGACTTTGGCCTGACCGCTGCCGTCTGGACGCGGGATGTCGAGGCGGCACGGGCTCTTGGGGAGCGCGTGCAGACAGGCACCTGGTTCATGAATCGCTGTGACTACCTGGATCCCGCCCTGGCCTGGGTGGGGGTGAAGGATTCCGGCCGCGGCTGTACTCTGTCACGCGTGGGCTACGAGCACCTGACACGGCCGAAGTCCTTCCATCTGCGCCTGGTCTGAAACTAACTGGTGAAGCCGAAGTGGAACTGAAAGGCAACTGGAACTATCCGACCGCGATTCGTTTTGGCGCGGGACGCATCCGCGAGCTGCCGGAGGTTTGCCGCACTTTGGGCATGCACAGGCCGCTGTTGGTGACCGATGCGGGACTTGCGAAGCTCCCTATGGTGACCGATACCGTCCGCCTGTGTACGGCGGAAGGCATTGGCTGCGTCGTATATTCGGACGTGCAGGGGAATCCGGTTGCCGACAACGTCCTGTATGGAGTTGCGACCTACCAGGCCGGCGGCCATGACGGAGTCATCGCATTCGGCGGAGGCAGCGCGCTCGATGTGGGCAAGGCTGTTGGCTTGATGGTTGGCCAGGTGCGCCCCCTGTTTGATTTCGAGGACCGGGACGACTGGTTCCTGCGTGTGAATGTCTCAGGCATGGCTCCCGTGTTGGCAGTCCCCACGACCGCCGGCACTGGCTCCGAGGTCGGTCGTGCCTCGGTCATTACCGACCCGGCCGATCACGTCAAGAAGATCATCTTTCATCCGCGCATGCTGCCGGCTGCCGTGATCGAGGACCCGGAGCTGACATTCGGGCTCCCACCCAACATCACTGCCGCGACCGGGATGGATGCGCTCTCTCACAGCCTCGAAGCGTTCTGCTCACCCTCTTATCATCCGCTGGCGGAAGGGATTGCGGTGGAAGGAATGCGCCTCGTAAAAGAGTGGCTGCCCGCGGCTGTTGCGAACGGCCGCGACGTCGAGGCCCGCTCGCACATGCTGATCGCATCCTCCATGGGAGCGACCGCTTTCCAAAAGGGCCTGGGCGCCATGCATAGCCTGAGCCACCCATGCGGAGCGAATCTCAACACGCATCATGGGCTCACGAACGCCGTGGTCATGCCCTACGTGCTGGTGTGGAACCGCCAGGCGATCGAGGGCAGGATGCGCCGCCTCGCCGCCTACCTGGGTCTCGAGAATCCCGGCTTCGATGCGGTGTTGCAATGGGTGCTGCAGCTGCGGCGCCAGATCGGAATACCCAACACCCTGGGCGTTCTCGGTGTTGGAACAGAGCATGCCCGGCAGTTTGCGCCGGCGGCGCTCGCCGATCCGTCCACGGGGGGCAATCCGTTGCCGATGACCGAGCGGGATTTCGAGCAGTTGTATCTCAACTGTATCCGCGGTGACCTGCGGCCGCCGGCTGGCGGCTGAATATTTCCGGTCCGGACCTGCCTGAACGGCGCCTCGAGAGTGTCGAGGCGCCGGATGCGGCCGTGTTATCCGGTGGGCTCTATGTCAAGGCGTGGGCGCGGGGGGCGGCGCCGAGAACTTGTAAACGGCCTGCAGCGCGAACTCGCTCAGGTTGTCGCTGTCGGGAGTCGCGGTGTTCTTGGCAGCCAGGGTCTTGAAGAAGATCGGTGCGTTCGCGTTCGACCTGTCGTAGCGGAATTCCGCCCGCAGCTCGAAGCTCTTGACCGGCGAATACCCGAAGGTGACCGTGCCTTCCTTGATGGTCTGTATCGACCCTGTCAGGAAGCCGTCCTTGTCGTCCAGATATTCGCCGCGGACTGAAACGCGCCACTGATCGTTGATGCCGTAGTTTACGTACAGGGCGGCGCCATTCCAGGTCGCGCTGGAGGCGTCGGTGAAGGCGTTGTCCTGCTTGTTCCAGTCGAAGTTCAGGATGACCGACAACGCCGAGGTGGCATTGTAGGTCGCGACCACGTCCACCAGGGTCTTCTCGGCTTCGAAGCCCTGCACCTTGCCGAAATAGGCCTGCGCGGCGAGGGCAAACAGCTTGCTGGCCGGGGCCCAGGCAACTCCCAGCTCGCCGGTCTTCGAGCCGTAGTCCACTGATGTCAGATTCCAGCCGTTGTTCACGCCGGCTGTGAGGGTAATTTCATCGGTTGCCGCATAGATTCCACGGACACCCGTGTGCGTGAGCGGCTGCTCGAAAAACAACAGCGAGCGTGAGAAGTTGGTATTCAGGGTCGGGTTGATGACTTCGGCGCCGGCCAGCGTCACGAACTTGCCGGCCATGAGCGTGAGCGGCCCGGTGGCGTACTGCAGGAAGGCCTGCCGGATGTCGAAACTGCTGGTGTCATTGGGATTACCGGATTCAGCCTGGTGCAGTATCTTGGCGTCCTCGCCCGCGATCACGTCAACGTAGCCGCCGAAGCCTGTCTTCGGCTGATAGCCCACCTGCAGGCCGGTCTCGTCCAGTTGGAAAGTGTTGTGCTGGGTGTCGAACTGGTGAATGTTGGACGGGTACCCGTTGGACGCGTAGTAGGAGGTCGCGATGTACCCGCTGACAGTCAGTCCGGCGGAATCCAGCAGCTCGTCAAACTTGGACTCGGTTGGCTTTGCTGCCGGAGGGTCGGCCGCCAGGGCGGCGGCGGAGGCCGTGGCCAGCACGGTGGCGACGGCTACTGCCGCTGGGTTTCGATATCGGCGCATTGATCAATCTCCTTGAGTTTTATGATTGAGGAGGGCGTGGACCATCGCTCAAGCCAGGCTGCGTGAAATTGGTGTTGGGTTTTTTACAACACAGTCCTGTGCCCCCGTACCCCTCCGATGCCCCGACGTAGGTCGGGCCTGGATGCACAAGCATCAAGCATGCCAGCTAAAATTTATGTTAATAATTAGCGCGATACCCGCCTTCGGCGTGTGCCCGTGCAGGGCTTTCGCACCATAATAGTGCAGCCGTGCCCGGACTCACACTAGACTGGTGCGCCCAAGCCACGCTCGGTGCGGATGCCAGGCAACGACGGGCGAGTCGCTTGCGCGCCGGTTGTTGGCTGCGCGCGCCACGCAGGCCGGGCGCGAAATAGCGGCGCTGCGGGCGCGAAATATCGACGTTGTAGGGAATTGTCTGACATGCTTTTCGGACCGAAGCAGCGCGAGCAACTGCGACAATCCGCCCGGACTTTCGCAAGGGCGCCCGTCTGTCGCCATGTGGCGACAATCTTTCTTTTTGCTGTGAGCTGAGCAACCTTGTTTGGTTGCAGGCTCGGAGGATTTGGTGCGTAGGCGAGATCGATTGAATTTTCTTGCGGTCATTGCGGCGCTGTTCGTGACTGGCGCCGCGGGTCAGGAACCGGCCACGGGTCAGGAACCGCCTGCAGCCGCACCCGCCAGCCCACCACCAACTCAGCCACACGTTGCTGCACCGCGTGTCCAATCGCCGAAAGCTCCTGCTCAACAACGCGCGCCAGCCCCCCAGGCGCAGCGACCTGCGCCGCCGCGCGCCGAGCCTCCACGACCGCAGCGCCTCAGCGAGCCTTTCACCTTCGAGACGGTTCAGCGTCTCGCACAGGATCGCGCCGCGAAGCCATACCGGGAACGCTCATCAAAGTTACCTGAGGTGCTTGCAAAACTCGGATACGACCAATACCGGGACATCCGTTTCCGCAGAACGAGCGCGCTGTGGTACGACCACGCAATGTTCGAAGTGCAGTTCTTTCACCGCGGCTTCACGTTCGATCGCCGAGTGAATATCTACGAGCTCGTCGGCAACCAGGTACGCGCGGTGCCTTATAACCCGGCGATGTTCGAATTCGGCAAGCTGGTTCCGCCCGTGAAGCTGCCTGCCGAGCTGGGGTTTTCGGGATTCCGGGTCCACTTTCCGTTGAACACCCCTGCATACAAGGACGAGGTACTGGTATTCCTCGGGGCGTCTTATTTCAGGGTGCTGGGGCGCAACCAGTTGTACGGGCTCTCGGCGCGCGGCCTGGCCATCAATACGGCCACCGAGAGCGGGGAGGAGTTTCCCTACTTCACCGACTTCTGGCTGGTGCGTCCGGAGCCGGAGCAGCGCTCGCTCACCATCTTCGCCGTGCTCGATAGTCCGAGCGTGACGGGTGCCTACCAGTTCGAGCTGCGGCCGGGTTCGACCACGCAGGTGCAAGTAACCGGGGAGCTGTATCCGCGCCGCGCCATCGAGAAAATCGGCATCGGCGCGCTCACCTCGATGTATCTCTACGGTGAGAACTCGACGGGCCGGCATTTCGACGACTACCGCCCGGAAGTGCATGACAGCGATGGACTGCAAACACAGACAGGCGCGGGGGAGTGGGCGTGGCGTCCGCTCGTGAACCCGCACAGCTTGCGCGTGAATCGGTTTATGGACGAGCACCCGCGCGGATTCGGGTTGGTGCAGCGCGATCGCGATCCGACGCACTACCAGGATCCGGAATCGTATTTCTATTTGCGCCCGAGTTACTGGATCGAGCCGCTGGGTGACTGGGGCAAGGGCGGCGTCGAGCTGGTCGAGATACCGACCGACGAGGAAATCCACGACAATATCGTTGCCTACTGGGTGCCGGAGGCGCCTGTTCAGCCCAAGAAGGCCATTCCATTCTCGTACTTGTTATATGCCTATTCGCACTCCAATCACTGGCCGCCGGGCGGCCGGGTCATCGGCACCCGTACGGGCGGGATTCTTGCTGGGCCAAATGGTCAAGCGCTGCCGGGAGTGCGACGGATGGTCGTTGACTTTGCCGGTGGCGACCTCGAAGACCTGTATGCCGCGCAACCGGTCCAGGCACAGATCACGTCCAACGGCGGTGAAGTCGAAGATGTTACGGTGCAGAGATTGCCGCAGTCGGCGATCTGGCGGGTTGCATTCAAGCTGAAGCCAGGGGGTGAGAAGCCGGTTGACCTGCGCTGCTATCTGACACTGTACGGGGAAGCATTGACTGAGACCTGGACTTATCTTTGGAAGCCCACGGGAGGAGCGTGAACATGTCATCTGGACGTCTACGGCGGGTAGCGGCACGGCGCCGCGTGCTGTTTTTTAGCCTGACGTTCATGACGTCGTTCTTCCTGTCCGGGCTCATGTGGGACATCCTGCGGGCGAACGGTTTCACCGCGCTCGAGAAAACGAGTCTGGGGCTGTTCTTCATACTCGTCACCTGGATCACGGGCGCGTTCTGGACGGCTTTGATCGGTTTCGTGATCCGACTGCGTGGCCGGGACAATGCGGTCATTCATGCGGACGAAGTTGTGGGCCATACGCTGATCGGCCGTACCGCCGTCGTCATGCCCATCTACAACGAAGACACGCAGCGGGTGTTTGCCGGCCTGGATATCATCTGGTCGTCACTCAAGGCCGAGCCACAACAGGCGATGTTCGACCTGTTCATATTGTCTGATACCCGCAAACCCGAGATCGCAGCCGCTGAAGAAGTCGCGTGCCGGGAACTGGTCGATCACCAGGGTGGGCAGGGCCGGATCTTCTACCGGCGACGCGAACAGAACATCGGCCGCAAGGCAGGCAACATCGCGGATTTCGTGCGTTCGTGGGGCGGTGCCTACGACTACGCCGTCGTCCTCGATGCTGACAGCATCATGACGGGCAATGCGCTCGTGACTCTCGCCGGGCTGATGGACAAGCACCCCGAGGCGGGAATCGTGCAGGCGTTGCCGATACCCGCGGGCCGTGAAACTCTGTTTGCGCGCCTCATCCAGTTTGGGGCTCGCTTGAACAGCCCGATGCTCGCGAGCGGACTGGCGTACTGGCAGCTCGGCGAAGGCAACTACTGGGGCCACAACGCCATCCTGCGGCTGCGCCAGTTCGCAGAATTCTGCGATCTGCCCAAGCTTCCCGGCAAACCGCCGCTCGGCGGCGAGATCCTCAGCCACGATTTCGTCGAGGCCGCCTTCATGCGCCGTGCCGGTTACCAGGTCTGGCTGGCCGCGGACGTGGATGGCAGTTGGGAAGAGGTTCCCTCCAACGTGCTGGACTATGCCGCGCGTGACCGGCGCTGGGCACAAGGCAACCTGCAACATCTCGGCCTGCTGCCCATGCGCGGTCTGCACTGGCTCAGCCGGATCCATCTGATCACCGGGGTGCTGTCGTATGTCACCTCGCCCATCTGGCTGATCGTGCTGGCTCTCAGCTCCGTCATCGTCTGCATGGAGGCGGTGCAGGGCATTCAATACTTCGAGCCGGGTTCCTATTCGCTGTTCCCCAGCTGGCCGGAATCGCGGGCCACGGAGATCGTCGCCCTCCTGAGCATCACCCTGAGCATTCTGCTCATGCCGAAGGTGTTGGGCGCGACACTGGCGTTGGTCAACTCACGGCTGCGGCGCGCCTACGGAGGAGCTGCGAGGCTCTTGGCGAGTGTGTTGGTCGAACAAGTGTTCAGCACGCTGCTGGCCCCGTCGATGATGATCTTTCACACCACGTTTGTGATCACCACGCTGGCCGGCAAGCCGGTCACCTGGAACGCCCAGGACCGTGGCGACCGGGGTATCACGTTCCTCGAAGCGCTGAACCGCCACAAATGGCAGATCCTGCTTGGATTGGCCTGGGGCGCGGCCATCCTGCTGATGGCGCCCCGCTACATCTGGTGGATGATGCCCATTCTGTCCGGGCTGATCCTGTCAGTGCCGTTGACCATGCTCACGAGTCGTACCAGTGTTGGTCGCTGGATGCGCAGGCGTGGTTTGCTGCTGACCCCCGAGGAGACGAATACGCCGGCCGAGCTCGCTGAATTGGAGGAGCGGATGGGGGGTGAGGTCCTCGCGGTAACGAAGAGGGTCGAGGTTCCGTTGCCTGCGCAAATGATGGCTGCGCCGCGACCCGCCACGACATTTGCACCTGTCACAGCGACCATGGGGGCAACAACACTGGTCACCGCGATACCTGCGCCTGTCGCCGCGAATGACGAAAGTATCGGATCGCCTCACACGGAAGATATCGTTGGCATCCTGTCGATCACGAATCTGCCGGCGCGCAAGCCACTGCAGATGGAAGCCGCTGCTCCCGTGTACCTGCGTCCGCGTGATGCGCTCACTGGGCTGCATCGACTGCTCAGTGGATTTTCCGGCGCGTAGGAATTGTCAGGGGCTGCGCCCCAAAATCCGCGGTGCGTGCCCCTCGCGAGGGGGTCACGACGAGCACGCACCGCGTTGCTAGCAACCTGGGCGCCCGGCTTTCGCTGCACTGCGCCACGCAGCTACTAAAGCAAAACTGATGCCAACCGCGTTCAGCCGCTCTATCGGGCTTGAAACGGGGGCTGGCTGCCTGTGAGGGCTGATTCAGGCTTCCGAAATGCACCGTGATTGATCATGGCCCAGCGCGCGGAACCGAAAGAGAGCGAAAGTGGCCGGGTTGCGTGTGGCGGCGCATGTTACCGCTCCCTTTCAATCCCCCATTGTGGAGATCTTTCGTGCCGGTCCCGCCTCGGACGCGCTCCCGAGGCCGGGTTCTGTTCCAATTCCTGAACATATTTGCAGGCTTTTGCGGTGCGTTGGCGCATTGGCTGCTGTATCGAGGTAGTGCAGACTTTGTAACAGGCTCGATGAGGACACGTCATGAATCAGGGACAATGTTTGTGCGGGACTGTCCGGTACGAGATGGATGGACCCTTCCTGTCGATGATGAACTGTCACTGTTCGATGTGCCGCAAGCGTCATGGGGCCGCGTTCTCTACGTTCGTCAGAGCGCCGCTTGCAGGCTTTCGGTGGGTGTCGGGCGAAGACTCGATCGCGCAGTACCTGACACCGTCAGGCGGCTCGCCTGGGTTCTGCCGGGTCTGCAGCTCGATCACGCCGATCCTGATGAACGACATAGATAGCGTTCTGTGCCCGGCGGGCAATCTCGATGGCGAGCTGGGAATCAATCCACAAGCTCACATATTCACAGGGTCCAAGGCCTCCTGGTATGACATCACGGATTCCCTTGCGCAGCATGAGGAGTATCCGCCCGAGTTCAGCATGTCAGCTGTTGAGAGGCCGACGGTTTCACCGAAACCGGGAGTCATTCAGGGCAGTTGTCTGTGCGGCGAGGTTGCATTTGAAATTGAAGGCACGCCCGAGCGTCTGATGTACTGCCATTGCTCACGATGCCGGCGGACGTGCAGCGCGGCGCACGGCGCCAACCTGTTTTTCAATCCTGAGCAGTTCAGGTGGGTGCGTGGGGAGTCGCTCGTGAAGACCTTTAAGGATCCCACCGCGCGGTTCTTTGTGGTGGCCTTCTGCGAAAAATGCGGTAGTGGCGCGCCTCGCATCGATCCCGAATTCAAGATGGCCTACGTGCCCGCGGGCTCACTCGACACGGACCCGGGCATCAAGCCGCTGGCGCGGATCTTCGTCGGCTCGAAGGCGAGTTGGGTCGATATCACCGATACCGTGCCGCAGTTTGCGCAGTTGCCGCCGCGACCGGCGGGCTGAGACCCGGCCCGGGTGCTGGCGTTTCGCTGGCAACGTCAGTCTTCAGCGCCGCTTCCTCCGCCTGCCTGGTCATCACCACGATGCTGATGCGGCGGTTGATGGGGCTCTGCGGGTCCCGCTTGTCAAACAACACCGAGGATGAAAGGCCCACCACGCGCGAAATCTTGTGGTCCGGCAGGCCTCCGGCCGTGAGCGCCCGGCGGGCCGCATTCGCGCGGTCGGCCGACAGCTCCCAGTTGGTGTAGCCGTTGGTGCTGGAATACGGCCGGATGTCCGTATGGCCCGTGAGGCTGATGCGGTTCGGTACGGAATCCAGGTACGGCGCAAGCTCGCGAAGAATGGCGGTGGTGTAGTTACGCAGGCGCGCGCTGCCCACATCGAACATCGGCCGGCTCTGCGCATCGACGATCTGGATGCGCACACCTTCGGGAGTGATATCCAACAGCAACTGGTCCTTGAAGGGCTCGAGCGCCTGGCTCTTGTTCACGGCCGTGCGCAGCTCGGCCATCAGTGACTCGAGTTGCTTGTGCTCGGCCTCCTGTTGAGCTGCCGCCGCCTGTTCCGGCGTCGGGGCTCGTTCCGTTGTCGGGCTGCGCGGGGAGCCATCCTGGTTCTTGTCACTGCGCGACCGGACTGGCGCTGCCGTTCCGGCGATGTCCTGCGCCCGAGTGATGACCGGCCGTATGGCATTCAACCCGCCGTGCAAGTCGATCGGGCTGGTGCTCGCGCCTCCAGGCCCCATTTGTCCGGGCGCCGGCTTGGTGCTCTTGCCAGGCTCCATGCTGGGATTTTTGAAGTAATCGAAGATGGCCGCGCGCTGGTCTTTGGAAACGGCCGTCACGAGCCACATCACCATGAAGAACGCCATCATGGCGGTCACGAAGTCCGCATAAGCGACTTTCCAGGCGCCCCCGTGGTGCTCGTGGATCTTCCGCTTCTTCCTGCGGACGATGATGATCGGGCGTTCGTTGGATGCCATGCGTGTACGCCCTGTAAAAGCCTCAGGCGGCGGCCTTGGCTTTGCCCTTCAGCTCGGCTTCGAGATCGCCGAATGTGGGACGAATGTCAGTACACAGCAGCTTGCGCGCGAACTCGATCGCGACAGCCGGAACGTAGCCGCGCACCGTGGCTACGAGCGCCATCTTCACGACCTCGAACGCCTTGGTTTCCGCGTTCGCCTGGTGCGTCATGCCGGCCGCGATCGGTCCGACGAACCCGTATGACACGAGAATTCCCAGAAACGTACCCACGAGCGCTGCGCCCACCTTGTGGCCGATCGTTGCCGTATCGGCACCCTCGAGCGATGCCATCGTATTCACGATCCCGAGCACCGCTGCGACGATTCCGAAGCCGGGCAGGGCGTCGGCAACTTTCTGCACCGCGCCGGCAGGCTCGTGGACTTCCTGGTGGTGAGTCTCGAGCTCCTGCTCGAGCAGGCTCTCGAGCTCGTGCGGGTCGAGGCTGCCGCCCACCATGAGCCGCAGGCAGTCACGGATAAAATCCATCAAGTGATGATCGGCCACGATCCGGGGATAGTTCTTGAACAGCGCCCCGCCGTCGGGTGCTTCCAGGTCACCCTCGATGGCCATCAGGCCTTCCTTGCGGATTTTCACGAGGATTTCATACAGGAGCTTGAGCAGCGCAACGTAGTCGTCGCGCTTGTATCGCGGCCCCTTCACAAAGCTGATCGCACCGGTAAAGGCGGCTTTGCAGACCTTGGGGGGATTGCTCGTCATGAACGCGCCGAGGGCGGCGCCGACGATGATGAGAATCTCAGTGGGATGCCACAGGGCAAGAATGTGGCCGCCTTCGAGAATGAAGCCGCCAGCGACGCATCCCACAACGACAAACGAGCCGATAATTTGAATCACGAGTGGCCGCTGACGCCTGAGGTTATGTGCTTGGGTTGCGCACACTCCCTCGCGCCGGTCGGCTCCTGTATCGGCGCGTTCCCTGCTGCCTATACGGTCCGTCAATCAGGAAGGATGATGGCCGCGCGCAGTGCGCAGGGTAGTGATGGAACTCTCAGGGCATGAGCAGCAAGGGCGCCGAGCGCAGTGCATCATAGCGCTGAGGCCATTTCGACCGACTGCACTCAGTGCGGGCAACGATGCCTTGCCATGCACCAAGCTCGCGCCCGGGTTCAGCCGTGGGCCTGGAAAATCAGTCACCTGCACCGCAATACGTTTGGCACACCTGTTGCTTGCAGTTTTCAATGGAGGGAATCCTATGACCGCGCGCCTCACACCTGTTCTCGCCCCGACGGACGCCACGACTCCTCCGCGATCGGTTTCACGCGCTGACGTGATCGACGCTGCTGCCAGAGTCATCACCCGACGGGGTGATCACCGCATGCGCTGGGCTGCCATCGCGTACGAAGCTGGCAACGCGCAGGCCGTAATGGCCTCGCAGTGGTTTGAAGACCTCTCGGCGCTCATCGACGAATGCTACTCGCGCACGTCGCAAGGGCTGAGCGACAGTCTGCTTCGCGCCGAAACAGCGCCCGGAACGGCGCTCGACAAGCTCGCGGCTTTTCTCGTGGCAGCGCTCGAGATCCGCCGCGCCCGTGGAGCATTCCTGTCATTCCGGCGCGGTGGTGACCTGCCGCAAGCGCTGCAGCGGCGGCTGCACGAACACGATACGACGGTTCGGATGCGACTGAAGCGGCTGCTCAACAAGGGTCGCCGCGATGGCTCGCTGGCACTGCGTAATCTCGACAGCGCGGTTGAGCTCCTCTTGGCGAGCTTGCAGGTCCCCACTGTGGTCGTGGATGGCCCCGAGCAACGGATGTGGGATAGCGAGCTCGTCGAGTTGCTGTTGGCAGCCCTGTCGGAGCCGCATCCTCCCGAGGCCGAGCCGGTCAAGAATGTCGCGGTGGTTCACGGGTCCTGCCTCTGCGGCAGCGTGCGTTACGACCTCGACGGGCCGTTCGAAGTGATGTCCCACTGCCATTGCTCCATGTGCCGCAAGCATCACGGGGCCGCGTTTGCCACCTTTGTGTCGGTGCCGCTGAGAGGCTTTCGCTGGGTGGCCGGGGAAAACGAGATCTCTACGTACCAGTCTTCGAACTACGGCAAACGCACGTTCTGCGGAAAATGCGGGTCAGTCACGCCGGTGGTGGAGCAGGAGACGGGTGTCGTGTTCTGCCCTGCCGGCAATCTGGATGGCGAGTTCGGGATCCGGGCACAAAGCCATCGTTTCGTTGGCTCGAAGGCGCCTTGGCACACGATCACAGACGGGCTGCCTCAACACGAGGAAGTGTGAGGTGAGTGCAATGGGCAGTTGCCACCAGCTGCCGCAATTCGCTGGAATGCCTCCGGTTGCGTAATATCCTCCCCCCGCGCGCGGTGCGCGGCGACGGAGATTTGCGATGCTGGAGCGTCTGGAGCGCCTTCCGATCGACCCGATTCTCGGCCTCATGGGCCTCTTCCGGGCGGATACGGATCCACGGAAGGTCGACCTCGGTGTAGGTGTCTACCGTGACGATCAGGGCCACACCCCCATCCTTTCGTGCGTGCGCCGCGCCGAGCAGACCGTTTTAGGCCGACAAGCTACGAAGTCGTACGTCGGGCCCACCGGCAACATTGGTTTCAACCAGGCAATGGCGCGGCTGGTGCTGGGCGAGGGGCACCCGGCATTGGCTTCAGATCGCGTGCGCTCGATCCAGGCCCCGGGCGGATGTGGCGCCCTGCGGCTGGGAGCCGAGCTGTTCCGTTCGGCGCAGCCCGAGACAGTGGTGCACGTAAGCACCCCCACCTGGGCGAACCATATCCCGCTGGTGTCGGGCTGTGGACTGAAGCTGGAGAGATACCCGTACTACGACCCGGCGACGGGTGGCGTGAAGTTCGATGCCATGGTGGGGACTCTCGAGGGTTTGTCGCCGCGATCCGCTGTCCTGCTGCACGCCTCATGTCACAACCCCACGGGCGCCGATCTGAGCGAAGGGCAGTGGCGCGAGCTGTTGGATGTGTTCAAGCGCCGGTCGCTTCTGCCGTTCATCGACATTGCCTACCAGGGCCTGGGCACGGGTGTGGCCGAGGACGCATTCGGTGTCCGGCTGTTCTGCGCAGAGCTTCCCGAAGTGGCGGTGGCCGTCTCGTGTTCGAAGAACTTCGGGCTGTATCGCGAACGGACCGGCTGCCTGCATGTCATCAGTGAGTCACCGACCGCCGGTGATGCAATCCTGACTCACCTGGTGCGCATAGCCCGCAGCATCTATTCGATGCCTCCCGACCACGGCGCCGCGATCGTTCAGGAGATCCTCGCAGACCCGACAGGCCGCGAGCAGTGGATTGACGAGGTCACCGCCATGCGCAAGCGAATTACCGGCCTGCGCCACCAGCTGGTGAAGCAGCTGGCGAGATCCTGCCCGCACCGGGATTTCGGGTTCATCGCCGCGCAGCGCGGCATGTTCTCCTTCCTGGGGGTCGATACTGCACAGGTACGTGCCTTGCGCGAGCAGCATCACGTCTACATGACGGATGACAGCCGCATCAACATCGCGGGATTGTGCGCCGACAACCTCGAATATTTCGCGCAGGCCGTCGCGCAGGTGCTACGCAACTAGACTGCGGAAATTAGAGGGGGCTCATGAAGCGTTCCATGCTGGCTGCGCTGGCCGCAGTTGCTGCGCTGTTGTCGATTGCAAATGCTCAGGAAGAGAAGGGGGCC
Organism: Gammaproteobacteria bacterium; assembly: GCA_028293745.1. Taxonomy (GTDB): domain Bacteria; phylum Pseudomonadota; class Gammaproteobacteria; order Steroidobacterales; family Steroidobacteraceae; genus 13-2-20CM-66-19. Next base: position 76,770 of record JAQGOF010000248.1, on the reverse strand, counting down.
GCGCCCGGTTCGGGTGCGCCAGCTTCCGCGGAGGCGGCCGCCGCCAACGCCGCGGACAGCTCTACGAGCGGTGCGCCGGAAGCCGGTACGGGCGGGATGCCGGATGCCGGGGCGGGCAATATTTCCGGTGCTCACATTCCTGCTGCGCAGGATGTTGCGTACCCGGGCAATGTGACTCTCAAAGTGGACCTGACGGACCTCGACCGTCGCGTGCTCGGCGTGCACGAGAGTATTCCGGTCAAGCCGGGGCCCTTGACGTTGTTGTATCCGGAATGGCTGCCCGGGAATCACGCCCCGCGCGGTCCCATCGACGGGCTCGCCGGCCTGATCATTACCGCGGGCGGTCGCCCGGTTGAATGGGTGCGCGATGCGGTGAACGTGTATGCGTTTCACGTTCAGGTGCCGGCGGGTGTGAACCGCCTGGAGCTCGAGTTTGAATTTGCATCGCCGCTGGTCAGAGACCAGGGGCGCACGGTAGTGACGCCTGACATGGTGGGCCTGCAATGGAACACCGTTGTGTTGTATCCCGCGGGTTTTTACGTCAGCCGGATCCCAATCGCTGCCTCCATCACGCTGCCGGAGGGCTGGGAGTTTGCGGGGGCGTTGGACGTTGAGGCACGCCACGCAGGTGTGGTGCGGTTCAGGCCCACGACCCTCGAGATGCTCGTGGATTCGCCCCTGATTGCCGGACGATATTTCAAGAGCCTGGACCTGGATCCGGGTGCCCGCAACCCCGTGCACTTGAACGTCTTTGGGGACAGCGCGGAGATACTCGACGTGCGGCCTCAGCAGCTCGCTGTACATCACAAGCTGGTGCAGGAGGCTTATGCGCTGCTGGGTCCTCCGCACTACGACCGATATGAATTTCTGCTGGCGCTCAGCGATCACTTCGGAGACATCGGACTCGAGCATCACCGCTCGAGCGAGAACCGCCGGCCGCCGGGCTACTTCGTCGAATGGGACAAGGTGGGCGCGGGGCGTGATCTGTTGCCGCACGAGTTCAGTCATTCGTGGAACGGCAAGTTCCGGCGGCCCGCGGGACTCGCCACGCCCGATTTCAATGCGCCGATGCGCAACTCGCTGTTATGGGTGTACGAGGGGCTGACCAACTACTTCGGCGCGGTTCTGGCCGCGAGGTCGGGACTTTGGAGCGAGGAGTTCGGGCGGCAGGCCTGGGCGAGTCTCGCGGCGAACATGGACCGCAACCGGGCGGGCCGCGCCTGGCGCCCCCTGCAAGACACGACCGAGCAGCCCCTGATCACCGCGCGCCGGCCGTTGTCCTGGCTCTCATGGCAGCGAACGGAGGACTACTACACCGAAGGTGAGCTCCTGTGGCTCGATATCGATACGCGGATTCGCGAGCTGACGCATGACAGGCGCTCCCTGGATGATTTTGCGCACGTGTTTTTTGCGGGGCCGGTTGCCGGCCCAGGTGCGTCCGGCGGCTCGCTGCTCGGGCCGGTGACCTACACGTTTGCCGACGTCGTGCAGGCTCTGAAGAGTGTCGCGCCGTTTGATTGGGAGAAGTATCTGACGGAGCGTTTGTATGGCCACGGACCTGGCGCACCGTTGGATGGAATCACACGCGGTGGTTGGAAGTTGGTGTTCACGGAGACGGCCTCGGAATACGTGAGGAGCCTGGAAGACCAGCGCAAAGCGGTTGATTTCACCTACTCGCTGGGATTTGCGGTCTCTATGCTGACGGGTCAATTGACGGAAGTGCGCTGGGGTGGTCCGGCGTACGAGGCGGGCCTGACGATGGGCACCGCGCTGATTGCGGTCAACGGCCGCGAATACCGGGCAGAACGACTGAAGACGGCCATCGCGCTGGCGAAGCTCAACAAGACGCCGGTCGAGTTGTTGGTGAAGAACCTGGACAGGTACAGGACTGTGCGCATTGCCTACTTCGAGGGGCTGAAGTATCCGCAGCTGCAGCGGATTGAAAGAACGCAGGATCGTCTGGCGGCCATTCTCAAGCCACGGACGTAAGCGCGCGCTGCTCAGGCCGGCGATATAGCTGCGGACGCGGCGCGGTCAGTCGGGCACGACGATGGTGTGCGTTGATTTCACCTCTTCCATGACGAAGTACGTGTGCGTCGTCTGCACGCCGCGTACGGAGGCGATGCGGTCACCCAGGAAGCGTCGATAGTTCTCCATGTCGACCACGCGGACCTTCAGCAGGTAGTCGAAGCCCCCGGCCACCATGTGGCATTCCATGACTTCGTCGTGGGCCAGCATGACCTGCTTGAATCGCTCGAACGCATCCGGGGTTGTCCGGTCCAGGGACACCTCGACATAGGCGAGCAGGCCCAGGCCGAGCTTCCGAGGGTTCAGGCGGGCGAAATAGCCCTCGATGTAACCCGCCGCTTCCAGGCGCCTTACGCGCTCCAGCGTCGGCGTGACAGTTAAATTCACTTCCCGCGCCAGCCTGGAAATAGCGGTGCGGCCGTCCTGTTGCAATCTAATCAATAACTTATGGTCGATTCGATCCAGGCCACGATCACTGGGAGGTGTGTCACTCATAGTTGATTTAGCTTTTATCGGCGCCAAAACCAGAACATTCACTCTGTATGCGGCTTTATGATAGGCAGATTCCACTCCCCGAAGCGAAATAATCAAAGGCGACCGACATGGCTGGTAGCAGTGCTGCCCAACGGATGAGGACTCCCCTGGAGTCGGCCCACGATGCGACGAGGCTGCGCGCGATTCGGGAGGCCATCAGTGCGGCGACGCTGCGCCCTGAGCCTGAGGCAGTCAGGGAGCTGCGCGCCGGCTTGGAGGCTGTCAGTCGCAAGCTCGACACTGCAAAGGGCCGTGCCATTGGGTGGGTGGCGGCGGCACGCGCTGACAAGCGAGCTCGGCCTTTTGCCGAGTCGTTGATGGAGCAGTTCCCGCTTGATAGCGCGCAGGGTCGGGCGCTGATGAGCTTGGCGGAGGCGCTGTTGCGGACGCCGGATCCGGAGCGCGCTGATCAGCTGATTGCTGAGCGGCTGGCGGAGGTGCGCGGCGGCGGTCGCGACGCTGTTGGGTCGCTCGACGGGGCCGTCGCGCAGGCGGATCGCCCGAAGGACAACCTGATGTTGCGCGTTGGCTTTGCGCTGCTGGGCGGCGTGAGCCGGCTGCTGCCGGACGTCGCGGGCGAGCTGTCCGGTCGTTTCTCCGCCGCGGCGCTGACGAAGCCCGTCCTCGCTCCAGTGGTGCGAGCCGCGCTTCGCCGCGCGATGCAGATGCTCGGTGAAGCATTCATCGTCGGTGAAACGATCGAGAGCGCGCTGGCGCGCGGCAAGTCCAACGCCGGCCTCGCTCTGTGCTCTTTTGACGTTCTGGGGGAAGGCGCGCGGACCGAGCCCGACGCGCAGCGTTATTTCGAGTCCTATGCCGCGGCTATCGAGGCGCTCGGGCAGCAACCGCCGGGGACCGTGCACCAGCGGTCGAGCATCTCCGTGAAGCTGTCGGCGCTGGAGCCGCGATATACCTTGTTGCAGAGCGCCCGCGTCGCCCGAACTCTCGTACCGCGAATGTTGGAGCTCGCGCGCAGCGCGGCTCGTGTCGGTATCGGCATGACGGTTGATGCCGAAGAAGCGGACCGGCTCGATCTTTCCCTGGAGATCATTGAAGCGTTAGCCCGCGACGAAGTCACGGCAGGTTGGGACGGCCTTGGACTTGCCGTGCAGGGATACGGCCGACGTGCGCCGTTTGTCATTGACTGGGTAGCGCAGCTCGCGCTGACTACCGGCCGCCGCATGACTGTGCGTCTCGTCAAGGGCGCGTATTGGGATAGCGAAATCAAGCGCGCACAGGAGCGCGGTCTGACGAGCTTCCCCGTGTACACCTCGAAGGCGGCGACCGACGTGAGTTACCTGGTGTGCGCGCAGCGGCTATTTGCGGCCAACGATGTGATCTACCCTCAGTTCGCCACTCACAATGCGTTAACTGTGGCAGCGGTGTTGGAATTGGCGCCCCCGAAGTCGCAGTACGAGTTCCAGCGCCTGCACGGAATGGGTGAGATGCTTTTCGAGGCCGTCCGCGCGGATGTTCCGAATCTGCCGCCGGTACGCGCCTACGCACCGGTGGGCACGCACGAAGATCTCCTTCCATACCTCGTGCGGCGCCTGCTCGAAAATGGCGCCAACACCTCTTTCGTCCATCAATTCCTCAATCCCCAGATTCCCGTGGAGCAGGTCGTGCGTGATCCCCTCTGCGTTATGAATGAGACGGTTTTAAGTGACAGTGCCCAACACCCGCCGGCTGCTGCCCGGATTCGGGAGCCGCAAGCCCTGTACGGGCCGGAGCGTCGCAATTCCGACGGTCCGGACTGGGGCGACCCTGCGGAGCTGGCTGTGTTGAAGACGGAACTGGAGAAGCGCGCTCCGCAGATGAACGCAGGCGGCCCGATCCTCGGCGGCAAATCCGTCCGTGATGCCGATGTACCGGTCCTCTCCCCAGCGAACTCTCTGGAAATCGTCGGACTATCGCGAGATGCAACGGCTGACGAGATCAACGAGGCTATGGACGCAGGCGCACGGGCGCAGCCAGCGTGGAATGCGCTTCCCGCGGCTGAACGAGCTGCCTGCCTCGATCGCGCCGCTAATCTGCTTGAAGACCGGCGTGTTCAGTACCTGAGTCTGTTGGTTCGCGAGGCAGGCAAGACGTTGCCGGACGCCGTTGCCGAGCTGCGTGAAGCGGTCGATTTCTGCCGCTACTACGCGGCCCGTGGGCGCGAGCTGTTCGGCGCTGCGCAGCAGCTCAGTGGTCCGACGGGCGAGCGTAATCTCCTGTCACTGCATGGACGTGGTGTATTTGTGTGCATCAGCCCCTGGAACTTCCCGCTGGCGATTTTCACAGGGCAGATCACCGCGGCCCTCATGGCTGGCAACAGTGTGGTTGCGAAACCGGCGCCGGCGACACCCCTAGTCGCTCACGCCATGACCGAGTTGCTTCACGAGGCCGGAATTCCCGGTGACGTCCTGCAGCTCACTCCGGCTGACGGTCCGGCCTTCGGCGAAGTTGCTTTGAAACACCCCGCCCTCGCGGGTGTTGCGTTCACAGGATCCACTGCGACTGCTGCGACAATCAACCGCGCGCTGGCGAATCGCGAGGGCGCCATTTTGCCGTTGATCGCGGAGACGGGAGGTGTGAACGCAATGATTGTCGATGCGACTGCCTTGCCGGAGCAGGTCGTGGATGATGTGGTCACGTCGGCTTTCACGAGTGCCGGGCAGCGGTGCTCGGCGCTGCGGGTGCTGTATTTGCAGGAAGAGATTGCGGATCGGGTCATTGGGATGCTGACGGGCGCGATGAAGTGCCTGGTCATTGGTGATCCTAACGAGCTGTCGACGGATGTCGGACCGGTGATTTCGGACGCAGCGCGGGAGCGGTTGCGCAACCATGCGGCGCGCATGCGGAAGGAGGCCCGGCTCCTGTATGCGTGCCCACTCGATCAGAAGCACGACACGGGCTACTTCTTCGCGCCTCACCTGTTCGAGCTGCACACCCTGGACCAGCTCAAGACCGAGGAGTTTGGACCGATTCTGCACGTGGTGCGCTACGAGGCCGGTCAGTTGCCCCAGGTGATCGATGCTATTCGCCGCACGGGATTCGGCCTGACCTTGGGCGTGCACAGCCGGCTCGAGAGCGTTGCGGCTCACGTATTCCGCTCGCTGCCCGTGGGTAACACGTATGTAAATCGCAACATGATCGGAGCGGTTGTTGGGGTTCAGCCGTTTGGGGGACAAGGTTTGTCCGGCACGGGCCCGAAGGCCGGCGGTCCGCACTACTTGCTACGCTTCGCCAACGAGCGGACATTGACTATCAATACAGTCGCGGTGGGTGGAAACGTCGAACTGCTGTCCTGAATTTGACACGTCGCCCGATTCCCGCGCGTCAACGCCTCGCAGCCAAGCTGAACGAAGTTGACGCCTCGCAACGAGACTGGCGCCGCTGACACGGCCCGGCGCCGCGGGACGCGGCGCCGTTAGCGGCAAAGTGAATCTTTTAGTTTGGCGCTAAGTGGCTGATTGAGCGGTTCAACGCGCACGCGTCGCCGATTTCTTACGAATCGGGGAGTGCGCGCGATGCCGTGTCCCTCATACAATCACGCCCATGATGCAACTCCGACCTGCGCTCGAAACGTCCCCCGTGCAAGAAATTCTCGCGCGGCTGGACGATCTTGCGACGATCTTCCGCGACAGCGCCGCTGAAGGTGACCGTCTGGGCAGGCTGCCGAAGTACGTCGTGCGTGCGCTCGTTCAACACGGCCTGTTTCGCCTTTGGATTCCGAAGCGTTGTGCGGGCTTTGAGCTGGATCTGCCCGAAGCATTGCAGATCTACGAGGCAGCGGCCCGCCTGGACGGCTCCATTGGATGGGCGGTCATGATCGGCTCGGGCGGCGGTCTGTTCGCGGCGTATCTCGATGCTTCAACCGCAAACTCTATCTATGCGCGACCCGAGGCGGTGGTCGCCGGATCGGGTGCGCCAGATGGCCGTGCGCAGCGAGAGCGGGGCGGGTATCGCGTGAGCGGTTGCTGGCACTACGCGAGCGGCGCTCACTATGCGACGACGTTCACCGCCAACTGTCTCGTCATGGAAGGTGGGACACTGGTGTTCGGCCCCGATGGCAAGCCGCTCGTTCGCGCCATGGCATTCGAGGCTCCACAGGTTGCGGTCCTTCCTGTATGGGATCCGACGGGCATGCGTGGCACGGGAAGCGATGATTTCGAAGTACGTGATGCGTTTGTCCCGGAGAATCGCAGCTTCTCAGTGTTTACTGACGCGCCGCGCGAGCAGGGCCCTCTGTACCGGCTGCCTTTCAATGTGTTGACGGAGTTACCCGTAACCGCAGTCGCGGTGGGTATCGCGCGGCATGCACTCGATGGATTTGCGTCTTTTGCACACGTGAAGAAGATTCCAGGTGCGGGTGCTCTGCTGATGAGCGATCCGGTTGTGCAGTCAACTTTCGGTGCAGCGCACGCGACGTGGCAGCTCGCAAAGTCGTTACTCGCTTCGCTCGCTCAAAAGGCCTGGGATGCCGCACGCGCGAGCTGCGCGTTGTCACCTACTGAGCTCGCCGAGATCACCGGTGGGTGCGCCTTCTCGGTTGCGAAATTGCGAGCTGCTATTGGCGAGCTGATGGCACTGACGGGCATGACTGCAATTCAGCCGGAGTCAGAGTTGGCGCGCGCGTGGTGCGATCTGCAAGCGTTGGCGGCGCATGGGTCGATTTCTCCGCGGCACCTGGGTGCGACGGGAGCGGCGTTATTACAGGGATAGACTTAGCCGCCCGCCGCGGTGCCAGGGTGGCCCGCGGGCGGCACGTTTGCCTACCCGGGCACGCCAGCGCGCAAACGGCTCACGAGACCGCTCAGTGAGTCTATGGGTGCTGAGCAGGTGCTGCCCTGGCAGACGTAGGCGATTGCACCGCGAGATTCGGCGGGAAAGGTTTTTTCCGCCAGCGCGGGCGGCAGTTCCTGGGCATCGGCGGGTACAGCGAGCACCAGGCGGCGAGGGGCGTAGAGTTTGTGGAGCTCTTTCGCCCAGGTTGTGATCTGTGACTCGTCTCCCCGGAGGATGATCGTCTCCGGAGGGTTCAGTAGCTCATCGAGGGCGTTGAGTAGTGTTGTATGGGCATGGGGATATTTTTCGATGCCGAGCCATCCTGCACGCAGGGTGCGCTCTGCCGCCTGGAGATAGCGTGGCTCTGCCAGCAGGTGTCCCATGCGCTGGAGCACTAGTGCGGCAACGCCGTTGCCGGCTGGCGTTGCATCGTCGGCAAACGTTTTGGAACGATATATGAGGGTCTCGTGATCGTCCGAGGTAAAGAAGAAACCGCCGGCGTCGGCATCCGTAAAATGCGCGAGCACGACTGCGAGGAGCTCACCTGCGAATTTGAGCTCTGCGCCGTTGAATCGTGTCTGCTGCAACTCGAGGATGGCGTCGACGAGGAATACGTAGTCGTCGAGGTACGCGTTAAGATGTGCGAGCCCGTCCTTGTAGGTCGCGAGCAGCTTCCCGTTGCTCCAGAGCTTGCTTTGAACGAATCGTAGCGCGGCGGTCGCCGATTCAGCCAGATCGTCGCGCCCCAAGGCGCGCGATGCCATCGCCATCCCACGGATCATCAACGCATTCCACGAAGTCAGGATCTTGTCGTCGCGCGCGGGCCAAGTGCGGGCATTGCGGATCGCGAGCAGCTTGTGGCGCGCGGATTCGATCAGGGATTGCACTTTCTCGGGTGTCAGTTGTTGATTTTGCGCAATTTCGTCGACTGATTGAAAAATGTGCAAGTGCCATTTGCCCTCGAAGTTGGCGGGGCGGTCGAGGCCAAATCGTGGGGCGAACACCGCGTATTGCGCGTCGTCGAGCGCCTGGCGAACCTCTTCACGATCCCAGACGTAAAACTTTCCTTCATGTCCCTCCGAGTCGGCATCGAAGCTCGAGTAGTAGCCGCCTTCGGGTGATTGCATCTCCCGGATCGCCCATTCCGCAGTCCGCGCCGCGACGTCGGCATAGAAGCGGTCACCGGTTGCCACAGCCGCATCCGCGTACACCGCGAGCAGTGCGCCGTTGTCATAGAGCATCTTTTCGAAGTGTGGAATCATCCAGTATTCATCCACCGAATACCGGCTGAAGCCGCCACCGAGCTGATCGTTGATGCCACCTTCGCCCATGCGTCGCAGGGTCAGCGCCGCCATATACAGTGCCTGCAGATCCGGCTGGGTTTGGCCCGAAGTGGCGTGCCAGTCCCGCAGCAGGCGCTCGATTGTCCTCGGGTTGGGAAACTTGGGTGCGCGGCCGAAACCGCCGGATTGGCCGTCAAATGTGCGCCCCAACAGTTCACGGGCCGCTTTGATCGGCGCGTCAGTCAGTTGTGTATCGCCGGGGGCTGGCGGCGGAGTCAGCTCGGCAAACGCGGACATCAGCGCGTCGTTCTGCTGACGCAGCTCGGCTTCGTGCAGCCGATGGTATTCACTGACTCTGCGCAGAATGTCGGTGAACGCCGGCAAGCCGTGGCGCGCTTCCTTGGGGAAATAGGTGCCACCGAAGAATGGCCGGTGGTCGTCGTGTGTCAGGAACATCGTGAGTGGCCAACCGCCGGAGCGCTGCGTCAGCATTTGCTGCGCGATTTGATAGATGCGATCCACATCCGGGCGTTCTTCACGGTCGACTTTGATGTTGACAAAGCGTTCGTTCAGGAGTTGAGCGGTTGCTTCGTCTTCGAAACTCTCTTCCTCCAACCTGTGGCACCACGTGCAGGCTGAATAACCTACGCTTAGATGAATTGGCTTCTTTTCCAGGCGCGCGCGTTCGAAAGCGGCTTCGCCCCACGGATACCAGTCAACAGGATTGTGAGCATGTTGTTGCAGGTAGGGGCTCGTTTCCGAGACCAGGTGATTGGTGTATTTCGGCGAACCGTCGCCATTCAGAAACCTGGGCTTCATCGTGTTCTCTCCACGTCCAGCCTTTGTGGCTGGGTCGCTTTCCGCTCTTTACTTCAAACATGTGTACAACGCATAAGCCGCATGCCTTACAGAAGGCCGATAAATTGGTGATGATCGTGAATGCACCGCCCGGTGCCACAAAGCCGGTGTATTCGCGGGCAGGTTGCCTCTGCTTTCCGCGGAGGTGCGTCCAACCGCGATGACTGATGATCCTGGCATTGGCCACTGCGACCATGTGTGTTTTGTCGAGGCCACGTCCGCGGCAGAATTCAGCGAGATTCGTGATTGTGGGCACCTGCTTCCCGTCGGGATCAACGAAGCCGTTGTACCTTTTGACATAGTCGCGTTTGCGCACGCTGTTCCGGTGCGTCCAGCCTTTGTACGACTTCAGCTTGCTCTTGCCTCTCGCGAGCCGATGCATCGAAGGAAAGTCGAGTTTGTGCCGCCGGCAGAAATCGGTGAGGTTGACAATTTCGACTGGCTGGCCGCTGGGGTCGCAGAACCCGTGCCAGGTCAATGGGGTCTTCTCTCCCTGCGTGCTGGCTAACGCACTGATGTTGAATCCGATCTTGCGGTGAGTGCAGTCCGTCCGTTCAATCCACTCTTGCTCCGCACGCAGCAGCTCGGCCGCCTCGACGAACTGCAGGACTTCAAACGCGAAGTTCACTGCACCATACAGGCGCCAAGCCTGCTGCAGGTGATCGTTGTGATGGACTCCGTCGCGCAGTGCCCGACGATGTACTTCCCAGCGGCGCCGCAGATCCACGGCGCTCCCAACATAGATTTTCGCGTTCCGCTTGCACCGTATCTGGTAGATGCCAGATTTATGCGGAAACGATTCGATGAGCTTTTTGGCAGCCATTGGGAGGGTCGTGCAGTGAGGAGCGGGGGTTTTGGCGGAGAATACCGCTACACCAAAGACTGCGCAGAACTTCGGCGGAGGTGTGGCGCCATTTGCCGTATACTCACGGCTGCCGTGGCTGCCATCGCAGCGAGTTTCAAGTGATTCCTTCCTCCGCGCAAATCCTTCCCGAGCATCGTGCCCTGCCTGTGCTGCGTCTTAAGCGCGGCGAGGACCGGCGCATTGCTGCTGGACATATGTGGGTGTTCAGTAACGAAGTCGATACGGCCAGTACACCTCTGACTGCGCTCCCAACTGGTGCATTGGTGCAGATGCAATCGCACCGGGGACAGTTTCTCGGTTACGCCTACGTCAATCCACACGCACTCATTTGCGCGCGAATTGTTGGACGTGACATTGCTCATCCGCTGGATCGCGCGTTAATCGCGCAGCGTCTGGAGGTGGCGGTTGGGTTACGCCAAAGATTGACCAGAGAGCCGTACTACCGTCTCGTGTTCGGCGAGTCCGACGGTCTGCCGGGTCTCGTGCTCGACCGGTATGGCGACATTATCGTGGGACAGATCGCTACCGCAGGTATGGAGGCATTCAAGGCGGAGATCGAAGCCGCGGTGCGCGAAGTGCTCAATCCCGCGGCGCTGTTCTGGAAGAATGATTCGGGTGCACGTGACCTCGAGCATCTTCCACAGACGACGGAGGTCGCGTTCGGGAATGTTCCTGAGGAAATCGAGGTCTTCGAATCGGGGCTGCGCTTCACAGCGCCGCTGGCGGCTGGACAGAAGACCGGTTGGTTCTACGATCAGACAGCCAACCGCCAACGCCTGGTGCGATATATGTGGCCGGGTACGCGAGTTCTCGACGTATGCAGCTACGTTGGTGCGTGGGCCATCACCGCTCTGAAGAATGGCGCTGCTTCAGCACGGTGCATCGACTCATCCGCAGCCGCGCTGCAGGCTGTGAGCCGCAACGCAGAGGCCAATGGCGTCACTGTGGAGACCACACGCGACGATGCATTCGATGCGCTGAAGGCGCTGCAGGAGCGCGGGGAGCGCTTTGATGTCGTGGTTGTCGACCCGCCGGCGTTCATCAAGCGCAAGAAGGATGTCCCGCAGGGACAGGCGGCCTATCGCAAGCTGAATCAGCTTGCGCTTGGCCTGATGGAAGGCGATGGGCTGCTCGTCTCGTGCTCCTGCTCCTACCATCTCGCCGCGGATGACCTGGTTGCCGCTATCCAGTCGGCCGCCCGCCATACGGGGCGATTTGTGCAGATCCTGGAGGCCGGCGGACAGTCACCGGACCACCCAGTCCATCCCGCCATCCCCGAAACCCGGTACTTGAAGGCGTTCTTCTGCCGCGTCACCCGTGAGTAGCGGGTAAAATCGCAGGATATGATCCAGTATCCTGGCTTCAATCCCATTGCGTTCGCGATCGGCCCCATCAAGGTCCACTGGTACGGCATCATGTACCTGCTGGGATTCGGGGCAGGCTGGGCGCTCGCCCGGCTGCGCGCCGCGAAACCCGGATCCTCCTGGAAGCCGCAGGACGTCGACGATCTCATCTTTTACGCCATGCTCGGCGTCATCCTGGGCGGCCGAATTGGCTACGTGCTGTTCTATGGCCTGAGCTTCTGGGCGAAGGATCCACTGTATCCTCTCAAGATCTGGGACGGCGGCATGTCATTCCACGGCGGCATGCTCGGTGTGATCGTCGCGGTTTCCCTGTTTGCCTGGCGCCGCCGCCGGAACGTGGCCGACGTGCTCGACTTCACCGTACCGCTTCCGGGCCTGGGATTGTTTTTCGGGCGTATCGGCAACTTCATCAACGGCGAGCTGTGGGGCAAGGTGACCACGGTGCCATGGGGCTTCAACGTCAACGGTGAAGTTCGCCATGCATCTCAGTTGTACGAAGCAATCTTCGAAGGGTTGGTCCTGTTCACGATCATGTGGATATACACGGCGCGCCCCAGGCCCAGGCTTGCCCCGTCAGGACTGTTTCTCGTCATCTATGGCGTGGTGCGCTTCATGATCGAGTTCGTGCGCGTGCCCGACGAACACATCGGTTATCTGGCTGGAGGTTGGTTGACCGAGGGCCAGGTATTGTCATTCCCAATGATCATCGCCGGCCTCGCAATCCTTACGTACGCTTACCGCGCGCGTTCGCCGTCCGGAAATTTCGTCACCGCGCAATGAAGCCCTACCTGGAGCTGATGCGCCGGATCCGCGATACCGGTATTCGTAAGGACGACCGTACCGGAACGGGGACGCTCTCGGTATTCGGACACCAGATGCGATTCGACCTGAGCGCAGGATTTCCGCTCGTCACGACGAAGCGGGTCCACCTGCGCTCCATCGTGTACGAGCTGCTGTGGTTCCTGCGTGGTGAGACCAACGTGTCCTGGCTGCGCGAGCACGGAGTCACGATCTGGGACGAGTGGGCTGACGAAAAGGGCGAGCTTGGTCCGGTTTACGGCAAGCAGTGGCGAGCCTGGCTGGCGCCCGACGGACGCACCGTCGATCAGATCGCACAAGCCGTCGAGCAGCTCAAGCGCAACCCGGATTCGCGCCGCATCATTGTCAGCGCCTGGAACGTCGGCGAGCTGGAGCAGATGGCGCTGATGCCGTGCCATGCCTTCTTTCAGTTCCACGTGGCCGCAAAGCGCCTGTCCTGCCAGCCGTACCAGCGCAGCGCGGATGTCTTCCTGGGCGTTCCCTTCAACATCGCAAGTTATGCGCTGCTCGTGCACATGCTTGCACAGCAGTGCGACCTGGAGCCCGGTGAGCTGATCTGGACGGGCGGGGATTGCCATCTGTACCTGAATCACCTGGAGCAGGCTGATCTGCAGCTCGGGCGCGAGCCCTTAGCCCTGCCCCAGTTGCGGCTGCGCCGGCGGCCGCCGAGTATTTTCGAGTATGACTATGAGGATTTTGAATTCGTGAATTATCAACATCATGCGGCGATCAAGGCGCCGGTGGCGGTCTGACCGTGGCCTCTTCCCAAGTCGAGCCCGATCTCACCACCTCCGAGCTGATCGAGGTCCGGCGCTCCAACGTGCACGGTCTCGGCGTGTTCGCGGCACAGCGCATTCCCAAAGGCACTCGCATCATCGAGTACGTTGGCGAGCGGGTGTCGCACGACGAGGCGGATCGCCGCTACGAAGAAAAGGACGCGAACGACAGCCATACATTCCTGTTCATCGTCGACTCGAAGACGGTTATCGATGCGGGCGTGGACGGCAACGATGCTCGCTTCTTCAATCATTCCTGCGACCCGAACTGCGAGTCGACCGTGGCGAAACGGCGCGTATACATCGAGGCGCTGCGCGACATCGAGGCGGGCGCTGAGCTGACATACGACTACCAGATCCAACGCGAAGACGACGACCCGGACAACATCGACGACGTGTTCGCGTGCCGCTGCGGTTTCCCGCGGTGCCGTGGCACGATGTTATGGCCCACGGAACGCAAGGCCAAACGCAAGAAGCCCAAAAAGAAGGCCGGGACGAACGCCAAAACAAAGGCGAAAACGCAGGCCAAAACGCAAGCCAAAACGAAAAGCGCGAAGACAGCCACAACAGCAACCAGGAAGAAAACCAAGACCGCCGCCAGGAACAAGCGGACCGCACTCAAGAAGAAATCCAAGAGGGGCGGCCGCAGCCGCTGATGCACTGACCTGACATGCACGACTCGCGTCGCTGGAGCCTGCCGGCGGTCATTGGGGCCATCGGAATCGTCTACGGGGACATAGGGACCAGTCCACTGTATGCGTTCGAGACCGCTCTCAACGCAGCCGGTGCATTCGACCCGGGCGTCGTGTTGGGAGTGCTCTCGCTGATCTTCTGGAGCCTCATGTTGTCGGTCACGTTTAAATACGTGACCATCATGATGCGTGCCGACAACCAGGGTGAGGGTGGCATCCTCGCCCTGTTTGCACTCGCCCAGCGCAATTCCGACGCGGCGCGTGGCTGGTTCAAGTGGCTGGTGGGCCTGGCTCTCGCGGGTACCGCGTTCTTCTTCTGCGATGCCTTGATCACGCCGGCGATCTCGGTATTGAGCGCGGTCGAGGGTCTCGAGCTGTTGGACCCCGAGTTCGAGGGGGCCGTGATTCCGGTGACCATCATAGTGTTGGCGCTGCTGTTCCTGATTCAGAAGCGCGGCACGGCGCGGGTGGGCCGCTTGTTCGGCCCGGTGATGATCGTGTGGTTCCTCGCAATTGCCGTGACGGGCGCCAGTGCAATCCGGCTGCATCCGTCAGTGTTGGTTGCCGTCGATCCTCGCTACGGCATCATGCTCCTGATGACGCATCCGGTGACGGGGCTCGCGATCCTGGGTGGCGTCTTTCTGGCTCTGACCGGCGGCGAGGCGTTGTATGCCGACATGGGTCACTTCGGCAAGACTCCGGTTCGAATCGCCTGGCTGGCGCTCGTCTGGCCTTCATTGATTCTCAACTACTTCGGACAGGGCGCGATGCTGTTGGATAAGGGGGGCATGATTCCCCATCCGTTGTATGCACTCGTACCCCCGGCGCTCCTCCCGTGGATGCTGATTCTGGCCACGGCGGCCACCGTCATCGCATCGCAGGCGGTCATTTCGGGCGCATTCTCCGTCGCGCGCCAGGCGGTACAGCTCGATCTGCTGCCTCGTATCCGGGTATTACAGACCTCCGCGCTCGAACAGGGCCAGATCTACGTGCCCGTAGTCAACATGTTGCAGTTCCTGGCCGTGGTGGCGTTTGTGCTCGGCTTCCGTTCGTCGGACGCGCTGTCGGGCGCATACGGAGCCGCGGTAGTCGGAACGATGTTCATCACCAACATCCTGGGAGGATTCGTCGCAGCAACCCAGTGGCACTGGCCCCGGTGGGCAGTGTTCGCCGTGTTCGTGCCCCTGCTGGCGATGGATTCTGTCTTCCTCGCCGGGAACCTGACCAAGCTGCAGACCGGCGGCTGGATCCCGCTCACGCTGAGCGCAATCCTGTGCTTCGTGTTCTGGACGTGGCGCAGCGGTCGCCTCGACCTGCGCGAGGCGCTGGCGAAGATGGCCGTGCAGCGCAAGGACCTCGCCAAGCTGATCGATGGCGCGATTCGCGTACCCGGTACGGGAGTATTCCTCGCAAGCGACCGCAACCTGGTCCCTTCCGCACTCATCCGCAACATCGAGCACAACAGGGTCGTGCACGAGCGCGTGATCATACTCAACATCGAAATCGCCCACACCCCGCGCCAGGATCCCGTGCGCCGCGTCGACATCGAAGAGATTCTGCCCGGGGTGTATGAAATTACCGCGCGCTTCGGCTTCATGGAAACGCCGGACGTCGCCCAGGCCATGAAATCGTGCCGGACCCGTGGCATGCGGGTCTTCTCTGAAGACAGCTCATTCTTCGTAGGGCGCCACCTCGTACGTGCGCGCCCGCGGCCCGGCTTCAAAGGCCTGCAGCGCCGCTTTTTCGCGGCGATGCAGAGTCATAGCACCCAGGCTGCCGAGTTCTTCCGCATGCCATACAAAGGCGTGATCGTGCTCAACACGGCAGTAGAGATCTGAAGGTGCCGCTCGTCTCGCTGGTGGTCGCGATGGCGCGCAACCACGTCATCGGCCGCGACAATGCGCTGCCATGGCGGCTTCCTGAGGACCTGAAGCACTTCAAGGCGGTCACCTGGGGAAAACCCATTCTCATGGGCCGCAAGACCTTCGAGTCCATTGGCAAGCCGCTGCCCGGCCGCGCCAATCTGGTGCTGACCCGCGACACGGACTGGATGGCAGCCGGCGTGCTCGCGGTTCATTCCCTGGACGATGCGCTGGAAGGCGCCAAGAGCGCGCCGGAGCTGGCCTGCATTGGCGGTGCCGAAGTCTTCCAGTTGTTGATGCCACTGGCCACCCGCATTTACCTGACTCGAATCGATGCGGATATCGCCGGGGACACGGTGTTCCCACCGATCGATTATTCCCAGTGGGCAGAGCTGCGCAGCCGTGAGTTTGCTGCTGACGAGCGCAACGCCTTCGACATGACGTTCATTACCTTGGAGCGAGTGCCGGTAGCCGCTCGTTAATCAGCTTCCGTGCGAGTGTAAAGTCCACGGTGTCGTCCCCGTGGTCGAGCTCCACGAGAATCCCTTCCTGTACCGCGCCGCGCCGCAACGCTTCGGCGTAGGGGATCTCAGGATGGAACGTGACCATCGCGTAGCGCGGAATGAAGCGGTCCGGAAAGCATCGTTCCAGCTCGAGGGCGAGGTTTTTCCGCCGCACGAAACCGGCATCGAGCACGGTGGCGCGCATTTCAGTGTAGTTCTCGAGCGCCATCTGCGCGATCGCGGCCGCATTGGGCCGCCGCACGTGTTCAAACTCTGCGAACAGCGGCTCCCAGTCTTGGCATCGCTCCAACAGCGAGTCCAGCACGAGGCAATCCTCAAACGCTGCGTTCATCCCCTGCCCATGAAAAGGAACGATCGCGTGGGCCGCATCGCCCAGCAGCAGCACCTGGCCGCCGATCCGCCAGGGCGCTGTGTGCACTGTTCCGAGCTGCCCGGCTGGATGTGACCTGAACTCCGCCATCAGGTTGGGAATCAGGGGCACTGCATCGGGAAACTCTTCGAGAAAGAAGTCGAGCACCGCCTGCGAGTCAGACAACGCCTCGAAACTGCGCGGACCCGTACGTGCGAGGAACAGGGTCGCGGTGAAACTCTGGTCGGTGTTGGGCAGCGCAATGAGCATGAAGCCGCCGCGCGGCCAGATGTGCAGGGCATTGGGATCGAGGGCGGGACGGCCCTCCACCGGCGGGATCGTCAGCTCCTTGTAGTCGTGATCCAACCACTCCTCGCGCACCGAAACCTGTCCTGCGGAGGCCAAACTCGTTCGCACCGCGGAGCCTGCGCCATCCGTCGCAATCGTGGGTGCGAGCTCAACGTGGTATTGCGCGCCGGATACTTCATTGCGAAACCGCAAGAGGTTTGCCGCGGGATCTGCCGACAGGCAGGTCTGATCGAAGCGAATGGTGACATCCTGGTGGCGCCCCGCCTCTTCGATCAATACACGGTTGAGGTCCGCGCGGCCTACCGAGTAGATGACTTCGTCCTCACGCTGGCCATAGGGTTGCAGGTTGGGAGCGCCTGATCGCTCGTGAATCATGCGCCCGCGCATCGGAATCAACAGAGGGCGGACGCGATCCATCACACCGGCTTGCTCGAGGGCCGCAATGCCCCGCGCCGCGAGTGCCAGGTTGATTGAGCGGCCGCGTTCCGTTCGGGTACGGCGCGGGTCGGGGCGCCGATCCCATAACCGCAGCGCGCCACAGCCGCGCCGCATCAGTGTGACGCCAAGCAGCGCTCCGGCGAGCCCGGCGCCGACTATGTTGATTGGCTGGTCGGAGTCAGTTCGCAATTTCCCGCAATACCTGCGCCAGGCGCTCGCCAAAGGTGAACACGTCCTCAAAACGATTGTACAACGGAACGGGTGCAACACGGATGACATCGGGCTCGCGCCAGTCGCAGATGACGCCGAGCTCGCTCAACCTGTCCAGTACGCGCTTGCCCCGCGAGGCCGCACCGGGAATTCGTATGGACAACTGACAACCCCGGGAGGCCGGGGCGCGTGGAGTAATGAGCTCTACCGAGGGCTCGAGCGGCCGCAGCAACAATTCCAGATAGCTCGTCAGGGCGATGGATTTCTCCCGCAGCGGCTCGATGCGTGCCTGCTGAAACAACTCCAACGAGGCCAGCAGCGGTGCGGCCGAGAGGATGGGGGGGTTGCTGATCTGCCAGGCGGCAGCTCCCGCCGCGGCTGCAAAGCGCGGTTCCATCCGGAAGCGAGTCGCGGCTTCATGTCCCCACCATCCATGCAAACGCGATCCGGGTGCAGCGCTGATGTTCCGTTCATGGACGAAGCACCCGCCGATGGCGCCCGGCCCCGCGTTCAGATATTTGTAACTGCACCACACGGCGAAGTCTGCGTCGTGCTCGTGCAGGGCGAGCGGCATGTTGCCGATGGAATGCGCCAGGTCCAACCCGGCAATGCAACCCGCGCGGTGCGCGGCACTCACGATGCGCGCCAGGTCAAACGCCTGGCCCGTTCGGAACTGCACACCGGGCCACAACACGAGTGCGATCTCATCGCCGTGTCGTTCCAGGCAGGCCTCGATGGCCTGTTCCGACAGGCTCTCCGAGCCTGCCTCGGGAGCCAGCTCGATCAGGCCGGTCTGCACATCCTGGCCATGCCAGGCGAGCTGCGAGGCGACGGCGTGACGGTCGGAAGAAAAGGCGCCGGCCTCGATCAGGATCTTCACGCGCCGTCCGGCTGGCCTGTAGAAGCTGGCCAACATCAAATGCAGGTTGACCGTCAGAGAGTTCATCGCGATGACTTCATCGGGCCGCGCCCCTGACAGGTACGCAAGCCCGGCAGTGAGGTTCTCGTGGTAAGGGATCCACGGTCGAGTGGCCTGTTCGTGACCGAGCACACCCAACCGCGCCCAGTCATCGAGCTCCTGATCGACCAGCCGCCGTGCTGCCACCGGCATCAGGCCTAGTGAATGGCCGCACAGGTACAGGAGCTGTCTGCCGTTCGAATCGGTCGGTATCGCGAAGCGCTCGCGGAACGTACGCAATGCGTCTGCCTCGTCGCGGGCGCGGGCGTATTCGAGTGTTGGCTTCATGGTGATTCAAACATGTACAGAAGCGGCCTGCTGGGTACCGCGTCACCGCCGATCGCGGGCACCTGGATCTCGAGAAGATACGGACCGTCCGCGATCTCATCGGGTATGAAGGCGAGTTCCGTGATAGTGGATTCCGGGCGTGCGGCCTGCTGCAGCGAATGCGATCCGCGGGGTAAGCCGAAGAACACTCGATGGGAGGTCAACCGTCCTTCATCGTGGGCGCGATCAATCGACGGCAGGTCAACGACGAGATGCTCAATGCCCCGAGCCACCAGGAATTCGGCTGCCTCGCGCGAGAGATAAGGCGGTGTCCTGTCGGTGTAGTCGCGCCGCATCTTGGCAGCCTCGTTCGGCAGAGTGCGGATGATCATGGCTCGCGGTTGAAATGGCAGTGGGTCAGGCCAGCCACGCTCTATTTCGCGGCGGGTGATCAACTTGTCACCTGCTTGCGCAGCGGGCTCGGTCGTCTCGAGACAGCGGTGTGCATCGACAGGCTCGATCGTAGTCAGCAGGGCGGGCAGCAACCCTCGAGGTACCTGGCGATGTGCGTCCAGCCGCTCGGTCGTGAGGTGTCCGGCACATTCGGTGTGAGTGCCGTTGCAATGAGGAATGAGCGTGATGACGTTGCAGTTGCAACTCGCGCCTTGCGCAACCGAGCCGGAGAAGCCCGGTACCGAGAAAGGTTGTGTGCTGGCTGACGGGGCACCGAAGTGTCCCGGCTGTTGAGCCGCGAAGTCGAGAGGGATCGCAATGTCGAGGGGTTTCGACAGGTCGGTAACAACCTCGGCCCCGCCAGCCAACTGGATGCGTGCCTTCAACGGGCCCGCTCCATCACCGTGCCGCAATTTGCGCAGGTGCGACGCTCGGGGCTGGCATAGAAGCGCTCGAACAGAGGCGGAAACTGCTTCTCGATGTCGGTCAGCTCGAAGAATTCCTGATACAACAGGTGGCCGCAGTTCTCGCAGTACCATTGGAAACCATCGAGCTCACCCGGCCTGCGCTGGCGCTCGATCACCAGTCCCACCGTGTCTGCGCGGCGTTGCGGAGAGTGCGGTACGAGAGGCGGCAACAAGAGTATTTCGCCTTCGCGGATCGGCACATCGACGGGGCGTCCGTCCTGCATCGTCTTCAGGACCATGTCACCCTCGAGCTGATAGAAGAATTCCTCGCCCGGATCGACATGGTAGTCCTTGCGGGCGTTCGGTCCGCCAACGACCATGATCACGAAATCACCGTCACGGAAGACCCGCTTGTTCCCGACCGGAGGCCGCAATGCGGCCCGGTTTTCGTCGATCCAGCGCCGGAAATTGAAGGCTTGAAGCGGCTGCATACAGTGTGTGTCCTCGACGCGCTATTCGCGTATGTTACGCGCTCGATACCGGGGGGACGACCCGCGTGAGGAGCGCTGTAAATGACCGATCGCCCAATGCACGCCGTGACCACAGCAATGCTGCTGACCGCGTTGTTAACAATAGCAGCCGGCTGCAGCCACATGCCGCAGCCGCATTATTGGCCGTGGCACCGCAAGCCTGCGCCAGCGCCCGAGGTCGTCCACGATCTGGCAACCACGACCCCGGAAGGCGCGGATATGGCTTTCCCGCAGTATTGGATGGGCAATACGCTCGTCGTGGATATGAGACTGGCAGGCGGGCAGGGCAGCGCGGTCCTCAAGCCACGCGAGCACACTGTCTGGCCGGTTCGGATTGCCTTTCGGGTGATGCCGGGTCAATTCGGTGCACTCGAGGTACGTTCGGCTCAACGTGTCGTGCTTCCGATAACGACGACAGGTACGAAGCCGGTGGACCTTCAGCTGGCGCCCGGCGTCTTCATCATGAAATCGCCCCAGATAGCCCTCTCGTGGGGACCGGCGGATCAGTCGTCGGGCAGCTGATACCCGCCGCAGGCAACAGTGATGGGCGGCCGGTCAGTGTCGAGGTCGAAGGCCGTGAGAGAGCCGCCCCAGACGCAACCGGAGTCCACCCCCACTACACCGTTTCGCTGCACGAACCCGAGCGCGGACCAGTGTCCGAAGATGACACGAGCGGCGCGACTTTCGCGTGGTTCTATATCGAACCAGGGTTGGTACGGCGAGTTGGATGGTGGTGGCTTGCCCTTCCATTTCAGATCGACGCGGCCATCGACGGTGCAAACGCGCAGTCGCGTCAGTACATTGATCGTGAAACGCAGCCTGTCCTTCTCGGCAAGGTCATCGCTCCATCGGTCCGGCTCATCCCCGTACATGTGATCGAACACGCGCGACGGGTCGTCGCGCAAGGCCGACTCCACCTCGCTAGCAAGCGCGAGCGTCATGCCGACCGTCCACTGCGGAACAAGTCCGGCGTGCACCACCAAATCAGCACGTCCATCGCCGTGAGGATGAATATGGGCGAGGGGGCGTGTGATGAGCCAGTCGAGCAATGTGTCGCGATCTGGCGCCGCCAGCACGTCATCCAACGTATCGGATTTGCGGCTTCGGCGTACACCGTGCGCCACGGCAAGGAGGTGCAGATCGTGGTTTCCGAGTACGACAACTGCGTTGTCACCCAGAGAACGTACAAACCTCAGCACGTGCAGCGAAGCAGGTCCCCGGTTCACCAGGTCGCCAACAAAATAGAGCTGGTCGCGATCGGCTGAAAAATGCAGTCGGGCGAGGAGCGCTTGCAGCTCGTCGTTGCAACCCTGCACGTCGCCAATCGCATAATGGGTCACTGCAAGATTCCGGGCATCGCGAGCCGGAAGGCGGCAATAGGAGCATCAAACCGCATCCCATCGTCCGTGACCATCTCGTAGCTGCCCTGCATTGCGCCCACAGGCGTTTCCAGAACCGCGCCACTGGAATATCGAAATCCCTGTCCGGGTTTCAGGTGCGGCTGCTCACCGACTACGCCATCGCCGCGGACTTCCTGCACCTTGCCGTTGGCATCCGTAATGACCCAGTGACGAGTCAGCAAGCGTGCGGATACCAGCCCCTCGTTGCGTATCGTGATCGTGTAGGAAAACACATACCGGCGTTCCTTGGGATCCGATTGCTCGTCGAGGTACGCCGTTTCGACTTCAATCCGAATCTGGTGCGGGACTGGTTCCATCGAGTGAGCTGTCAATTCAAGTACGTCCGACGCGTACGGCGAGGACGTCACACGGTGCTGCGTGTAGCACAGTGTCCTCGGTGAAGTTTACGAGAATGGACAAACCATGCCGTTCGCGGCTGCCCATTATGATGAGATCTGTATGGCGCTCGCGCGCGATCCGCACGATTTCGGCTTTTACGTTTCCTGCTTCTACTCGGCACGACGTAGCGGGTATGCCGAGTTGGGTAGCTAGAGCCGTCAGGCGTTGTTTGGCGCGACCCATTAGCTCGTCCTCGATCTGAACAGCAGGCATCAGCGTTTCGCCCATAGGTTCGACTGGCACGTACTCTACGACATGCAACATATCTATCTCTGCGCCCAGGGTTGTCGCAAGCGCTTGTGCCCGCCGGCCGATCGGCAGGCTGTCTTCGCTCAGATCCACGACGACGAGGATGCGACGATATTCCGGCATTAGGGTTTCCTTCTCATGCGCTGCGCGGCAAGAATCAGAGGCTCGAGGGGGATCTTACAATCTTCTGCGCAAGTGCATTGAAGGCCTCGGGGGGAAATGTTTCCGGACGTGCACCCGGATCGAGGCCTGCCGCCTCGATCTGCTCCAGGCTGAGCAGTTCTCGCAATGCGTTGCGGATTGTCTTACGCCGGTGCGCAAAGGCGGCGGCTACGACGGCGCCGAAGTGCTCGCTGACGGGAAAGGCCGGCTCGGCACGGACGGTGAGCCGCGCCACCGCGGACCAGACACGTGGCGGGGGCCGAAAGGCACCGGGACCGACATCGAACAGGTGCTCAATGCTCACCCAGGGTGCGAGCATTACGGTCAGGCGCCCGTAGTCCCGGTCCCCTGCCTTCGAGGCCATGCGTGCGATCACCTCTCGCTGCAGCATGATGTGCAGGTCTTCGATTGCGCCGGTGCTCTTCAGAAGGTGGAACAGAAGCGGCGTCGAGATGTTGTAGGGTAGATTGCCGACCACCCGCAGACGTCCACCGCGCGCCCGGGCAAGGGCTGCGAAGTCGAATTCGAGAGCGTCTGCCTCGTGGAGCGCGAATCCCGGAAAGCTCGCATATTCGGCGCGCAACAGCCCGGCAAGATCACGATCGATCTCGATTGCGTCGAGGGTTCCGGAACGGGCGAGAAGGTGCCGGGTGAGTGCGCCACGCCCCGGGCCGATCTCAACCAGCCGGTCGCTCGAGAGTGGATTCACGGCGCCCGCGATGCGCTCGATCACTGCGGGGTCGTGCAGGAAATGCTGACCGAAGCGTTTACGGCGTGGCGGCCGGGCTGAGTAGGACTGAGCTCGCATCACGTAGTGCGAGCGGTGATCTCGGTGGCCAACCGGATCGCTGCGGCCAGGCTTCCAGGGTCCGCGCGACCCGTCCCGGCGAGATCGAGAGCAGTCCCGTGATCGACTGACGTGCGCAGAATCGGCAGGCCCAGTGTGACGTTGACCGTACGGTCGAATCCGGCGTGCTTGATCACCGGCAGTCCCTGATCGTGATACATGGCAAGCACGGCGTCGCACTCAGCCAACATTTGCGGTACGAAGGCGGTGTCCGCCGGCAGCGGCCCGGCAGCACGGATACCGCGCTCGCGCATCAGCTTGATCGCCGGTGCAATGACCTTGATCTCTTCATCGCCCAGGTATCCACCTTCACCTGCGTGCGGATTCAAACCGCACACCGCGATCCGCGGCGACTCGATACCCCACCACTTTCGCAGGTCGGTATCCAGGATTGCCGCGGTCGCCAACAACGAGTCAACAGTGATGGCTGCACTGACATCCTTGAGAGGCAAGTGGATGGTAGCCAATGCCACGCGCATTCCCGGCGCTGCCAGCAACATAACCGGTAGGGCAGAGCCCGTGCGCTGCGCCAGATACTCCGTATGACCGGTGAATGCGACACCGCCGTCGTTGATGACACCCTTGTGCACGGGCGCGGTGACGATGGCCGCGAATTCTCCGCTGACCGCGCCGTCAATGGCGCGATCGAGCAGTCCTAACACGTAACGGGCATTGCGCTTGTCGAGTTGGCCAGGTTTGCTGGGAGCCGCGAGAGGCTGGTGCAGCACTGCCAGGGTATTGGGCTCGTGCGGGCGCGCTGCGCGGTGCAACGCATGCGTTGCGTCGTAGTCGCGCAGAGTGATCTGCCAGCCGAGCTGGCGCGACCGCTCGGCGAGCAGGCTGCGATCACCCAGGCAAACGAGCTCGCAGGGAATCGCCGTGCGCGCGATGGCGAGACACAGCTCGGGGCCGATGCCTGCCGGCTCTCCCGAGGTTAAAGCAATGCGCATTGCGCGCCTGCCGCGCTCTAGAGTTTTGTCTCGACGTACGCTTCATCGCGCAGCCGGCGCAGCCACAACTCGGTCTCTTCGTCGGCCTTGCTGGCGCGGATGGCTTCCATGGCCTGGTGGCGCTTGAGCTCGTCGGTATTGTCAAACTGCCGGCGGCCCAGCAACTGGGCGATGTGCCAGCCATACTGGGTATGGAACGGCTCGCTGATCTCCTGGTCCTTGAGTTTTGCGATCGCCTCGTCGAATTCCGGCACGAAGTTGCCCGGACCGGCCCATCCCAGATCGCCGCCCTGCGAGGCCGAGCCGGGATCCTCGGACGTAATCGACGCCAGGCCGGCAAAATCCTCGCCCTTCGAAATCCGCTCGCGAAGCTGTTCGAGCTTCTGGCGCACGGTCGCATCGTCGGCAAGCTCGTTGGTCTTCATGAGAATGTGGCGGACGTGCACCTGGTCCACGATCGCCTTCGCTTCGGAACCGCGCACTTCGTTCAGCTTGATGATGTGAAAGCCGGTGGGTGTCCGCAGCGGTTGGCTGACCTCGCCGGGCTTGAGTTTAGTGACGACATCGGTGAGGAACGTCGGCAGCTCGCTCCCTTTGCGCCATCCCAGTGCACCACCCTCGAGAGCCGTCTGTGCATTCGAGTAGGCTACTGCCAGCTTTGCGAAGTCTTCGCCGCCCTTCGCTCGCTGAGAGACTTCAGCCGCGCGTTTTCCCGCCTGATCGAGCTGCTCGGGGGTGGCGGTCTGACCGACCGCAATCAGGATGTGGGAAACGTTGTACTGATTGTTTTCCGAGGGCGTATTGGCCTGCTTTGCCAGAAACTGCTCGACCTCGCGGGGCGTAATGCTGATCCGCTGCAGCACGTCGCGCTGCCGCAGCAGCCCGAGCGTGAGCTCTTTGCGCATTTCCTCGCGGTAAGAGGCGTAGTCGATCCCCTGCTGTGAAAGTGCTTCCGGAAGCTGGGACAGGGGGATGTTGTTGCGCTGTGCAACTTCCTGCAGGGCGCCGTTCAGCGCCTCATCGGGCACCTTGAGCCCTGCTTTGTTGGCGCGCTGGGCCTGGATCTCCTGCAGCACTAGCCGCTCGAGCACCTGCTGGCGCAGGACGTTTTGCGGCGGCAGCTCGAGCTTCTGAGCACGCAGCCGCTCGCCGATGGTGACTACCTGGTCATCGAGCTCGCTATTCAGCACCACGCCGTCGTTCACGACGGCAGCGACGCGGTCCAACAGGACGCCCTTGGTGGCCAGCTCGCGGGTCTGTGCGTATGCAAGTCCTTGTCCTTGAAGGGCAAGGAGCTGCCCTGCTGTCACGGCCGCGAGCGCAGCCAGCGTAACAATCCGCCGCATGGGTCTTCCTTCATCGTGGCCCTCAGGGGCCCTGGGTTTGCCGAATGGAGCTGTCCGCGGGTACATAGCCCCGGATGGCTGTGGTTAAGAAAGAATCTGATTGGGATCCGACACTTGCAAGGCCGGTGAGTTCCAGTTGCAGGTACACACCCGTGTCCGACGAGCCAGTTCTGGTGCTGACGAAGCTGCGGCCCCCGACCCGCACCCGCCAGCAGCACGCACGGTACTCGAAGCCGGCAAACCGCTCCAGTGACTTGTGGTCCTGGATCGAGTAGATGCCGCGAACAAAGATATTCCAGGCATCGCTCACCGGCCAGGAGCTCGAGATCTCGGCCTGCTCCAGCACATCCCGCTGGTAGCGGTAGCCGAGGTTGATGACCGACTGGCCGGAGGGTTTGTACTGGACATTCACCTCGGATCGCTCCGCCTGCCCGCTCTGTGGGTTCCACTGCAGGCCGATATCGGCGCTCCAGTCCTGGAACGCCGTGAGGGCGACCTGTGCCACGAAATCAGACCGGTGGTCGGTCCGTGGCGTCTCACCCGGCACCAGCTCGCCGTCCAGGAATTGGCTCGGCAGCAACACGCGCGGATTGGTGATGTAGTAGATCTGCCCCACCGTGGCAGTCAGGAACTGCCGGCCGTTGCGGGCGTCCAGCAGCCGGCTGGTGACTCCGAGGCTCACCTGGTTTGCATCGCCAACGCGATCCGCACCGACGTAGCGGTTGTTGCGGAACAGTTCGACAGGGTCGAGGTCGGGGAGGCCTGTATCAAACAGCGGCAGCTGATCCTGGTTGCGATACGGGACATACAGGTACATCAGTCGCGGCTCCAGCGTGATCCTGCGCTGGTTGTGCGAGCCGGCTTCGCGCTCGAACATCAACCCCGTGTCGAAGCTCGCGATGGGTACGATCCGCGAGGGTGAGCGATCCTCACCCGGCAGGGTGTTATCGAGCTGGTACTGGGTTGCTCGCCAGGCGATTCCAGGACGCACGAAGTAGCCGGGTGCATCGAAGTTGAGAGACGCTTCGGGCATGACGTCGACGCGCCAGCCGTTGACGCACGGGGTCGGGGCCGGGCCGGTGCAGGTTCTTAGTCCACTTACCACATCGATGGTGTCGATCGAGCGGTGGAAGTTGACGATCTCGGACTCGAACCCATAGCGCAATTGCTCGGCCGGACCCCAACCGAAATCCGCGCTGACGCCCAGGCTGGGCAGGCGCGCGTAGGGCCTGTCAACTTCTCTCAAGGTGTAGTCCATGGTCCGGTAGTGCTGGACCTGGCCATCCACCTTCCAATGCTCGTCGCGATAGGTCACGGCCGCCTGCTGCTGCACGAACGCCGTGCTGGTGCCTTCCGGGCCCTGCGCAAAGTCCTCGAAATAGTGCGTGTCGCTGACGTTCTCGGCGTCGATGGAGAAGCGGTAATTCCCCGGCAGCTCCAGTGCATTGGCGATCTTTACGCGGCTCCTGCCGGAGTTGAACACGTTGTCGTAGGGCAGATAGTTCCAGGCGATGGTGCCGTGATCGTTCGAGCTCAGGTAGCGCGTTTCACCGCCGAGATCGGCCCCTCTGCGCGAATAGACGATAGGCTCGAAAGTCAGGTCGGCATTCGGGGCGATGTTCCAGTAATACGGAATGGAGAACGATGCTCCGCTGCGCGAGTTGTTGCCTATCGTCGGGTACAGAAAGCCGCTCTTGCGCTCGTTGCTCAGCGGAAACGACAGCCAGGGAAGATAGAGAATGGGCACGCCTTGGAAATCGACTACTGCGTGGCGTGCTTCGCCGATCCGTGCTCCCGTGTCCAGGGTTACGCTCTTCGCGCGGATCTCCCAGGCTTCCTCGACCTTCGGACACGTCGTAAACCGCACGCCTTTCAAATTGATCACGCCTTGCGGTGTCATTTGCAGAGCTTCGGCCGAGCCGCGGGCCGCACGTTGCCGCAGGTCGAACGTGGCGGAGTGGAAGTTCGCGCCTTCGGTGGGCGAGTAGTTGCCTCCGTTGCCCGTGATGCGCACGAGCGGGTCTACGTACTCCAGGCCCTTATCGGTTTTGAACGCGTTGGTTTTGGAGTTGTACTGAATCTCGTCGGCGTGGATCTCGCGGTCGCCCTGACGTACTGTCACGTTTCCTTGCAGTGACGCATTGCCCTGGACATCGAAGGTTGCGTGGTCACTGTGGGTATCGATCGCGCCGCTGGGCTTCTCTTCCTTCGTTGGCTCAGCCGGCGCGGCGGGCGTAGCCGTGGGCGAGTGCGCTACCGCCTGTGTCTGCTGGGAAGGACACAGCGGGGCATCCGCGGCCCATCCGGTGGACGCAATGGCAGCCAAGGACAATACGGTGATGTGAAGTGGGCGCCATTGCAGCATGAGGGGCGGCATTATAATGGCGCTATCGACGCACTGCGGGCCGAAAAAGCTCACCCCACCCATGCCAGAGAACGACGCTCGACTCGCGCTTGTCCAGGACTGGTTGACGAAGGACCTCGGAATACCTCCCGAGAGAGTCGAGCCAGCGTCCAGTGATGCGAGCTTCCGCCGTTATTTCCGGGCGTTTCGCAACGGCGAGACTTTCGTGGTCATGGATGCACCGCCGGAAAAGGAGGATGTGCGTCCTTATCTGAAAGTGGCGGGCTTACTGGAATCCCTGGGCGTGCATGTGCCTCACGTGCATGAAGCAGACGTCGCCAAGGGTCTTCTGCTCCTCGAAGACCTGGGCGTGACCCAGTATCTGCAGCGTCTCAATGAGGGGGACGATCCGGATCGGCTCTACGGGGACGCGTTGTTCGCCCTTGCTGAGATTCAAACGCGGGGCATGGATGCTGCTCGCGAGCTGGCGCCCTACGACCGAGAGCCCCTCGCACGCGAGATGGCTTTGATGCCCGAATGGTTTTGCCGGCGGCACCTGGAGGTGACTCTGACCGATGCCGACAATCAGATCCTCGCCGATGCATTCGATTTCCTGATCGCCGAAGCCCTCATGCAGCCCTCGGTGTTCGTGCATCGCGACTATCACTCGCGCAACCTGATGGTCATGACGGAGCGCAATCCCGGCATCATCGATTTCCAGGACGCGCTGCGCGGACCTATTGGCTACGACCTCGTGTCGCTGCTCAAGGATTGCTACATCGGGTGGCCGCGCGAGCGAGTCGAAAACTGGGTGAGCGGCTATCGCAACCTCCTCCGCTCGCGTGGCGGTCCTGGAGGACGCGACGATCGCGAGTTCCTGCGATGGTTCGATCTGATTGGATTGCAGCGGCACATCAAGGTGCTCGGGATATTCGCGCGCCTGTGGTATCGCGACGCAAAGGCGGGGTACTTGCGGGATCTGCCCTTGACGCTCGAGTACGTGCGCGCTACCGCCGGACTCTACCCTGAACTGACCGAGTTTTCCCGCATGCTCGAGCAGCGGATCGTCCCGGAGCTTTCCCGCGCGAACGCGCGCGCAGCCGTGGCAAACAAGTCCAAATGAAAGCCATGGTGCTGGCCGCAGGTCGTGGTGAACGGCTGCGGCCCATTACGGATACCCTGCCCAAGCCGCTCGTGCGGGTGGCTGGCAAGCCGCTGATCGTTTACCACCTCGAGGCCCTGGCGCGAGCCGGAGTCCGCGATGTCGTCATCAATCTGTCCTGGCTGGCGGACGAGCTTCGCACAGCGTTGCGGGATGGAAGCGAATACGGCGTGCGCATCACTTACATCGATGAAGGACCGGTGGCACTCGAAACGGGCGGTGGGATTTTCAACGCCATCCAACTTCTGGGACCGGGGCCCTTCCTGGTCGTGAACGGTGATACGTTCACCGACATCGACTTCGGGGCGTTACTGGCGCGAGCGGACACGGACACGCGCTCGGGCGCGTCGGCCCGGCTCGTGCTCGTGCCCAATCCAACTCAACATCCTCGAGGTGATTTTGGCCTCGAAGGTGAGCAGGTGGTGGAGCGGCAGACCGGGCGGTTCACTTATTCCGGTGTCGGGGTGTATCGGCCGGAGTTTTTCGAGGGCTGCACTGGCGGGAAATTCCCACTGCTGCCGCTGTTGAAGCGTGCAATTGCGGCTGGCCGCCTGCGTGGGCAATTGCATGAAGGTGAATGGTGCGATGTGGGGACGCCCCAGCGTCTTGCCGAGCTGGATGAGCGGGTAGGAGCGGGGCGGCGATAGGCGAAGTACAATGGGGGCATGCCCAACCCCATTGCTGACGCTGCGGAGGCTGCCCGGCCTCGTAGTGGCGAAAAATACGTTACTCCTCAAGGGTTTACTGCTATTCGGGACGGAGTGAAGGCGGGCGGCGGGTCCGTCGTGCGTCCCACCGGGATATTGCGCAAACCGTCCTGGCTTCGGGCCAAGGCTCCCTCTGGCGCCGGCTTTCAAGGCGTCAAAGCCCTGGTTAAGGAGCACCGTCTCTCAACGGTATGTGAGGAAGCCAAGTGTCCCAACATTGGCGAGTGCTGGAACGCAGGTACTGCCACGGTCATGCTCATGGGTGCCGTCTGTACGCGCGCCTGCAGGTTCTGCTCAGTAGACACGGGCAATCCACGGGGCTGGCTCGATGCTGAGGAACCGGAGAATGCCGCGCGTACCGTTGAGCTGATGAAGCTCAGGTACGTGGTGTTGACATCTGTTAATCGCGACGACTTACCGGACGGGGGCGCGGGTCATTACGCCGCCTGCATTCGTGCGATCAAGGAACGGAATCCCTCGACGGCGGTTGAAGCGCTGACTCCCGACTTCCAAGGCGTCCTGACGGACGTCGAAACGGTCGTGGACTCTGGTCTGGAAGTGTTTGCCCAGAACATCGAGACGGTGCGGCGTCTGACGCATCCGGTCCGGGATCCTCGCGCTGGTTACGACCAGACGCTGCGAGTGTTGGAGCATGGCAAGCGTCACAACCCGAAGGTTTTGACCAAGAGCAGCTTGATGCTCGGACTCGGTGAAACGGACGAGGAGATTGCACAGACACTGGATGACTTGCGCGCAGCGGGCGTGGACATCGTCACGTTGGGACAATACCTGCGGCCAACGGCGAATCACCTGCCAATTGAGCGATTCGTCACGCCGGCAGAGTTCGACAAGTACCGCGAGTGGGCTTTGGCGCGAGGCTTCCTAGAGTGCGTTTCAGGTCCGCTGGTCCGCTCGAGCTATCGGGCAGAACAGGCGCTCAATCGCAACAACGCCGGGCTGAACAATGGCTCATTGCAGACCGGTGCGCTGGCTGTTGGAAAGTGAACGCCCGCGTTGCCGATCAAATTGATCAGCAGCCGATTGACATCCAGCCGATCGTGCGGCGCCTTGGGCGTGTTGAGTACGAGCCTACCTGGCGCGCCATGCAGCGCTTTACTGATGAGCGAAACGCTGCAACCCCTGATGAGATCTGGTTTCTAGAGCATCCCCCGGTTTTTACGCTTGGCATGAATGCCAGCACAGCTCATGTGCTGGTTCCTGGTGATATCCCGGTGGTGCAGATCGACCGTGGGGGACAGGTGACTTACCACGGTCCTGGTCAACTCGTTGTGTATCCGCTCGTTGACCTGAGGCGTGCAAAGTTAGGTGTCCGCGATATCGTTACGGCTCTCGAGCAGAGCGTGATCCAACTCGCGAGTGAATTCGGTATCACTGCCGAGACTCGGCGCGGCGCTCCCGGCATCTACGTCGCCGACAAAAAGCTCGGCAGCGTCGGGATCCGCGTCCGGCGCCACTCCAGCTATCACGGTCTTGCAGTGAACGTGAATCTCGACCTGGAACCCTTCAGCCGGATCAATCCGTGTGGCTACGAGGGTCTACAGATGACGCAACTGGTCGAGCTGGGAGGTCCGGACTCAGTGGAGCGTGCTGCGGACGCACTGGAACCCTGCCTATTGCGTGCGCTCGGGTTTGCCGGTGTAGCTGGAGTTGGCGCTATATAACCATTCTGTAACCGCGGGCAGACTGACAAACTCACCGGCCGGCCGTAGCATTTCAAAGCAAGAATAATTCCGGAGAAGGCTGATGAAGTTCAAACATTGGCTGCCACGAGTGGCGGCCATCACTGCGTTCGGCCTGGGTGCCGCGACGCTTTTCGGCGGATCCTTCGCACGAGCTGCAGAGGTCACGCTGCTCAACGTTTCCTACGATCCCACGCGCGAGCTGTACGTCGACTATAACGCGGCGTTTGCCAAGTATTGGAAGGCCAAGACCGGTCAGGATGTCAAGATCAACCAGTCGCATGGCGGATCGGGCAAGCAGGCGCGTTCGGTCATCGATGGACTCGCCGCGGATGTCGTGACCCTCGCCCTGGCGGCTGACATCGATGCAGTCGCCACCCAGGGAAAGCTGCTCCCGATCAACTGGGCCAGCCGCTTGCCGGACAACAGCTCGCCGTACACCTCGACGATCGTGTTCCTGGTCCGCAAGGGAAACCCCAAGGGCATCAAGGACTGGCCCGATCTGATCAAGCCCGGCGTGGCCGTGATCACACCCAATCCCAAGACCTCGGGTGGTGCCCGTTGGAATTATCTTGCGGCGTGGGGTTGGGCTCTCAAGCAACCCGGTGGCAATGATGCCACGGCCAAGGAATTTATCCGCAAGCTCTACAAGAACGTGCCGGTCTTGGATACTGGCGCGCGTGGCTCGACCACGACGTTCGTACAGCGCGGCCTGGGCGATGTGCTGATTGCGTGGGAGAACGAGGCAGTGCTCGCGGTCAAGGAGCTTGGCGCCGACAAACTGCAGATTGTCGTCCCGACGATGAGTGTTCTCGCGGAGCCGCCTGTGGCTGTTGTCGACAAGGTGGTCTTGCGCAGGGGTACGCGGGAGGTGGCGCAGGCGTACCTGCAGTACCTGTACAGCAAGGAAGGGCAGGAGATTGTGGCGAAGAACTATTACCGGCCACGCGACGCGGAGGTTGCCGCCAAGTATGCCGCGCAGTATCCGAAGCTGAAGCTGTTCACGGTTGCGGATTTTGGGGGCTGGTCGAAGGTGCAGCCCACGCACTTTGGCGACGGTGGGGTGTTTGATCAGATCTACGCGCCGTAGGCCCTGCAGAGGTGGCGGCCTGTCGATGGCCGCCGCCGCCGGCGTTAGGCTACGCTGTTGCAGTTGCTCGCATTCTCCCTACGGGTGCCGCCAGGTAGCTCGCGAGTCGCTCGGCATGGCCGCGCAGTTCCTGCGCGGCTGTGGCCTCCCAATGATCTGCGCGCAGCATGGGGCCGACATAGAACAAACTGGCCGACGCACGTCCCTGTGCGTCGATCAACGCTCCGTACTGACCGGTCCGTATTCCGAGATTGTGCGAGTCCGAGACCGCGAGGCCTTGCGCCAATAGCGAGCGCATCAGCGGATCGCTTGAGCGGCGCACGTTGTAGTCCGGGCCAGTGCAGTTAACGACGCGATCCACGAGCAAGGTTTGCAGTTCGTGAGCGCCTCGCGCTCTCCACGTCACTCGAATCTGGCTACCCACCGCCTCAAATCGAATGAGCCGACCTGCGTGTATGTGAAGCTTCTGGCGATGCCGGAGGCGGTTTAGTTTCGCTAGTGTTTCGCTCGGTAGCCTGTGGCGATGCACGTCCCAGTACGGCCGCACATGTCTCAACATCCGTCGCTTTTCGCGTGCTGGCAGGCGTTGCCACAGGGCGGGAGCGATGTTGCGGATGAACGTGACTGCCTCTCGCCAATCTCCACCGCGTCGCTCCGTTTCGGCGGCCAGTGCTCGAACGCTTCGAAGAAGCGTGAGCGCCGAGAATGATGCCGCACGAAGCATCGAGGCGCTGTCACCGTTGCAGGCGGAATGCGAAAACTGCGTCTGAGAGGGTGGTACCAGGCCGTGACGGGAAATTGAATGGATGACAGCCTGTTCGTTGGAGGAGGTGGCTGCCGCGGTGGCGACGTCTACCATCGTCAGGCCGCTTCCAATCAGCAGGACGGTTTCGTTTGGGGAGAACTTCAGCGGCTGTGCCCACGGGTCGGAAACGTATTGTTGCAGTTCTTCTGTGCCGGGCAGCGGCCCAGGTGGCGGATTGCCAAGTGCCAATACGACATCGTCGGCGTGCAGGGTGCGGCCAGGGGTGTCCGCACCCAACGTGCGGCCATTGGAGTCGGCACCCAGCGTGTGAGCATCGGAGTCCGCGCTTGTGTGGCCATTAGACAATCGCACGCGATAGCCAGATCCATCGCCGATTTTCTCGACAGCGCAGACATCGTCGCGCAGCCGCTCAAACTGTACGTGAGGCGGTGCCGAGACTTCGGCGTCCAGCAGCGTGGCTTCGAGGTACTGCCCATAGAGCGCACGCGGCAGGAAGTCTTCGGCCGTCGCGTCCGGGATGCGATGTTGAGCGAACGACAGGAAGTCGAGCGGAGAGTTTGTATC
Source organism: Gammaproteobacteria bacterium (assembly GCA_028293745.1). Lineage (GTDB taxonomy): Bacteria > Pseudomonadota > Gammaproteobacteria > Steroidobacterales > Steroidobacteraceae > 13-2-20CM-66-19. The sequence continues at coordinate 42,788 of JAQGOF010000248.1, read as the reverse complement.
GGCGGACATCCGCCCGGCTGGCACGTTCAAGAGGTAGGGGTGGTCGCGGTCTGCATAAGCTTTGCCGCGTGCCACGCTGGCTGAGCGCTCGATGAGCACTATCCGCGTTGTGGCCCAATGCTGCGATCTCAACAGGTTTGCAGCTACGAGGGTGCCGCTGAACCCGGCGCCGACGATCACGATCGTGCGTTGTGGAGACATGGGCTGGCCTTTCGAAGTGACTGGAGGCCAGCTTACTGGAGGGTCGATATCAAACCAGTAGCGCTATGGTTATAACTGGATGACGCAAATGTCACCGCGCCGCACCGTCGCGGTGCGCGGGCCGCGCCGCTTATTCCACCACGAGTTTGTAACCCGCTCCGGAGGCGGTCTGCAGTAGCTGGGGCGTGGCGGGATCGACCTCGATCTTCTGGCGCAGGCGGTGCACCAGCTGCTTCAGGAGCTGCCGGTCAGCGGAGTTGCGGTGTCCCCAGACCTGGATCAGCAGCCGGTCGGTGCTGACAGTGTGGCCGGCGTTGGCCAACAGCATTTGCAGCAGTCGCAACTCGAGCTTGGTGAGCCGTACCGGCTGGGCCGTACCGATTCGTACGGTATGCTCGTCGATGTCCAGTGTCACACGGCCCGCCGCGAGGGGCGCAGAATTCTCCATGCCCGCTCGCCGCAACAGCGCCTTGATTCGCGCCAGCAGAGTACGAGGGCTGAACGGCTTGGTGAGGTAATCGTCGGCACCCAGTTCCAGCGCGCGCACGAGATCCTCTTCCTCGCCGCGGACAGTGAGCATGATGACGGGCACGCGCGAGCGCTTGCGAATGGCTTCGCAGACCTGGAAGCCGCTGGCTCCCGGCATGTTGATGTCGAGCACGACGAGATCCGGGGACTCCGCCTCGAACATGCGCAGAGCGGCGGGGCCGTCGCCGGCCTTGACGACGAGATAGCCAGCCTGCGTGAGGGTAAATCCGATCAACTCGCGCAGGTCGCGATCATCGTCCGCGACGAGCATTTTCATTCGGCGGGCTCCCGTGGCAAGGAAAGAGTGAACCGGGTCCGTCCCTGATCGGTGCGGACCAGCGTGATGGTACCGGCATGGCGGTCGATGATGGATTTTACAATCCACAATCCAAGTCCCAGCCCTCCGGGTTCGGGCTCTTCCTCGGACCCGCGCTGGAAGCGGGCGAAGATTGTATCGGTTTCGGCCGCCGCCGGGCCCGGGCCCTCGTCTTCGACCCAGCACAGTACCCGGGTATCGTGAGCTTCCGCTCCGATCCGTACAACACTCCCCTCTGGGGCGAATTTATTGGCGTTGGCCAACAGATTGACGAACACCTGCGTGAGTCGCGGCTTGTCGCCCTCGATCAGCGGGAGGTCCTCGGGAAGCGTCACTTCCAGAGTCTGGCGACGTAGCGTCAGGAGTGAACCGACCAACGCCTGCGCGTCCTCGACGACCTCGGCGAGCTCCACGCTCTGATGCCGGATGCCGAGCTGACCAGATTCGATGCGAACGCTCTCCAGCAGATTGTCGATCAATCGTGTCAAACGCAAAGTACCGCGCTCGAGGGAGCGCACCAGCTCGTGCTGCTGTTCGGGCTGCAGGGTCGACAGCCCTTCTATCAGCAGCTCGATGGAGGCCAGCTGCGCCGCGAGCGGGGTGCGGAATTCGTGCGAAATGTTGGCCAGGACGGAATCGCGGGCGCGGCGCACGGCTTCGAGCTCTGTCTCGTCGCGAATCACCTGGACCTGAAGCCCGTCGACCATTCCGGAACTCGTGATGACCGTCGTGCGTGGCTCCGCGTCCGACACCTGAAGGTGCTCGATCGCCTTGGCGCTCCGATCGATCCTTGCTTGCAGAATCGGGCAGCGGAAATCGCAGGGACGCCGGCCTTCCTCGAGGCGCGGCTTGAGAATATCGCCGCAGAACTGGCCCACGGCCTGCTCCGGTGTCACATTCAACAGCCGGGCGGCTTGCGGGTTGAGATAGCGGATCATGCGATTCTTATCGACGGCATAGACGCCCTCGACCACACCGCCGAGTACGGCTTGTGCCTCCGCCTCGCGCCGACGCAAAGTACCTGTCAGATCGACGAGATTGCGGCGCATGTCCTCCATCGTTCTCGCCAGCATACCCACCTCGGCCGCACCGCCGGGTGGGATGGATGTTGAGAAATCTCCCTGCCCCAATCGCACAGCCGCTTCTGTCAGTGCTTTCACGGGACCTGCGACCAACTCAGTCAGGATGAGCCCGCCGAACACGGCGAGGGCTGCGAGGATGAGTGCTGTTACGACCAGCTTGCGGATCAGGCGACCGGCCGAGCTGTCGATCGCTGTCGTTGGCAGGAGCGCCTCGACCAGAGCGATAGCCTCACCCGTCGAAGCAAAAACGGGAACGCTGGAGGCATAGATGCCTTTCGAGTCGATACGTTGAACAGCGGAGCGGCCGTCGGCGAGACTTGCCGAGTAGAGCGGAGTGAACGCGTTGACCGGATCGTTCGTGAACGAACGGTAGTCGATGATCTTGATTTCAAGACCGACCCGCTGGCTCAGCGTCCTTTCGAATTTCTCGTTCAGCAGCCGAACGACGTAGACGTGCGTCCCTTCAGCATCGCCGAGTTTGGCGTAGGCGCCGAGCACTGGAATCCGGATGTTCGCAGGCAATGCTAGAAACGTCGCGCCCTGTTCGGTGCTCGATGTGACGATCCCATCCCAATCGAGGGACGGGCCGCTCTGGGCGATGAGTTGAGTTCCAGTGAACACTGCGCATGCGTCGACGCCGGCTGCTTCGCAGGAACGACGCAGCAGCGGTGCGATGGCGTCAGTCCGTCCCTCGGTGAGCAACCTCTGAAGAGTCGGGCGCTCAGCGAGAGCGCGGGCCGCAGTGAGCGCGTCTTCTGCGCTTCGCCGTATATCCTCGCGTGCCATCGCTCCCGCAAGCTGCGCGCGGGCCTTCCCTTGCTCGTCGGCTAGGTCGTGGAGCATCCGGATCGCGGAGTAAGAGATACCGCCACCTACCAGGAGAACGATGGCAACGTGGATGGCGACCATCCACCATCCGAGGCTCGTCTTCGAGGGATCCGGGCGCAGCCTGGCCCATATTGCTCTGATGCGCTCCAGCATCGAGTCCATCATCGCCGTCGATAGCCCGTTCGTTCTACCAGGGTTTTCACTACGAGCGTCGCCACTGCCAGCAGGGTGAGAAGCGATGCGACCGCAAAAGCACCCACGAAGTTGTATTCGTTGTAGAGAATTTCTATGTGCAGCGGCATCGTGTTCGTCAGGCCTCTGATATGGCCCGAAACCACCGATACTGCGCCAAATTCACCCATTGCCCGAGCGTTACAGAGAATTACACCGTATACGAGTCCCCAGCGTACCTTCGGCAAGGTCACGCGGAAGAAGGTAATCCATCCACCGGCACCCAGCGTGATGGCCGCTTCCTCTTCGTCGTTGCCCAGTTGCTGCATCAGGGGAATGAGCTCGCGGGCCACGTAGGGGAAAGTCACGAACATGGTTGCCAGGATGATGCCGGGCAACGCGAAGATTACGCTGATGTCGTGTTCCTGCAGCCAGACGCCGAACCAGCCGTGCAATCCGAACAGAAGCACGTACACCATGCCCGAGATGACTGGAGAGATGGCGAGCGGCAGATCGATCAAGGTGATCAGAAAGCTCTTACCGCGGAATTCGAACTTCGCTATTGCCCATGACGCAGCGAGTCCGAACACCGTATTGAGGGGAACCACTACCAGCGCGGTGATCAGTGTGAGTCTGATGGCTGCGGCGGTATCGGGATCGGCGAAGCTGTGCACGTACGCCCGCCAGCCCTTCTCGAAGGCCATGACGAACACGGTAGCCAGAGGCGCAAACAATAGGGCGGCAAGAAACAGCAGCGACAGGCTGATGAATGTCCATCGCACGATCGAGCTCACGATCGTGTCGCGGCCCGGACGGGTCGATACGTCGTCCAGCGAAGCGCTTTGAGCCCCAGCGGCCATCAGCGCGCCCCCGCAACGATCCGGCGCCGTCCCCAAGCCTGCAACAGGTTGATCATGAGCAGGACGACGAAGGAGATGACGAGCATGACGAAGCCAAGGGCGGCAGCGCCCTTGTAGTCGAATTCCTCCAGGCGGATGACGATCAGCAACGGTGTTATCTCGGTTTTCATCGGTAGGTTGCCCGCGATGAAAATGACGGAGCCATATTCGCCGACAGCGCGTGCGAAGGCGAGGGTGAAACCCGTCAGCAGCGCAGGCAGTACGGTCGGAAGGATGATTCGGCGGAAGACGTATAGTCGTCCGGCACCCAGGGTTTCTGCTGCGTCCTCGAGATCACGTTGCACTTCCAACAGGGCCGGTTGCACCGATCGTACGGCGAACGGCAGGCCTATCAGTGTCAACGCGACCGTGACGCCGATCCACGTATAAGCCACCTTGATTCCCAGCGGCTGCAGATACTGTCCGATCCAGCCGTTCTCTGCGAAAACGGTGGTCAGCGCGATACCGGATACGGCAGTCGGAAGAGCGAAGGGCATATCGATCAGGGCGTCGATCAACTTCCGGCCCGGAAATTCATAGCGCACCAGCGTCCAGGCGATGATGAATCCGAATACGAGATTGATCGATGCGGCCAGGAATGACGCGCCAAACGATAGCCGGTATGACCCCATCGCACGTGCACTGAACACAACGCGCACGAAGTCATGCCAGGTCATGGAGGCAGCCATGAGCACCAGCGCTGCCAGCGGAATCAACACGACGGCGCTGAGAAAGAAGGTCGTGAAGCCGAACGTCAACCCAAATCCAGGAAGCACACTAGGTTGTTTAATGGCAGCCATAGGTTAGGCCTGCCCCGCCTGATATGCCTGACCCGCCTGACCGGCCGGGCTGTCGTGTTGGCGGTGCACGATGAGCACCGGCCAGCGGCTTTCGGCAAACAGCGAGCCGAACCGCTCCGGCAGGTCCGCATGACCCCGGATGCCCAGGATGAGCATCTGCCCGGCCAGCTCGCCGAGCTGACGCGCCAACTCGTGGGATACATCGCCAAAACGCAGCTCGGTTCTCATCTCCAGGCCGTGCACCGCCTGCGCCTCGGATCGGGCGTCGAGCAGTGCTCGCATGCCATGCGGCCGCTGCGCTGCCGGTGTCTGTTGCGGCAGGATGCCGATGTAGATCGCTTCCGCGGAGACGTGCCGCAGAATGCTCGCCGACACAGCAAGCGTCGCGCGGCGAACCGCTTCATCTGCCCAGTGAATCAGCACGCGCTGCGGGGGACTGGCGTTCTGGGGCAGCACCAGGATCTCTTCGGCGCCCATCTTCAGAAGCCACTGTGCCTGGTACACGACTTCCGAATGAGCGGCGATCACTGTCGTGCCGCTGAACTCCGGCGCTCCTTCGCAATTCGCACCCGGCATGCCCAACTTGGGCTCGACACGGGTTGAGATGCGCGTCTTCATTCGCGAGGCAAGCTCCGCCAGCAGCGGTTGCTGGACGAGGGCTTCGGCGAGCGATTCAGTCGTCGCGCAGGTTGTGAAACTCGACAAGGGCGTCGGCAGGATGTGAATCCGGCGCACGCCGATTGCCACATGTTGCCCATTTGAAATCTGGAAGGCGCGCTGCTCGTGTTGGGTGCGCGTGACTTCGAGGAATGCGCTTCCATTGCCATTGCCGTTGGAGAGCGGCGCGGCCTCCTGGCCGTCCTCGATGCGAATCCGCATTCGCTCCAGGGCGCCGGTAAAAACGATCTCCTCGACGGCTCCGCGTGTCAGATAGCCGGATGCCAAGTCCTCGCGCGTGGGTGCAATCTCGATTTCTTCGGGGCGGACGACGGCCACCACTTCATGGTCGCGTGATCCCTGGAGTGGTCCTGCTGCGCTGGCATTTACCGCCGTCTTGCCGAAGCGGATGCCATCCCGGGTCTGTCGTGCGAGGATCAGGTTGGCAGCACCCAGGAAGGTCGCTACGAATCGGGTAGCCGGTCGCGCATAGAGCTCCTGCGGCTTACCCAGCTCGAGCAGGCGGCCCAAGTTCATCACGCCGATTCGATCGGCAAGCGCGAATGCCTCTTCCTGGTCGTGCGTCACCAGCACGGTAGTAATGCCGAGCTCTCGCTGCACTTGTCGGATGGTGCGCCGCAGTTCCTCGCGGATCTTCGCATCCAGTGCGCCGAACGGCTCATCGAGGAGAAGCACTTCGGGCTTGTGGGCCAGTGCACGCGCAACGGCAACTCGCTGTTGTTGTCCGCCCGATAGCTGGGCCGGCAGGCGCTCGTCCATTCCCTCCAGCGAAACCAGTCGGAGCAGTTCCTGTCGCCTTTGGCGGCGCTCGGCTCCCTTCATCCGCCGCACTCGAAGTGCGAACTCGATGTTGTCGGCGACCGTCATGTGGCGGAAAAGCGCGTAGTTCTGGAAGACCAGGCCCACCCCGCGTTCCTTGGCGGAGACGTGAGTGACGTCCCGGCCGTGCAGGGCAATCCGGCCATGGTCTACGCCGGCGAGGCCGGCAATGGCCCTGAGCAGCGTGCTCTTGCCGCTGCCGCTGGGCCCCAGCAGGACGAAGAATTCGCCATCGCCAATATCCAGGGAGACATCATTGACGACCGGCAAGCCCTGGTAGCGTTTGGTGACCTGGTCGAGCGTGATGGACATGTTCTTGGAATTTTCGAACCCAAAAAGGAAGCCATGCTACCAAGCTGATCGGTTATAAAACGGTGACAATCAGGCCCTGGACCAGGCCGAATAGTTAGGTCCTGATAATCAGACCCCGGGCAACCCCGGTAATTGGAGCCCGGGCGGCGCCGGTAATTAGATGATCGTCAGCACGCCTTCGGTGGCCTTCAGATCGTTCACCAGGGCGATGACCTGCTCGCTGCTCTCGGCCACGATCACATACGAGATCGACAGGAAATTGCCGTTCTCGCTCAGGCGTTCGCTGACCCTGTCGGGATCCAGCTTGGGCGCATGCCTCAGCATGGTCGCATGCACGCGGGCGCGGAACTCGCCCGAAGGCCGCCCGACTACCTTGATGGGGTAGTCGGTTGGGTACTGCAGCAGTGACTGCTGATCGGGTGGCTGATCTACCATGGCTGCCCCGTGAGCTCGCGTTTGTAATGCTGCCACTGCTCGTGAATGCGTCGCCAGACCGGGCCCGGCTTGCCCGTGCCGACCGGTTTGCCGTCGAGTTTGGTCACTGGCTGTACTTCGCGGGTGGAGGCTGAGATCCAGATCTCGTCAGCAGTTCGCAGCTGCTGCTCGCTGACCGAAGCCGATTTGTATGGGACACCTGCAATCGTAGCCACTTCCTCCATCGCCGTTCGCGTGGTGCCTGGAAGTATCTTGCGCGAGTTGGGAGGGCTTACGATGACCCCGCCGAGTACGACGTGTACGGCCGAGGCGGAAGCTTCCATCAACTCGCCGTCTCGCAGCAGAATGGTTTCGGCGGCATGGGCATCGACGGCCAATTGGCGCAGAAGAATATTGGCAAGCAGCGACACTGACTTGATATCGCACCGGGCCCAGCGCGTGTCCTGCGCGGTAACACATTCGACCCCGTTCTCGAAAGTCGTCGCCGGTGTGACCGGCAGCGGGGCGCAGAAAGCAAACACGGTACGCGGGATGTTGGGCAGTGGTGCGTGATTTCTGCCGAACTCGGCGCCGCGGGTGACTTGCCAATAGACGTACTGATCACCTCCGCCGTTGCGTGTGATCAAGGTCGAAAACAGCTCACGCCACTCGGCTCGCGTGTGCGGATCTTCCATCTTGATCGCGGCGAGACTGCGCGTCAGCCGCGCAGCGTGCGCTTCGAAGCGGAATGGTCGCCCGGCATAGACGGGCATGACCTCGTAGACACCGTCGCCATAGAGAAACCCGCGGTCGAGCGGCGAGATGCGTGCCTCGCTTAGAGGCACGAACGCGCCATTCAGATAACTGATGGGAAGAGGATCGGCCATGAGAGCCTAATTGAACCACAATCGGACGCTGTCAGTTGCGCGGGTCCACAGTCCTGCCTCCGGCACAGGCTTGCCCGGCATCAGGGGCACGCGTGAAACGACTTCACCCGCCGGGTCGCTGATCGTGAGCTCGCCAATGGCCTGGTTGGCCGTCAGCGGTGCAATCAAGGGCTCCTTGAACAGATGCGCCGTGCTTTTGAGCGAAGCAATCTGTCCCCGGCCGACGGTCAGGACGATGTCGCGGGGAACGGCCAGTGTCACGTACTCATCCGCTGACTTGTATACGCGCGGTTTCAACAGAACTTCGCCGGCTGATTTCACTTTCGCGGTTTCATAGAAGGTATAGCCGTAGTTGAGCAGGGCGGCGCTCGCGTCCTCGCGCGCCTTGATGCTCGCTGAGCCCATCACGACCGACACCAGCCGCATTCCGTCGCGCTTGGCAGATGTAACGAGACAGAAGCCCGCGCTGTCCGTGTGGCCCGTCTTCATCCCATCGACCGTAGGATCACGGAGCAGCAGGCCGTTACGGTTGTGCTGAGTGATGTTGTTCCAGGTGAACTCGCGCAGGCTGTACCACTGGTAGTAATCGGGAAACTCGATGATGAGCGCGTTCGCGAGAATCGCCATGTCGCGGGCCGTCGTGTAGTGATCCGCCGCGGGCAGGCCGTCGCTGTTGACGAAGTTGGTTGCCTTCATCCCCAAACGCTTGGCGTATTCGTTCATGAGTTGTGCGAAGGCGGCTTCGGTGCCACCGATCTTCTCGGCAAGGGCGATGGTGGCGTCGTTGCCGGACTGCACGATCATTCCCTTGATGAGCACTTCTGCAGGGACTGTGCTGCCTACCTGTACGAAGGTACGCGAGCCTTCCGAGCGCCACGCGTGCTCGCTGATGGTGACCGGGTCGGTGAGCTTCAACCGGTTTTCCCTCAGCGCCTTGAAGACCGCATAAGAGGTCATCAGCTTCGTGAGACTCGCCGGCTCCTCGCGGTCGTCGGCGTGATCCTGCGCCAGGACGCGCCCGCTGAAGTGATCGACCAGGATGTAGGCTTTGGCGTTGACATCGGGCGCCTTGGGAATTGGCACTGCAGCACGGACCGGGCCGCCTGCCGCGCCCAGGGCCACGGCAACCACAGCCGTCAATAATGCGAGATAGGACGAGCACAACATCCGATGAGATCCCCCGAGGGAAAAAGTTGAATCCACGATTCTAGCTTGAACTTGCCCGAGTTACTCAATCCGTCGCCAGGCGCGCATCGGGGTAGCCGAGTGCCTTCAGTTTGGCGGCGAGCTGATCGAACTCGGGGACGCTGCTGATGGGGCCCAGGCGGACGCGGTACAGGAGTGGCTGGCCATCCGGTGGGGCGAGGATGAATGCACTGGACAGGCCCCCCGTATGCAAGCGGTCCAACACGCGTTGCGCATTGCGCTGGTCGGAGAAGGCACCGGCCTGGATATAGAGTGAGGGTGGCGGAAGCTCCGCCGAGCGAGTCAGCTCGTCAGGCTCCTGCACCGTGAGAGCTTTGACCTCCACCAAGGTCGTCCCTTCTTTGAGCATGTCGAGCTTCGCTGCGGCAGAGTAAGAGAGATCGATTAGCCGATTGGATACGAACGGGCCGCGGTCGTTGATTCTGACGACGATGCTGCGCCCGTTCTTCAGATTGGTTACGCGCGCGTACGTCGGCAGCGGCAGTGTCTTGTGGGCCGCGGTCATGCCGTACATGTTGTACTTCTCGCCGTTCGAGGTGCTTTCTCCGTGGAACGTGGGTCCGTACCAGGAGGCGACGCCCCGTTCGAGGTACCCGTCGGCGGTAGCCAGGACTACGTAGCGCTTGCCTAGGACTTTGTAGAAGGGTGGGTTGCCATGAGCACTGCGCGGCTCGCGGCGCGGTATCGCATCGGGGGTCGAATCAACATTCGCCGGTGGAGGCGGGACTATCTCGGGTGTGGGCGCAGGTGCGCCTTTCCTGCCGGCGATCGAGCAGCCGGCGAGCACCCATCCGCAGATGCAGGCTGCCGCCACGAGCCGGGCTGGCAGGCAGGGCCTCAAGGCCGCGCAGCCTCTAGCGTTTGACCGGAGTTGACTCGCTGGATGATCGCTTCCGCCAGATCATGGACCGCCATCGCGTAGCGCGCGCTGCGATTGTAGCGCGTGATGACATAGAAGTTCTTGAAGCCAACCCGGTACGCAGGCCCATCCTGTTGTTCGGCCGAGACGAGTACGACGGGTGTCGTGCCGCTCTGGTCTCCCAGGATCGCGACGCCTTGGGCGTTCAAGCTCTCCACGGTCTCGTTCAATTCGAGATTGCGGGTGTCGATCTGGAACTTCGGCTCGGGATCGAGCTTGGTTTCCGCCAGCACGGGGCCACCGGCCTCCCACCCGTGCTCGACGAAATAGTTCGCGATGCTGGCCAGGATGTCATCCCAGTCGTTCCACAGATCGCGCTTCTGGTCCTCATTACCATCTACGGCGAACAGCCGGTAACTGGAGGGCATGAACTGCGGCACACCCATGGCGCCGGCGTACGAGCCGGTGACCTTGAGAGGGTCGATATGTTCTTCGGGGTAGAGCAGCAGGAATTGCTCGAGCTCGCCACGGAAATAATCGCTGCGTGGCGGGTAGTCGAATGAGAGCGTCATCAGCGCGTCGAGCACACGATAATGACCGTTCACGCGGCCATACTTTGTCTCGACGCCCATGATCGCAACGAGATACTCCGGCGGAACCCCCCGCGCACTGGCGATCCGCTCGAGCGACTCGCGATGCTCGACATAGAACTGCGCGCCCTGCGAGATCCGTTCCTCCGTGAGGAAGCGGTCGTGATACTCCCACCAGGGGGCCACTTTTTCGGCGGGCCGCGTCATGGCCTCGATGATTTTGGGTTGCGGCTCGCCTTTGCGCAGCAGCGCGAGCACCTGTTTCTTCTTCAGTTGGTCGCGTGCCACTACATCGTTCACGAACGCGACGATTTCGGGGCGCTTGAGATCGAATTTCGGCTGTTGCACGGGCTTGTGCCGCGCACTCGCAGGTGCAACGAGCAGCAGCGTCAGGACTAGGAGGCAGGTGCGTCGGGAAGTCACTACGAGCTTACTAATTTCCTGTGCGAATACAGTGCCATCAGAATACCGAAGCCGGCCAGAAGGGTCACCACGGAGGTCCCTCCATAACTGACCAGCGGTAGCGGCACACCGACCACCGGCAGCAGCCCGCTGACCATGCCGGCATTGATAAAGACATAGACAAAAAAGGTAAGTGCCAGGCTTCCGGCGACCAGTCGCGCAAAGGTGTCCTGGGTCTGCGTCGAGAGGTACAGCGCGCGGCTGACGACGAACAGGTAGAGCAGCAGCAGCAAACCCTGGCCGAGCAGCCCGAACTCCTCGCCGACGACCGCGAAGATGAAGTCCGTGGAGCGTTCCGGCAGTAACTCGAGTTGTGCCTGGCTGCCGTTCATCCAGCCCTTGCCGAACACACCGCCGGATCCTATCGCGATCTGCGATTGAATGATGTGGTAGCCGGCCCCCAGTGGGTCGGTTTGTGGATCGAGGAATGTCAGCACGCGCTTGCGCTGGTAGTCGTGCATGAAATTCCAGCCGAACCAAGCGCCGGCGACACCGACGGCCATGAGGCCGCCCATGATACGCACTGACAAACCTGCCATGACGATGACCAGCGCGCCAGCGATTGCAATCAACGCGGCGGTGCCGAGGTCGGGCTGGATTGCGACGAGACCCACCGGCAGCAGAATCATGGCGGTCAGAAGTAACAATGTCGGCCAGCGCGGTGGCAGGGCACGGTCGTGCAGAAACCACGCTACCGTCATCGGTACGGCGAGCTTCATCAGCTCCGAGGGCTGGAAGCGGATGATCCCGAGATCGAGCCAGCGTTGCGCGCCTTTGCCGATGTGTCCCATGCCGTACACGATGAATAGCAGGAAGACGCCAATGGCATACAGCCACGGAGAGGTCCGGCGCAGGAAATTGGGATTGACCTGGGCAAGCACCAACATCGCAATAGTGCCCAGCGCCAGGCGCCCGAGGGTTCGATATATCGTTGGCGCGCTCTGGCCCGATGCGCTGTACAGAATGATCAGCCCGTACACGGCAACCAGGGCGAGCCCAATGATCAGGGGCCCATCGAGCTTCAGTGCAAACAGCACGCGCGCAGCTCCCGTGAGGGTGCGTCGCGTGCGTGAACCGGTTGTGACTTCCTCGTAAATCATATCTGCTACATCAAGGAGGGGATTTCACCCCGCCCGCTGAGTCAATTGGGCCGGTGTCAGCGCGCTTCTGACCCGGGACGGGGGCTTGTGGCGGCTCCACTGGTTTCGTTGTCGGCAATATCGACCGACCAATCGCCCCGGACGGCTTCAGTTTGCCGTCGTCACCGAGCAGGTAGGCATCCAACACCTTGCGGGCGATCGGAGCTGCCGCGCTGGCACCCCAGCCACCGTTCTCGACGATGACCGCCAACGCGATGCGGGGTTGGTCGGCAGGCGCGAATGCGATGAACCAGGAGTGGTCGCGCAACCGCTCCGAGACTGTTTTCTCGTTGTACTTCTCGTTCTGACCGACACTGAACACCTGCGCGGTGCCTGTCTTTCCGGCGATGGGATACGCGGCGTTCTTTCCTACTGCACCAGCTGCGGTGCCGTGCGTAACGGCCCCGACCATTCCTGCGTAAATCCGGCTCCACTCCTCCGGGGTGGCGAGCGTGACGTCAGGCTCACGTACGGGTGCGAGCGGCTCCAACCTACCGCTGAGCGCATCGCGGAAGCCGGTGACCAGCCGGGGTTTCCACACTTTGCCGCGCGAGGCGAGCACCGAAACGTAATGCGCCATCTGCAGCGGCGTGACGTTCAGATATCCCTGTCCGATACCGAAGTTCACGGTCTCGCCGGGGAACCACATTTTGTCGGCCGGCCGTTTGAAGTACGAGGCTTTCCATTCCCGCGTCGGCAACAGGCCTTTGAGCTCTCCGCTGATGTCGAGGCCGGTGGTCCTGCCGAATCCGAAGGGCGACATGAACGCTGCAATGCGGTCCACCCCGATCGTGTCAGCCAGGCTGTAGAAATAGACATCGCAGGATTTCGCGATCGCCTCGACGAGATTCATCCAGCCGTGGTGGCCGCCTTTGCCCTCACGGTACAGGTGGGCGCTGCCAGGTAGATGAAACTGCCCTGCGCAGAAACGGGTCTGGTCCGGGTCCACGAGGTGATAGGCGAGGCCTGCTAGCGCAATGACCGGCTTGACCGTCGAGCCCGGCGGATAGACGCCGCGCATCGCACGGTCGAGCAGCGGGGTGTCGATGCTATCTTTCAGCGCGCCGTACTCGGCTCTCGTGATGCCGCGGCCGAACATGTTGGGGTCGAATCCGGGCCGGCTGGTCATTGCAATGACATCGCCGTTGTTGGGGTCGATCGCTACGACCGCCCCGCGTCTGCCAGCTAATGCATCCTCGGCGGCGCGTTGCACCTTCAGGTCCATCGCAAGGACGATGTCGTCCCCCGCAGTCGGCGCATGCGTGTTTAGTGTCGGGATAAACGCGCCTTGCTTGTCTACCGATCGGCCCTGGGCGTTGACCAGTAATTCGCGCGAGCCGTTGACGCCGTGAAGCTTTGTTTCGTAAGCGCTCTCGACGCCCTGCTTGCCTATCAAGAAAGTGCCGGAATAGGCGGCACGATCGATATGCGAAAGGTCCGCTTCGCTGATGGCGCCGACGTAGCCCAACGCGTGCACTCCCATGTCACCGTTGGGGTAGGAGCGGGTCTGGCGCGTTCTGATGTCCACACCCTGGAATTCAAAGCGGCGTACGGCGAACTTTCCGACATCCTCATCGGACATGCGCAGTCGGACAGGCACGCTGTCGAAGGCCCGTCTGGAGCGGATCGTCTTCTTCAACTCGTCCACGTCTTCCGCACGAATCAGGTCGAGTTGGACCAGGCCATCGAGTGCGGCCTTCAGGTTGGGCACTTCCTCGGGAACCAACTCGAGCTGGTATGCGGGCTGGTTGCCTGCGACCACTTCTCCTTGCCGGTCGAGAATGAGGCCGCGGGCGGCCGGAATCGGCTCGGTGCGAACCCGGTTGCCCTGCGACAGGTCGGCGTAGTAATCGTGGCGGATCACCTGCAACAGGAACAGGCGTCCCAGCAGCCCCAGCGTGAAGAGAATGATGATCGCGCCAGCGACAATAGCGCGCTGATCAAACAGGCGCTGTTCGCTCCAGTGATCTTTGATGTGCACGCCGCGCGCCATGCGGGAAGAGTCCTTTCGTTACCGACGTCGGTCGTTGGTTGCGTTGAGGACTGCCGCCACGGGAGCCCAGAAAATTGCGCCGGTCAGGGTGTGCGTCCAGCGCAGCGGACTCGTGACCGGGTGGTGCGTCCAGCCGTCGATCGCAAAGAGTATGGATTCGTAGGCCACGAGCACCGCGAACACGATCAAGGATTGCTGAAATGCCGGCTTGGAGCGGATCTTCTGATGCTCGCGCACTGCAACGTAGGTGACTACCGCGAGCGCGAGCGCGTGCTCACCCAGTACCGGGCTTTGAAATACGTCGAGCATGAGGCCCGAGAAAAAGCCCAGTGCGATTCCGCCGGCGCGCGGTGAGGCGATGGACCAGTAGAGCACGGTCAGGACCAGGAACATCGGTCGCACGAGCGCCAGGTAGGTCGGGAGCGGGAGCACCGTCAGGATCAGGGCTATCAACGCTGTAAAGAGCATTGCGCCGCGCGGCTGGGAGTTCATGGAAGCCTCGCGGTTGGGGGTGGGGTGGCTGAGGCTTGCGCGAACAGGGCTGCGGTCGAGGGCGGCGGAGCTGCGGCGGTAAGCGAGGGCTTTGGGGTGGCGGGCTGCGGAGCTGCGGCCTGCGGTGGTGCCTTGGGCTCAGGCTTGGGGGCCATGTCCTCCTCGATGGGCGGTCCTTCCTCGGCGTCCTTTGGTTCCGCAACTGGCGTGGGCGCTGGCTTGGCCTGAGGCGTCTTGGCCGGCGGCGCGGCAGCAGCGTCGCCCCGAGAAGGCGCACTAGCGGCCTGTCCGGCGGCGGCTGCGCCTTTGGTCGATTGGCCGGCCGGCTGGCCGGGGGTGGCCGTAGCCGGTGCCGGCTTCGGACGCGGGGGTACAGCCTGCGGTTGCATGCCGGCATTTCCCCCCTTCGCGTCGCCCGACGCAGCGGTCACCGGGGCTGCCGGATGTCCTTCGCGGAACCACACGAGCATGACTTCTCTGTCGATGTTCATGCTGGCGAAGGGGTTAGCGCGTACTTGAGCCAGAGGTTGGACCGCGTCGCGGTGCACCTCGACGACGCGCCCGACGGGGTATCCGGCCGGGAACACTCCTCCGAGACCCGATGTTATGAGTACGTCGCCGGTCTTCACGTCTGCGTTAGCGGGCAGATACGGAAGCGCGAGCGAGGCAGTGTCGCCCGTACCCACTGCAATCGTCCGCAGGGCGGTGCGCTCGATCTGCACAGGCACTGCGTGCTCAGGATCGGTGATGAGAATGACTTCTGCGCTCCACGGGCCCACGTGAGTGGTCTGTCCGAGCAATCCTTTGTCATCCAGTACCGCCTGGCCCTTGAAGACGCCATTGCGCGTTCCCCGGTTGACCAGCACCCGCTGGCGCAAGCTGTTCAGCTGGATATCCACGACCTCGGCCACCAGCCAGCGCTCCGCGACGGGCGGGAGAGCGTCCTTCAAGCCCCGCAACTGATCGTTTTCGTGCGCCAGCGCCTCGTAACGCATGGACCGGAGCTCGAGCTCGCGGTTCCGGGTGATCAGGCGTTCGTTCTCGGCTCGGAGCGCATCGCTTGTTGCGACGCTTTCATGGACCCACCGCCAAGCGGTCGAGGGTGAGCTGACCAGGAGCTGGACGGGGTAGGCGGCTATGTTCAGAGCGTAGCGGATTTGCTCGAGATAGCCCCCTCGCTGATCGAGGAACATGATGATGATCGACAGAGTCGCATATATCGTGAAGCGAAAACCGGGAGAGCCTCCCCTGGCGGAGCTGGCCCCTGTGCCGAAGGCCATTCGAACGCGCCTGCGCCAGCGCTATTCGAGACCGAAGTGACCGGGGCCCAGTTCGTCCATCAGCTCGAGAATGCGCCCACCGCCCCGTGCGACGCACGTCAGTGGGTCATCCGCTACGACGACGGGAAGGCCGGTCTCTTCAGTGAGGAGCTTGTCGATGTCGCGCAGCAACGCGCCGCCACCGGTCAGCACGATGCCGCGTTCGGCGACGTCGGCCCCAAGCTCGGGAGGAGTCTGTTCGAGCGCCTGCTTCACGGCGCTGACGATGCTCTGCAGAGGCTCCTGTAACGCTTCGAGGATCTCGTTGCTGTTCAATGTGAAGCTTCGCGGTACGCCCTCGGAGAGGTTGCGGCCCTTCACGGACAGCTCGCGCACCTGCTGGCCGGGGTATGCGGAGCCGATTTCGATCTTGATTCGCTCGGCAGTGGCTTCACCAATGAGAATGCCGTAATTGCGGCGAACGTAGTTCATGATGGCTTCGTCGAAGCGATCGCCGCCGATACGCGCCGAGTTGGCATAGACGATGCCGTTCAGGGACAGAACGGCGACCTCGGAGGTACCGCCACCAATGTCGAGCACCATGGAGCCGCGCGCCTCATGCACGGGGAGGCCCGCACCTACGGCAGCAGCCATTGGCTCGCTCACGATCGCAACGTTGCGCGCTCCCGCACCTTCGGCGGACTCGCGGATCGCGCGGCGCTCGACCTGTGTCGAACCGAACGGAACGCACACGAGCACGCGCGGCGAAGGCTTTAGCATGCGGTTGCCGTGCACTTTGTTGATGAAGTGCTGGAGCATCTTTTCGGTGTACGTGAAGTCGGCGATGACGCCGTCTTTCATCGGACGAACGGCCGTGATGTGCCCGGGCGTGCGCCCCAGCATGCTCTTGGCCTCCGACCCGACGGCGACAATGATCTTGCCGCCGCTTCGAGTGGATTCGTCCTGCACTGCGACTACGGACGGCTCATTGAGCACAATGCCCTTGTCACGGACGTAGATGAGAGTGTTTGCTGTTCCCAGGTCGATCGACAGATCGCTGGAGAAATAGCCGCGCAAGCGTTTGAACATGAATTGGCGACCGGAATAAAGTGCGGCGGGGGACCCCCCAAAGTGGCGCGTAATCTAGCAACCGATGGGACATTCAGCAAGGCAACATGTATGATTTTGGGCTGCCTTTCGCATTTGTTGTCTCACCAAATCCTATGCTCCTGACACGCGAACAGATCGAAAATATCGCTCACCTGGCGCGCCTTGCGCTTCAGCCTGCCGAGCTTCCTGTCTATCAGCAAAGCCTGTCGGCGATTTTCGACTTCGTCGGCGAGCTCGATAGGGCCGACACGGCCAATGTCGCCCCGATGGCACACCCGCTGCCGGGCCTGTCGCAGCGCCTGCGCCCCGATGTCGCGACCGAGACCGACCGTCGCGAGATCTATCAGCGCAACGCCCCGCAGGTGGCTGCAGGACTGTATTTAGTCCCCAAGGTACTCGAGTGAACAGGAGCATGCATACCAAGACGCTGGCACAGCTCTCGAAAGGGCTGCGGGCCAGGGAATTCTCGAGCGTTGAGCTCGTGCGCGGGTTCCTGGACAGGATCGATGCGCACCAACCCGTGCTGAACGCAATGATTACCGTGCTGCGCGAGCCGGCGCTCGCGGCTGCACAGGCGGCGGACCGGGAGCTCGCTGCCGGGCGCGGTGGCCCGCTCGCCGGGCTGCCGATCGTGCACAAGGACCTCTTCTGCACGGAAGGTGTTCTCACGACGTGCGGCTCGCACATGCTCGACAATTTTGTGTCGCCATATGACGCCACTGTGGTCGCGAAGCTCAAGTCGGCGGGCGCGATCACGCTCGCCAAATCGAACATGGATGAGTTCGCGATGGGCTCTTCCAACGAGACGAGCTACTTTGGACCTGTACGCAATCCCTGGAACACGGACCTGGTGCCCGGTGGGTCATCAGGCGGGTCCGCGGCGGCGGTCGCAGCGCGGCTGATTCCTGCTGCGACAGCGACTGACACGGGCGGGTCCATCCGCCAGCCCGCGGCCTTGTGCGGAGTCACCGGCGTGAAGCCGACGTACGGGCGGGTGTCCCGTTACGGCATGATCGCGTTCGCATCCAGTCTCGATCAGGGTGGAGTGATTGCAGCCACCGCTGAGGACGCTGCACTGATACTGCGAGAGATGTCTGGTTTCGATGCCAACGACTCCACCAGCGTTGACATGCCGGTTCCGGACTACCTGGCAGGGCTCGACGCGCCGCTGGCCGGACTGAAGATCGGACTACTGAAGGAATTCTTCGACAAGGGTCTGGATGCGGAGAGCGAGAAACGCATCCGCGAAGCGCTCGCCATATATGAGCGGCTCGGCGCGACCTTGCGCGAGGTGAGCCTGCCTAATCTGCCGTTGTCAGTTCCCGCGTACTACGTGGTAGCGCCGGCGGAGTGCTCGTCGAACCTTGCGCGGTTCGATGGCGTACGGTTTGGACACCGCGCCAAGGATCCACGCGATCTGATGGATCTGTACAAGCGCTCGCGCGGCGAAGGATTCGGCGCCGAGGTGAAACGCCGCATCATGACGGGGACTTACGTCCTCTCGGCGGGTTACTACGATGCCTATTACCTGAAGGCCCAGAAGGTGCGCCAGCTGATCTCTGCGGACTTCAAGCGCGCCTTCTCCGAAGTGGATGTGTTGATGGGGCCGACCACACCGACGCCGGCTTTTGCCATCGGTGCGAAAACGTCTGACCCGATCACGATGTATCTGAACGATATCTACACGATTGGCGCCAACCTGGCGGGACTGCCTGCCATGTCGATTCCCTGTGGATTCGCGCAAGGCCTGCCAGTTGGTTTGCAGATCGTGGGCCCCCATTTCAGCGAAGGCAAGCTGTTGAACGCGGCGCATGTGTTCCAGCGGGAGACGGACTGGCACACGAAGGTACCGGAGGAGTTCAAATGAGGCGCAGCCCATGACATGGGAGACTGTGATCGGGCTGGAGATTCACGCGCAGCTCGCAACCCGGTCGAAGATTTTCTCGGGGTCGCCGACGGCTTATGGTGCTCCGCCGAATGCGCAGGCCAACCTGGTGGACCTGGGGTATCCGGGCGTGCTGCCTGTGTTGAATGGCGATGCTGTGCGCATGGCCGTGAAATTCGGCCTGGCGATCGGTGCGCGGGTTGCGCCTCACTCGGTGTTTGCGCGGAAGAACTATTTCTACCCGGATCTTCCGAAGGGTTACCAGATCAGCCAGTACGAGCTGCCGATCGTGGCGGGCGGCTCGATCGACATCGTTCTCGATGACGGTACGAAGAAGCGAGTGGGTGTCACGCGCGCGCATCTCGAAGAGGATGCGGGAAAGTCGTTGCACGAGGGGTTGCCCGGTGTGACCGGCATCGATCTGAATCGTGCTGGCACGCCGCTCGTGGAGATCGTGTCGGAACCCGACATGCGCTCCGCCAAGGAAGCCATTGCGTACATGAAGAAAGTGCACACGCTGGTGCGCTATCTCGAGATCTGTGACGGCAACATGCAGGAAGGCTCGTTCCGCTGTGATGCCAACGTGTCGGTGCGGCGCCAGGGCACTGAAAAGTTCGGCACGCGCGCGGAGATCAAGAACCTCAATTCGTTCCGGTTCGTCGAGAAGGCCATCAACTACGAGGTGGCGCGGCAAATCGATCTGCTGGAGTCCGGCGGCAAGGTGCACCAAGAGACGCGTCTGTATGACCCTGACAAGGGTGAGACGCGCCCGATGCGGTCGAAGGAAGAGGCGAACGACTACCGGTATTTTCCGGACCCGGATCTGTTGCCGGTGGAGCTGGACGACAAGTTTGTCGAGTCGGTTCGGGGGACGCTGCCGGAGCTGCCGGATCAGAAGGCTGTGCGTTTCAGCAGTGAGTACGGACTCTCGCCTTATGACGCGGGTGTGCTGACGGCTAGCCGCGAGCTTGCTGACTACTATGAGGCGGTGACTCGGGACGTCCCGAAGGAGCCCAAGTTGGCGGCGAACTGGGTGATGGGGGAGTTGGCGGCTGCGTTGAACAAGGATGGGTTGGAAATTGATGCGGGCAAGCTGCCTGCCTCTGGGTTGGCTGGACTGTTGAAGCGGATTGCCGATCAGACGATTTCGGGGAAGATCGCCAAGGAGGTGTTCGAGGCGATGTGGGCCAGTGGGACGTCGGCGGATGCCATCATCGAGGAGAAGGGGCTGAAGCAGATTACCGATACGTCGGCGATCGAGAAGGCCATTGATGAGGTGATGGCGAAGAATCCGGGGCAGTTGGCGGATTTCCGGGCGGGGAAGGACAAGCTGTTTGGGTTTTTTGTGGGGCAGGTTATGAAGGCTACGGGGGGGAAGGCTAACCCTGCGCAGCTTAATGAGTTGTTGAAGAAGAAGCTGCCGGGGTAGGGCCTCAAGAGCCGAAGTATTGCCTAGCGGCGGGCGCCCCGAACTCGTAGGGCGTTCAGCCGGGCGGGAGGAACAAGGCGCACGCCCGGCCGCCCACCCTACGAGCTCGCGACGCCCTTGGTGCGCGCTCGTACCTGAGTAGGGCGCTGACTGACCCGGCAGGGAAAAGAGGGCGGGTTGAGTTGCGGCGCTTCGTGCCCCATCCTCGGGGGCATGAATGAACAGACCAAGCGGGCGGGCGACGAGGTCCGTCGGTTTATCGTTGAGAATCGGCCGGTTCGGGGGCACTGGGTGCGCTTGGACGCGGCTTGGCGGGAGTTGTGCGCGCATTCGGATTACCCGCAGCCTGTTCGGGAGCTGCTTGGGCAGGCGGTCGCCGCTTCGGTGCTTCTGGCGGCGACGCTGAAGTTTCGTGGGACCTTGACGCTGCAACTGCAAGGCGATGGGGCAATCAGCTTGCTCGTCGCGCAGTGTACGCACGACTTTCGGCTGCGGGCGGTTGCGCGGTTTGATGAAGAGCGGGTTGACGCAATTTCGGCCACGTCTTCGGCCACGTCAAAGCGTGACGCACAGACGTTTCGGCAGCTCGTGGGGACTACGGGGCGCGTGGCGGTAACGGTTGAGGCGGACGAGCGGAGCATGCGATATCAGGGTGTCGTGCCACTTCGCGGTGGCTCGCTGGCTGATTCGCTCGAGGCTTACTTCGCGTCATCTGAGCAGCTGCCGACTCGCTTGATCCTCGCTGCTGATGATGAGCGGGGTGCGGGGTTCCTGGTTCAGAAGGTGCCCGGTGCATCCAAGGCCGACGAATCCGAACTCGAAGAGACGTGGAAGGATGCGCAACGCGGTATCGAAAAGCTGAGCGCAGCCGACTTGCTCGAACGCCCTGTCGAGGAATTGCTCGAGCGGGGATTCGCGGAGCACGACATGCGCCTGTTCCGCGGCACACCAGTGCAGTTCGAATGCCGCTGCAACCAGGGGAGGGTTTCCGGATTGCTGCGCGCACTCGGGGCCGAAGAGGTCCGTGAGATTCTGCAGGAGCAGGGCGCTGTCACCGTGACCTGTGAGTTCTGCCACCGGCCTTATCGGTTTGAGGCGGTGGACGTCGAAGCGCTGTTCTCCGATCCCGATCATCCTCGCGGGTCACCCTCGATCCACTGACGGCTCTCCTGGCGATTACTGTTCCACCCTTGAGTCAATTTGCTCAAGGGTGGGTCGTTGCGAAAAGTCCTGTGCAGTAATTAAAGATTTGTGCAATTCTTTAATGAGTGACTATCCGAGCACCTCAACTGATCAGCTGGCTGCGGGCGGCCGGTGAGCCGAGCCGGCTGCGGCTTCTGGCCCTGTGCGATCAAGGGGACCTGAGCGTTTCCGATCTTGCGCAAGCCGTGGGTCAGAGCGAGCCGCGGGTGTGCCGGCATCTGCGCATCCTCAGCGAGGCAGGACTCATCGAGCGGCTGAGAAACGGCCAGTGGGTCCACTATCGAGTGGCCGCCAGTGCGCCTGCAGCGAGCTTCGTGAAGGGCCTGTTGGCGCAGGTCGATCGGGGTGATGCGGTCTTTGCGCGTGACCTTGACCGGGCACTTGCCGAAACCGGGTCTTCGAAGGAACCGGGTGTCCGCACTTTCGAGTCCCGCCTGGGGCGCGCACTCAAGAACTTCGTCGAAAACAATACCCCGCCCGGGAGGGTGGATTCGGCGCTCCTCGTCGGTGTGGAGCATCTCGAGTTGCTCGAGAGCGCGGCATCGATCGCCTCCGAGTGCACCGCGATTGCACACTCGCGCCGGGCTGCTCAGAGCGCCCGCGCGTTCGCCGAGCGCCGCGGATTCAACTGCAGAGTGCTGCTCGCCGCCGGCCCGGATGGTTTGTGCGAACGCGATCTCACCCGCGCCGGCCAGTCATTCGAATTGGTCATTCTCGATCACCTCGCCACGGCGAACACCGAATTTGCCCGGTTGCTTGCCTGCGGGCGGCGCGCGCTCGCGCCCAATGGGCGGATGTGGCTGTTTGAACGGTACGAGTCCCTGGAGATTCCCAGGGAGAAAGCCAAAGAGAAAATAGTGGAGCATCCGCTGGCGCGTCTGCGCCGCATGCTCGGCGACCAGAGTTTGAGCTGTGAACGATTGAGTCCAATCGAAGAAGACGACGAACACGTCCTGGCTGCGGTTGCCGCGCCAGCGGTCAACAGGGAACAGGCGAGGCGAGCATGAAAGCGATAGACCCGCAATTGACATCCGCGCAGGGTGCAACGCAGGCGTTGCACGGGAACACTGCGATCGAAGTGTCGTTCGAATTCTTCCCGCCGGCGGATTCTGAAATGGAGGCCACGCTGTGGAAGTCGGTCGAACGCCTCGCGCCACTGGCGCCCCGTTTCGTATCCGTCACGTACGGCGCGGATGGTTCCACTCGCGAGCGTACGCACAATGTTGTAACGCGCGTTCAGCGAGAGACACCGCTCATCGGTGCCCCGCATCTGACATGTGTTGGGGCGAGCCGCGGAGAGATTCTCGACATCGCACGCAAATACTGGGACCAGGGAATCCGCCACCTGGTCGCGCTGCGAGGTGATCCTCCGCAGGGACAGACGCGGTATGTGCCGCACCCGGACGGATTTGCTTACGCAGCCGATCTGGTCGCCGGATTGAAGAGTGTTGCCGACTTTGACATTTCGGTAGCCGCCTACCCGGAGGTGCATCCGGAGGCGCCATCGGCGCAATTCGATCTCGAGACCCTGAAGCGCAAGATTGACGCAGGCGCCTCGCGTGCTATCACCCAGTTCTTCTATGACACGAACGTGTTCCTGCGCTTCCGTGACCGCTGCCAGGCCGTCGGAGTGAAGACACTGATAGTGCCTGGAATCCTGCCGATCACGCGTTTCCCGCAGGTGTTGCGTTTTGCGGCCCGGTGTGGCGCTTCCATTCCCGAGTGGCTGAAGCATCGCTTCCACGGTCTGGATGATGATCCGGATACCCGGCGCTTGATTGCCGCCAGTGTCGCGATCGAGCAGGTCCAGGAGTTGGAACGCCAGGGTGTACGCGATTTCCACTTCTATACTTTGAATCGAGCCGAGCTGACCTACGCGATCTGTCATGCGCTCGGAGTAAGACCCGCCAGCAAGCAGCGAGCTGTCGCATGAGCGGCTGCCATCACGAGCCAGGCAAGCATGGAGCAGCAGCACACGGGAAAACTTCTGAAGCAGGTGCTCATGGGGAAGCAGCGAGCGCTTTGCATGGCGACGCGCTGAAAGACGGGGCCGCGGCGCGCGCAACTGCGGTGCCGTTTGGCATCGCCCCGGCGGATGAGACCGAGCGGCGGGAGCGCGTCAAGCGTCTGAAGGGCATGTTGGAGGAGCGCATCGTGTTGCTCGATGGTGCCATGGGCACCATGATCCAACAGCACAAGCTGGACGAGCGTGCGTTTCGGGGTGATCGTTTCCGCGCGCACGGTCGCGATCTCAAGGGTAACAATGACATCCTGGTGCTCACGAAGCCCGAGGTCATCTCCGGGATCCATCGCGCCTATCTCGAGGCCGGCGCGGACATCATTGAAACCAACACGTTCAACTCCAGCGCGATTTCGCAGGCCGATTATGGGACCGAGGCGCTCGTTCCCGAGATCAACTATCGGGCTGCTCGCATTGCCCGCGAGGCCGCAGACCAGTTCGCGCATACCGCCGGCCGCCCAGCCTTCGTAGCCGGCGCTCTCGGCCCGACGAGCCGAATGGCTTCGCTGTCACCAGACGTCAATGATCCTGGCTACAGAAGTGTGACCTTCGACGACCTCGTCGCGACGTACATAGAGGCCGGCCGGGCATTGCTGATGGGCGGTGTCGATCTGCTTCTCATCGAGACCATCTTCGATACTCTGAACGCGAAGGCGGCGATCTACGCAACGCACAGCCTGTTCGATGAGCTCGGAATCGAGGTCCCGCTGATCGTTTCCGGCACCATTTCGGATGCGTCAGGGCGCTTGCTGTCGGGTCAGACCACCGAGGCGTTCTGGAACTCCATCCGGCACGCTAAACCACTCGCTGTGGGACTGAACTGCGCGCTCGGCGCAACCCAGCTTCGGCAGTATGTGTCGGATCTTTCACGTGTTGCCGACACGTTTGTATGCGCCTATCCGAATGCTGGGTTACCGAACGCGTTCGGCGAATACGACGAGACCGCCGAAGAGACAGCGCAGATTCTGCGTGACTTCGCCGCGTCGGGGCTGCTCAACATCGTTGGCGGTTGTTGCGGAACAACTCCGGAGCATATCCGGCTGATGAGCGCGGAGATGAAGAACTTCGCGCGCCGCAGCATTCCGACGATCGCGCCAAAATTGAGGCTCGCGGGACTCGAGCCGCTCATCATCGATGACGACACCCTGTTCGTAAACGTTGGCGAGCGCACGAACGTCACCGGCTCTGCGAAGTTCCGCAAGTTGATTGAGGCTGGTGACTACTCTGCGGCGCTCGACGTTGCGCGCCAGCAGGTCATCAGCGGCGCGCAGATGATCGATATCAACATGGATGAAGGAATGTTGGATTCGGAAGCGGCGATGGTACGGTTCCTGCACCTCGTCGCGGCTGAGCCTGACATCGCGCGCGTCCCCATAATGGTCGACTCCTCCAAGTGGACGGTCATCGAAGCGGGTCTCAAATGCATCCAGGGCAAGGCGGTGGTGAACTCCATCAGCCTGAAGGAAGGAGAGGAAGCCTTCATTGCTCATGCGCGCAAGGTTCGCAGCTACGGCGCTGCGATGGTCGTGATGGCCTTTGACGAAAAAGGCCAGGCGGACACCATCGAGCGCAAACTCTCGATCTGCAAGCGCTGCTACGACATCCTGACGAACCGCGCGGGGGTTCCGCCTGAAGACATCATCTTCGATCCCAACATCTTCGCAGTAGCGACCGGTATCGAAGAGCACAACGGGTACGGGCAGGCTTTCATTGAAGCCACGCGTCAGATCAAGGCCTCGCTGCCGCACGCCTTGGTGAGTGGCGGTGTCAGCAACGTGTCGTTCTCGTTCAGAGGCAACGATCCTGTTCGCGAAGCGATGCACTCAGTGTTCCTGTATCACGCCATCTCGGCCGGCATGGACATGGGAATCGTGAACGCCGGGCAGCTTGCCATCTACGAGGAAATTGATCCTGCGCTGCGTGAAGTGGTGGAGGATGTGATTCTGAACAGGCGGCCGGATGCCACTGAGCGCCTGTTGGAAATGGCGGGGAGATTCAAAGGTGAGGTCGGAGCCAAGCGGCAGGCGGACACGCAGTGGCGCAATCTGCCGGTGGCGAAGCGTCTCGAACACGCATTGGTGAAGGGAATAGACGACTTCATCATCGAGGACACCGAAGAGGCCCGGCTGACCTTCGAACGTCCTTTGCAGGTCATCGAAGGCCCGCTCATGGATGGTATGAACGTCGTCGGCGACCTGTTTGGATCCGGGAAGATGTTCCTGCCGCAGGTCGTCAAGAGTGCGCGCGTAATGAAGCGTGCGGTGGCCCACCTCGTGCCGTTCATCGAGAAGGGTCAGGGCGGTGAAAGGCGCTCGAACGGTCGAATCGTGATAGCGACCGTGAAGGGCGACGTGCATGACATCGGCAAGAACATCGTAGGTGTTGTGCTCCAATGCAATAACTTCGAGGTGATCGATCTCGGAGTCATGGTTCCCTGCGACAAGATCCTGGATGCCGCGCGGCGCGAGAATGCCGACTACATCGGATTGTCCGGACTCATCACACCGTCACTCGACGAGATGGTGAATGTCGCGAAGGAGATGCAGCGGCAGGGATTTGTGCTCCCGCTGCTCATTGGCGGGGCAACTACTTCGCCCGCTCATACTTCTGTGAAGATCGCGCCGCAGTACAAGTCGCCGGTCATCTACGTCAAGGACGCTTCGCGCTCCGTGGGCGTCTGTCAGACGCTTGCAACGCAAACCACACGCGCCGAATTTCTTGCCAAGATCAACGAGGATCACGAGAAGCGCCGCGAGCAGCATGCCGGGAAGAAAATCAAGGCGCCGGAGTTCAGGATTGCGCAGGCGCGCGCGAATCGGCGACGAATAGATTGGGCGGCCTACTCGGCTACACAGCCTCGCGCACCGGGAATCACGGTTTTCCGCGACTACCCGTTGAAGGAGCTGTTGGGGTACATCGACTGGATGCCGTTCTTCAACGCGTGGGAGTTCACCGGGAAATTCCCGGACGTTCTTTCGGATCCGGTCAAAGGTGAAGCGGCGAGCAATCTGTATGCAGATGCGCGGCGCATGCTGAAGCAGGTGATCTCCGAATCGTGGCTCAAGGCGCGAGCCGTTGTCGGGCTGTTCCCTGCGAATTCCGTTGGCGACGATGTTGAGGTCTACGCGGACGAGAACAGGAACGAGGTAATTGCAACGCTATCGTTCCTGCGTCAGCAGAAGGGTAAGCCGCCCGGGCAGCCGCACGAGTGTCTGGCCGACTACATCGCGCCGAAATCGAGCGGGGTGCGCGACCACATCGGTGGGTTCACCGTCACGGCCGGTATCGGAATCGAGGAGCACATCGCGAGATTCGAGCGTGGTCACGATGACTATTCGAGCATCATGCTCAAGGCGTTGGCGGACCGCTTTGCGGAGGCCTGCGCGGAGCATTTCCACGAGCGCGTGCGGCGCGAGTATTGGGGGTATGCGGCTCAGGAGTCGCTTACCAATGCTCAGTTGATTCGTGAGGAATATCACGGGATCAGGCCGGCGCCCGGTTATCCGGCGTGCCCGGACCACACCGAGAAGGGGAAGCTGTTCAAGTTACTGGATGCTGAGCAGAACGCTGGGGTGCGGTTGACGGAGTCTTATGCGATGTACCCGACTGCCGCAGTGAGTGGCTGGTATTTCTCGCACCCTGATGCTCAGTATTTTGGCATCGGCAAAATAGACAAGGATCAGGTGGAGGACTACGCGGCGCGCAAGGGGATGACGGTGGGGGAGATGGAGAGGTGGCTGTCGCCTAACCTTGGGTATGAGCCGGCGTAGGGTGGCCGGCGCTCAGGAGTGCGGGCGCGGGCGCGATTCCTTTTCTTTCTCCACGGCCTGTAAGTAGGAGGCGCCGCCGAGTGCCCGCATCTGCCCGAGTATCCAGTCACGCCGCTCGAGCACGTATGCTGACGGCCTGTCGGCATGCATGCGAATAGGATTCGGCAGCACCGCGGCGAGCACGGCCGCCTCGCTGGAGGTCAGGCGTGCGGCTGGCTTGTGATAGAAGCGGCGCGCCGCCGCCTCCATGCCGTAAATGCCTTTGCCCAACTCCACGATGTTGAGATAGACCTCGAGGATGCGCTCCTTCGGCCACGTGAGCTCAATGAGCACGGTCATCCACGCCTCGACTCCCTTACGCACGAAGCTGCGCCCATTCCAAAGAAACAGGTTTTTGGCGACCTGTTGGGAAATCGTGCTCGCCCCACGCAGCTTCTTGCCTCTCTCACTGGCGCGGACTGACTCGCGGATGGAGTTCAGGTCGAAACCCGCATGGAAGGGGAACTGCTGGTCCTCGGACGCGATGACTGCAATCGCCGCATGCGAGGAGATGCGCTCGAGATTCACCCATTCGTAGTCGATGCGGTAGGTCCGATCGCCTTCGGACATGGCCCGAAGGCGCGTTTCCAACATGAACGCACTGGTCGGTGGGTCAATCCACCGAAAAGCCAGTACGACCATGACGGACGGCACTGCGCATGCCAGGATCCCAAGGACGATCCATTTCAGAAGCCGACCCACAACGCTTCCTTGCTGAGCTCGGCGCGACGGCCCCACGAAACGGCTGACCCGATTACTTCTCGACGGTACGCGCGGACACGATCACAACGTCTTCCATGGGCGCATCCTGATATCCCTTGCGCCGGCCGGTCTTAACCGCCGCAATCTTGTCGACGGTATCCATGCCCTCAGTCACGCGTCCGAACACGGCATACCCGTAGTCGCGGGGACCATTGTCCAGGAAAGCGTTGTCGACGAGGTTGACGAAGAACTGCGACGTTGCGCTGTTGATATCGCTCGTTCGCGCCATCGACAAGGTACCGCGGGTGTTCTTGAGGCCATTCTTGGCCTCGTTCTTGATGGACGGGCGCGTTTCCTTGTTGGCGAAGTCGGTGGTCATTCCGCCGCCCTGGATCATGAAGTTCGGGATGATCCGGTGGAAAATCGTACCGTCGAAGTACTTGTCATCGACGTATTTCTGGAAATTCTCGGCACTGAGCGGCGCTTCCTTGGCGAACAGCTCGACCGTGAAACTGCCGTGGGATGTCTCAAATTTGATCATAGGTTAAGTCTCTTCTCATGGGCTGCGCTGCGCGCCGGTCAGTTCCACTGGGCCTCTGTCATGCGCTCGTGGCCGGCGAGATCGCGGTGGGAGCGTACGTGACCAAAGCCGCGCACTACAAGCTCACGAGCGACGGCCGCGGCCTGGTCGGAGCCGTGTTCCAGAAGCAGCCAACCGCGACGCTCGAGGTAGTGCGGTGCTGAATGGACGATCTCGCGCAGCGCGGACATTCCGTCGGGGCCGGCGGCCAGCGCGATTTGGGGCTCATGCTCAAGAGCTGCGTCCTGCAGCGCGGGGTCGGCCTCCGCCACGTACGGGGGATTGCTGGCGATCAGGTCGAACCGGCGTCCCGCCAGCGGCTCAAACCACCGGCCCTTCAGGAGTTCGACGCGCCCCAGGCCGAGCATCGATGCGTTTGCCCGCGCCGTACCGAGCGCGTTTTCCGAGACGTCGGTTGCAACGACGGCCCATGCTGGACGCTCACTCGCCAGCGCCAGCGCAATGGCCCCGGAGCCGGTGCCGAGGTCGGCGATGCGCGCAGGTCCGCTCGGTCCCAGAACCAGGGCGCGTTCAACGAGGAGCTCTGTTTCCGGCCGTGGTACCAGGACGGCGGGGTTTACAGCGAGTCTCAAGGTCCAAAAGTCTCGGTAACCGAGTATGTAGGCGACTGGTTCACCCGCGGCGCGGCGGTCGACGAGTTCGGTGTATCGGCGGGCACGCTCGTGGCTCGGGACGTTCTCGGGATGGGTTTTGAGTTGCGTCCGGCTCATGGAAAGCGCGTGCGCAAGGAGCAGCTCGGCATCGAGACTGTGGGTGGCGCCGAGATTGCTAGTGGCGCTCCGGGCGGCACTGCTGGCACCGCTGCCGCTGCGGAGCCGTTCGATTCCCTGGGCCAAAAGTGCGCCGATCGTGAGATTGCCAGCCATAGTCCGTAATATTCGCGGATGTCACTCGTTTTGTATCCCCCCGCGCGGCCCCAATCGATCGGGGAAGTCATCGATACGGCGTTCCGGATTTTCAAGGCGACCTTGCTTCGCTGCCTGCCCTATAGCGTGCTGGCGACCGTCGCGGGCCAAATCCAGAACATCTATCTCATCGTCACCGGGCGGACCTTACCGGCGTTTGCCAACACCGACCCGGCCTGGTGGGTGCTGTATCTGTTGGGGGCGTTTATCGGCGCAACATTCGTCAATACGATACTCATCCGACAGGGCGCAGTCGCTTCCGGCTCGCGGTCCGTGGGTTCGGCGGCGCTCGTTGACGGATTGCGAAACACACCGGCTGCTATTGTGATGAGCCTGCTGATCGTTCTGATGGTCGGCGTATGCTTTGTTCCGGTGCTGGCGATTCCACGTCCTTATCGCGCTCTGAGTTTCTTTGCGCTTGGCATCCCGGCCCTCTACGTGGGTGTGCAATTTCTATGCTCGTGGCCCGCGTTGCTGATCGGGCGAAAAGGTATCATCGGCAGCCTGCGCTACAGCGCCAGTCTGATCAGGGGCAATTGGTGGCGCACGGTGATGATCTATACGGTCGCCTTGACGATGATCATCGTTCTTTCCGTCACCGCGGGCATGATAGTTGGTGTCCTCGCGGCATTCGGAGCAGCAAGAGATCTGGCCGTTACCACGGCCATCTCGGCCGTAATGGTGGTTGCGTCAGGCGCGGTCTACATGCCATTCATCACGGCCATGACGCTGTCTTTGTATGGCGATCTGCAAGCGCGCAGGGAAGGAATTGACCTGGAACGGCGAATTGCGGACGCGCCAGCGAGTTGAAGGATGAGGCGCGGTTGCATTAGCGCCCTGATCGCGTGTGTATTGATCAACGGAATGGCGATCGCTCAAGGTCCGGCGGCGGTAATCCAGCAGCCGTCAACCACGGCCCAGCTCCC
The DNA here is from genome assembly GCA_028293745.1 of Gammaproteobacteria bacterium. GTDB lineage: Bacteria > Pseudomonadota > Gammaproteobacteria > Steroidobacterales > Steroidobacteraceae > 13-2-20CM-66-19. The sequence continues at coordinate 12,263 of JAQGOF010000248.1, read as the reverse complement.
AGCCCTGGACGCCTGCCTCGCGAAAGTCGATCCCGAGCTCGATATCGGCTACGACCGCATTGCCGCGCGCTGTCCCGAGCTTGCGAAGCAGCTGGATCACGGTGCCTGGGCGCCTTGGTTGCCCCGCGGTTGGAAGGAAACGGGAAATGACCTCTCGGCCGGCGGCCTCAGGGAGTTTGTTGAGCTCGTGGACCGGGAAAGTGCCGCGAGCGCTTCCCCACGGATCCCTGACATTCGCCACCTCAAAGGCGTTCTCAACGACCTGGAGGGCACGAGCACCGCGGGCTGGTGGTCTCGGTTCAAGGCGTGGCTGCGCTCGAGACTCGAGACGCGCGAGCAGCCGACAGATGAAAGTTGGTTCACGCGGATGGTATCGCATGTCGGTATCTCGCAGTCGCTGCGTAAGCTGATTGCATATGCCGCTCTCGCTGCAGTGGTAGTGTTGGCTGCGGTTATCGTGGTCAACGAGGTGCGGGCGGCAGGTCTCGTTCCGAAGCGAGGCGAGGTAGCGCGAAGAAGGCGTGGACCTCGGGACACACGCGCACCGCACTTGGTGTGGAGCGACATCGAGAGCGCCCCGCTTCCCGACAAGCCGCGTCTGTTGCTGGAATTGATTGTGAGACGGCTCAGCAATCGTGGCTACCTCCCTCCAGCGGGCGCGCTGACAGTACGCGAGCTTACGAAAGCTGCGCGGCTGCCGGAACCTGACGACCGCACCCGGCTGTCGGAACTCGCACTGGCCGCGGAGCGGGTGCGGTATTCGGCTCGCGAGATCGAGTCCGCAACACTCGATCAGTCAGTAGCCCGGGGGCGTGAGTTGCTCGATCGCCTGGATGCGAGTACCCCAGGGTGAAAGAACGGCTCATCACCCTTGTTTGTGCCTTGGGTGCTCTCGCCTTGTTCTTCACCATGTTCCTGCACAAGGACGAAGGGGGCATCGGGGGCAGGGAGATTCCAAGGCCTACGACGGAGGAGCGCGGCGGGAACGGCTATCACGCGGCGCTGCAATGGCTGGATACAGAGCATATTCGAGCCGCTTCGCTGCGGGACCGCTTCGACAAGCTGCCACACAAGAAGTCATTGGCGGCCACCGGCAATGTGTTGATTGTCACGCTGCCGGCGATTGCGGTGTTCAAGACCGAGGAATTCCGGCCTCTGGACCGCTGGGTTCGCGCAGGCAACACGCTTGTCGTGCTCGCAGCCCTGTCGGACAACCCGGCTTGGGCGTTCTCGTTCGCAAGCATGACTGCCGGCGACCTGAACCTGTTGACCGGCCTCGAGTTTGAGACGACCCGGATTCGCGATCTGCGGGCCCACAAGGGGACTGAGCCGGCGCCACGGGATCGAGACAACAGGGACCTGGCCTCGCAGCTCGCGGCCGCAACGCGCGAATTCACACAACCGCGGCGCGCAAAGCTCGTTCCCAATCGTGACCATGCCTACTTCAGGGGGGTACACGAGGCGGTTGCCCTGTCGGACTACGAGGCGCAGCCATGGACTGTCAAAGTGCCGTACGAAGGATTCGTGCTCGCGTTAGGGCACCAGCGCGAAACCGGCGAGGGCGCTTTCTGGACCCGCCCTTTGGGCAATGGCCGCATCGTCGTCAGCGCACTGGGTACGCTCTTCACGAATCGAGCGCTGGGCCTTGCGGATAACGCGCGTCTTCTGGCGAACATCATCGGGACCAACCTGGGACCGCGCGGAGCCGTTTTGTTCGATGACGTGCACCAGGGGCTCGGCGCCAACTACGATCCGGCCAAGTTCTACCGCGATCCGCGGCTCCACATGACTATCGGCATCGTTGCGGCGTTGTGGCTCGCGTGGGTCCTGGGCGCAACCAAGCTGCGCGTCCCGGTAACACGAGCCCCGGTGCCCCGCGAAGCGGAGTTGGTGCGTGCCACTGGTGGATTTCTCGCGCGCGTGCTGACCCCGGCTGCGGCCGCGCGCCGCATGTTTGACCGCTTTCTGCGACGTTGGCCGTGGGAGCTGCTCGAGCATCAGCCGCGCATTCCGTCGGCCGACCTGCAGCAGCTCAAGTCGTGGTACTCGCAATTAGGCACCTCGCGGGTCCCGTTGATGCGGCTGCACAACCTCATTGTCAGAATCAACAGGCAACTGAATTCATGAGCTCAGCGATCCAGGAAGTCGAGTCGTTGCTCCGGCGTGAGCTGGGACGGGTGATCGTGGGCGCCGACAGCTCGATCCGGGCGCTCATCATCGCGTTGGTCGCCCGCGGCCACGTTCTCGTGCAAGGCGTGCCGGGGCTCGGCAAGACGCTGTTGGCAAAAACACTTGCGCGCACGCTGGGCGGCGAATTCAAGCGCATCCAGGGAACACCGGACCTAATGCCGAGCGACATCATCGGTGTCCACGTGTTTGACGAATCCAAGCGCGGGTTCGTCTTCCGCCCGGGGCCGCTGTTCGCAGACGTGGTGCTGGTGGACGAAATCAACCGCGCCGGACCCAAGACACAATCGGCACTGCTCGAGGCCATGGAGGAGCGACAGGTGAGTGTCGAGAGAGAGGCGTTCCCGCTGCCGGCCGACTTTCTCGTGCTCGCGACCCAGAACCCCCGTGAATTCGAAGGCACTTACCCGCTGCCCGAGTCGCAGCTCGACCGGTTCATGCTGCGCATCGATGTCGACTATCCCGAAAGAGCAGCTGAGGTGGAGATCCTGGCGCGCTATGGCGGAATGCTGACGGCCATGCAGACGACGCTCGAAAGTGTTGGGACACTGGAGCCGGCATTGCTAAAACTCGCACGTGAGGAGGCCGATCGCATCCATGTATCCGAGGCACTGACCAGTTACGTGCTGGACCTTGCTCGCGCTTCACGCGAGCACGCCCGGCTATCTCTGGGCCTGTCAACACGCGGAGCATTGTCACTGCTGAAGGCTGCCCGGATTACTGCGGGCCTGCGCGGCAGCGACTTCGTTGCCCCGGACGATGTCAAGGAAGCGGCGGTATGGGTAATGGCTCACCGCCTCGTGCTGACGCCTGAAGCGGCTTTGGAGGGACTGACTGATCTGCAGGTCGTCAGGAATCTTCTTGCAGATACGGCAGTTCCACGCTGACGTCAATGCATTTCGCGCAGCGTGCCTATGTACTGCTCATGCTGACCGCCGTGTTGGCGGTGGCTGGCATCTGGTCCAGCGAGCCGGGCCTGTTGGACCTGTGGCGAATTCCCGCTGCGCTGTTGCTGATCGGCTTGGCCTATGAAGGCTTTCTCATTCGCAAGGCAGCCGTGACGGCGGATGTGGAGACGGCACCGCGCGCTTTCCTGGGCCGTGAGCAGACGGCCGCATTCGCGTTTCACAATGAGTCGTCGCGCGCCGTTTCAGTGGAATACGCGCCGGTAACCCCTGTTGGTGTTGAGCCCGTGGGGACTGCAACTCGAAAGGTGGTAACGCCCGCCGGGGGTGCGAAGAGGGATCCATTCACACTCCTGGCGACACGCCTGGGGCTGCAAACCTGGCCTGTCGTGCCCGCAAGGCTGTTGGGTCCATTGGGCCTGGCCTGGTGGACGCGTGATCTGCATCTTGATGTCCGAATCGCTGTTGCGCCCGATACCTTGAAGACGGTCAGGGGCCGCCCACGCGGCAATCCCGCGGGAGCCCGGCCGCGGCGTGTGATTGGTGCGGGCTCGGAGTTACATCAGCTGCGCGGGTATGTCCAAGGGGACCCCCCTGCGCGGATTGATTGGAAGGCGACTGCGCGTGCTCACCAGCTCGTCACTCGCGAGTTCAGCGAAGACCAGCACCTGGATGTACTCGTTGCGATCGATGCGGGACGCTTCAGCAGAGTGCGAGCGGGCCGCCTGGACCGGTTCGGGTTGTATGCAAACGTGGCGGCGCGGTTTGCCGAGATCGTGATTCCAAACGATGATCGCATCGGCATGATCGTGTTTGCCGACCGACCGCTCGCCGTCTGCGCGCCGGATCGAGGGCTGCCGGCAGTCATGCGCATTCGCAGGACACTCGAGCAGCTCTCCGTGCAGTCGGCCGAATCAGACCCGCTCGCGGCGGCGATCCGGATTCGGGGGATGCTCAAGCATCGCAGCCTGATCGTGCTGTTGACTGACATCGATGATACCAGTGTTGCCGATCAGCTGGTGCGCGCGGTGCGCCTCCTTGCCCCGCCGCATCTGGTGGTCGTGGCAGGAATTCACAGCCCTGAGATTTCTGAGCTGGCGCGCAGCGAGGCGCATGGCTGGAAGGATCCGTGGGTAGCGCTTGCCGCACAGGAGCATGAGGATCGAGCGGAGTCTCAGCGTGCTCTGTTGAGGCGCCTCGGTGCCCCGGTGATTGCTGCCAGCGAAGAGTTGCTGGAGAAGAGGGTGCTCGCGCAGTACGAGTCGCTGCGTAGGTCGCGGCGCGTCTAGGGAAGGCTGGGTGGCGCCTTGCCGCGGCGGCGTGCTCCAAACAACCACCCGGTTAGCAGCACGATCATGAAGAGCCAATAGCTCACTCCGATCGCGAGTCTCGTCCAGAGCGGAAATACCGGATTGGGGGAGACGTAACCTTCAATCAATCCCGAGCCGACGAGCAGCAGCGCACACGCCAGGATGAGCTTGCCCGACTGCAAGGCCGCGCGCCGGAATGATTCGGCCCGGGTTGCGGCTCCGGGTCGGATGAGTGCCTCGCCCACTGCCGCGCCAGCGGCCCCGGACAGGCACATCACGGAAATCTCTACGCACCCGTGAGCCACGACAAACGTAAACAGGTCATTTCCCAGCCCGTGAAGACTCGTGAACGCAAATACCGCCCCGAGCATCAAGCCGTTCAGTCCCAGGATGTACAGCGTGCCGAGGCCAAACAGGAAGCCGGCGCAATAGGCAAACAGGCTGACGACGATGTTGTTGGTCAGGATCTGGAGGGACAACACGGAGGAGGGCACCACGTTCAACAGGCCCTCCGTCCAGAGCTGGCCGCGCTCTACCGTGGCGATCAATTCGGGGGATGCGAAAAGTGCGATCAGGTCGGGATAGGTGTGCACCATCGAATAACCGGTGATGACGGTCAGAATGAACAGGGCGGTTGCCCAGACGATGTGCGGCCGAAGCCAACGGACCACTGCCGGAATCTCGTCCCGGAACAGACTGAGCAGCGCGGAACCCGGATGCCATGCGGGTCTGTGAAGACTGGCATGCGCCTGCGCGTACGCGGTCTCCAGGTACTCTCTTGCCCGTGAATCAGGAAGCAGCCGCCTGACTTTCGCAACGTCGTGGGCAAGCATCCGGTAATCATCGGCCACGAAGATGGCATCGGCCGCATCGTCAGTTTTTTTGCCGGCAAGCCGGCGAGTACGGTCTGCGGCGTTCTTCCACAGTTGCGAACGCCGAAGAAGGGTGACTTTCAGCGCGTGCTCGCGGGCCGACTCATTCATGACGGGCCTCCGGTACCGAGGCTTTCGAGTCTCGCCCGGAGAATTGCGTCATCCTCCGTCGTGTCGGCCAGGATGGTCTGTGCCATTCTGCGCCGCGCCGTGTTGTCCAATGTCTCCCAGCGCTGCAGCAGCTCGCTTACAACTTCTGCGGTCGTGGCGTCGAGTTGGTTTCCGGCGAGGCGGTCGGCGGAGTAGCCGGTCAGCGGTGCGCCATCGTGGACATAGACGAGTAGCGTACCCGCCGCGAGATCGCCGATTCTCACGTGGTGCCGGGTCACCATGGTCGTGATGAGACCCACGGCGTAGGCAATTGGAAAGCTATCGACCAGGCGGAACACATTCCGGGCCAGCAAGGAGCCCACGCTCGGTGCTCCGCCCTCTGTGCTGACGATCTGCACGCCGGCCATTCGCTTGCCGGGCGTATGACCGCGCGTAGCCACTTCCCACACGGGGTGATAGAGGAAATAAATCGCGGCCGGTGGCGCGATGACATATACGAACCAAGCCGAGTCGGGAGTCAGCGGAGCGTTAACATACAAGCTTCGGTTGTGCAGCATCGCTGCGACGACATACCAGGCGACGGTCAAAATGGTCCGGATGTGCCAATCGATGATAAAGGCAAACGATCGGGCGCCGGGTCCGGCAATGGGAAGCGCAACGTCTACTCCTGTGACGCTGTCGACGACCAGACCCTTCGTTAGGTCCATTAGTCCTCGGCTGCGAGTTGCTCGGCCTGGTATTCCTGTTGGAGGGCATCGAGCAGCTCATCGAGCTGTCCATCCATCACTTTCTGCAGCTGGTACAGCGTGAGATTGATGCGATGATCGGTGACGCGTCCCTGCGGGAAGTTGTACGTGCGGATGCGCTCCGAGCGGTCACCGCTTCCAACCTGCAAGCGGCGTGACTGCGCCTGCTCGCTCTGTTGCTTTTCCTGCTCGGCGGCCAGCAGGCGAGCCTTGAGCAGCGCCATGGCCCGCGAGCGATTCTTGTGCTGGGAGCGCTCTTCCTGACACTCGACGACGATCCCGCTGGGTATGTGCGTGATGCGAATGGCCGAATCCGTCTTGTTCACATGCTGGCCACCGGCACCCGAGGAACGATAGGTGTCGATGCGCAGATCGGCCGGGTTGAGGTCGATTTCCTCGACTTCATCGAGTTCCGGCAGGATGGCAACTGTGCAGGCCGAGGTGTGAATACGGCCTTGCGCTTCGGTCGCCGGAACACGCTGCACGCGATGGGTGCCCGACTCGAATTTCAGCCGGGAGAACACACCTCGACCCGCAACGCGACTGATGATCTCGCGGTAGCCACCGTGCTCACCGCGATTCTCACTGACGATTTCGGCAGTCAGCCCGTGACTTTCCGCGTAACGCGAGTACATCCGAAACAAGTCGCCCGCAAAGATGGCGGCTTCGTCCCCACCCGTGCCGGCCCGGATCTCCAGGAAAATGTTCTTGTCGTCGCGTGGGTCCGTGGGGATGAGCAGCTTGCGCAGGTCAGCCTCGGCCGCTGCAATGTCGCGCCCGACGCGGCCGACCTCTTCCGCGCCCAAATTGCGCATGTCTGGGTCGGAGTCGGCGAGCATTTCCTGGGCGGCAGCCAGATCGCGCTCGAGATTATGGTATCCGAGGTACCCTTCAGCGAGCGGCTGCAGCCGCGCGTATTCCTGGGACAGCTCCCGGAATTGCTGCGATCCGCCTGCGATGTCCGCGGTCGCAAGCAGGCGGCCGACCTCCTCGAACCGGTCGGTCATCTTCTCCAGGCGCTGGCGTATTGATTCCTTCATGGGATAGTGGCTGCTGGCGGGCGCGGCATTCTCCGGGATCGTTGGCGCCCCTGACAAGGCACACAATATGCGGGCCTTGCCGTAAAGTAGTCTCTGTGCATATTCTCATGGGCTTCGCCCAACTTTCCTGCCGGTCGAGGCGACCGGCAACATGTAGCGGCGCTGCGCGCCGAGCAAATCCATTGCCACTATCAAATCCGCTGCCACTACTGATTGCCTGCTGCGCGTTTCTCGTTGGCTGTGCCGCTGGGCCGACGCTGAAGGAAGAGCCGCAAGCCCACGATCCGGCCGCGCTGACCATTGTTGCCGAAATAGCGTTGGCGCGGGGCGATTGCAAGACGGCCGCCGAGAGCTATGCGGAGGCGTCCCAGTACAGTGATGCGAGGCCTCTGGCCCGTCACGCCAGCGCGGTCGCACTGGCTTGCGAGCACGTGCCGGCTGCCTGGAAGGCCGCCACCCGTTGGCGGGCTCTCGCCCCTGGCGACCCCGAAGCGGCCGCCAGGTATGCGACCGTCGCGATCAAGCTTTATCGGATCACCGACGCACGCTCAGCCATCGTGGATTTTACGAAGGCACAGGGCACCCCGGACGCAGCTGGACTGACCGAGCTGGCGGGCCTGCTGCTGGAGCAATCGGACGCGCCCGCAGTGCTGGCTGCAATGAGCGGCGCGTTGGACGCTTCAGCCATTTCACCTGATGCGGATGCGCTTCTTGCTGAGCTGGCACTCGATGCCAACGATGCTCAGCGTGCCTCCCGCTATGCGCAGCAGGCGCTGGAGCGGGACCCGAAACAGCTAGGTGCCAAGCGCGTGTTGGCTCGCGCGTATGTTGTGAGGGGCGACGCGCCGAAGGCGATTGCTACGGCACGCGAAATCATGCGCGACGATGCAACGCGCGGGGCGTTCGAGCTCGCTGAGGTGCTGGTTGCATTGGATCGTCTCGAGGAAGCGCACCAGGAGTTGGAGCGCCTGCGCAGTACGAAAGCGTCGTCCGGAGAAATTGATCGGCGTCTCGCCTTGCTGGCATACAACGCCGGCGACCTGAAGGAAGCGCAACAACGCTTCGCCGATCTCGCCACGCACGGCGAAGCGACAGATGCTGCGCTGTTGTATCTGGCCGACATCGCGGCACGCGATGGAGATCCCGACGCAGCACTCGCCGGATATCGCAGACTCGCTGATTCGTCGTTCGCGCTCGAGGCAAGGTCGAAGGCCGCTTCGATTTTATTGACTCGGAGCAAACGGACCGAGGCGATGCTGTTGTTGGACGATTACGTTTCCGATCATCCGGGTACGGAGTTCGAAGCGCGGCGTTCGGAGGCGCGATTGCTTGCCGATCACGGCGATACGGAAACTGGGCTCAAATTACTTTCCACTGCGCTCGAGCTGCATCCAAAGCATCCGGCGATCGAGTACGACCGCGCCGTTATTCTCGAGCGTGCAGGACGGGTCAAAGAGTCGGTCGAAGTTCTCGAGAAGCTGCTGCAGGATCGGCCGGATGATCCGGTATTGCTGAATGCGCTGGGATACACGCTGGCTGATCACCGTCTGGATCTCGGGCGTGCAGAGGGACTGATTCACAAGGCTTTAACCACCACGCCGGATAGCCCCGCGGTTTTGGACAGCCTTGGCTGGGTGCGTTTTCGTCAGGGCGACGCAAAGGCTGCCGTGCACGAACTCGAGCACGCTTATTCGCTAGAACATGATGCAGATATTGCAGCCCATTGGGGCGAAGCGCTGTGGACCAGTGGTAAACACCAGGAGGCACGCGGTGTTTGGGCGGCTGCGGTTGCGCGCGCGCCGGATGCACCGCTGCTCAAGGCGACGATGGCGCGGTTTCTGACCGATGCTCCGTAAGGTTTTGTGCGCGGCAGTCGTCGTCATGCTCGCAAGTTGTCGCACAGTTCCTCCAGTACATGAAGCCCCCGCAACAGCGTGGGAAGTACGACGGCCTCAATTACAGGCGCGCGACAAGTTCGAGTTAAAAGGCCGCGTCGCTGTAGCTACTGGTAGCGAGGGGTTCAACGCGCGTTTGCGTTGGACGCAGGATGGCAAGCAGACACGAATGTCGCTTGATGGGCCCCTGGGCACGGGGGGAGTTCAAGTGACTTCGGATGGTTCCACTGTCAGCATCGTCAATTCGCGGGGTGAGCGCCTCGAGAACGACGCTGCGCGGGCGGAGCTCGCGAACCGATTGGGTTTCGATCCGCCATTGGACAGTCTGCGCTATTGGATTCAGGGCGTGCCCGAGCCCGGACATCCCGCCCAGGAATCCCTGGACTCGCAGCAGCGCTTGGCCACTCTTCAGCAGGATGGGTGGCAGATCCAATATACGGATTACATGTCTGTGGGCGGTGAGTGGCTGCCATCTAAACTGACGCTTCAGCGACAAGGCGTTCGCCTGCGCGTGGTTGTGGATGGCTGGAATTCGTGACCGACGAAACACTGTGGCCAGCGCCCGCTAAGCTCAATCTGTTCCTGCACGTCACCGGTCGCCGGCCTGACGGCTATCACGATCTCCAGACGGTCTTTCAGCTCATCGATCTCTGCGACACGATCGCGATCTCGGTACGCGCGGATGGCCGGATCGAGCGACCGGACGGACCTCCGGACGTCGATCCGGAGGCCGATCTCACGGTGCGAGCAGCACGGGCGTTGCAGGTCGCCACCGGCTGCCGACTGGGCGCGACGCTGCGCGTGCGCAAGCGGATACCGATGGGCGGGGGGCTGGGTGGGGGTAGCTCGGATGCCGCCAGCGTGCTGCTAGGCCTGAATGAGCTTTGGGGTTGCCGGCTCCCTGTGGACCAGCTGGCCAGGCTTGGGCTGCCGCTGGGTGCGGATGTGCCTGTTTTTGTTCGAGGTTCTTCGGCTTGGGGCCAAGGGGTGGGCGAGGATCTCCAGCCTCTGGAGCTGCCGGAGAGCTGGTATGTGGTGATCCACCCGGGGGTGGCAGTGGGCACCCGTGACGTATTCCAGAGCCCTGAATTGACACGAAATTCTCCCGTCATCACAATACGCGCCTTTTTTCAGTCGGGCGCTCGGAACGACTGTGAGCCAGTGGTGCGGGCGCGGTTTCCCGAGGTCGCGGACGCGCTCGACTGGCTCGGTCGGTTTGCGCCGGCACGACTTACCGGAACGGGTTCCTGTATCTTCGCGCCCTGTGCCACCGCGATCGACGCCGAGCGCCTCGCGGCGCGCGTGCCTGATCGCTGGACCAGTTACGTTGCTCGTGGACTGAATGTTTCGCCCGTGCACGAGTTGTTGCGTGCGCGGAGCTTGCCGGGTTGATTTTGCGGTTGAAGTGCTGGGGTGTCGCCAAGTGGTAAGGCAGCGGGTTTTGATCCCGCCATTCGTAGGTTCGAATCCTGCCACCCCAGCCGACTTCATCTAGTGGATTGCCTGTCAAATTTCCATTGTGGAACAATCGGTTAGCGCATGTCTGCGAAGTGCTGTGGGTCTGATAGTGGACGCGCGCCGCGCCTGAAGGGCTTCGGCTACTGACAGATCTACTGCCAGATTAATTACCGGCGGGGCCTCGCTCACGTTCATTGATCGCTTAATCGCGCCGATATCGACTTCCGCCGTCCCTTCCGCCCATGCCGCGTAGGCGCGCAGCATGGTCGCAATGCTGTGGCTATGTTGCTTGGCGACCCACAGCGCGTTCTTGCCAACCATCAAGTTCCAACTCACCGAGTTTTGGCGTGCGGTGTACGGTCGTCTGTAACGGACCTTGAGCGACTGGAGTGTCTTGCGCCATCGAACTTGAGGATGGTGCAGACTCCGGAACAGCGCGCCTGTCTCCAGGAAGAAGACGTGATCGTGATCGATCTTCCCGGCGGCCTTGAGAGATGCTCGAAGGCGAAGATGTCGTCTCAACACGGACAGCGCACGCGGACACAACTGAACACGGCGATCTTCGCTCGTCTTGGTCTTATCCCGGTCGACGCCAGAGACTCTCGCTTTGTTAATACTGATTATTCCGTGCACGAGATCGATGTCAGATAGAGCGAGCTCGGGGTACTGGAGGACAAGGCTTTGCGCAATCGTGCCCCCAATGGAGAAACCTAGGACGTCCAGGGACTTCACATCCAGAGCCGTCAGAAAGTGGCGGAGATCCTCCGCCATTGCCTCAATCGTGTCGGGGGTGGCCCCGCTTGAGCCGCCGACGCCTGCACCGTCTACGAGGATTACTGATCGACGTTCGGCTAGGCCGTCTGTAACCAGAGGGTCCCAGTGATCCATACCTCCACGAAAATGCTGCAGAAAAAGGAGCGGCACGCCTTTATCCGAACCGAAGCGTCGGTAAGCGTAGCGAATACCGTTTGCCTCAAGGTAGCGGTTAGGCGCTGTCGCGTGAGCATCCACAGGAGCGGTTCTCCGTGAGCAGGGACGAATGATGAGAGCTTTTCAGAACATCGAATTGCCGCTCGCGGTGGCGGCAGCGGGGACTTCTTCCTGCAGAACGTCCCAATGCTCAACGAGCTGGCCGTCAACGACGCGGAATATATCTACCGCTACCATCGGCTCCGGGCCCCAACCAGTGTAGCGACCGTGAATCATTACCAGGTCGCCTTCGGCGACGATCATTCCTGGCTCATAGCGGAACCCCGGAGCCAGATGCGAAATTAAGGTCGGAATGGCATCTCGACCGTTGGGGACCGCTGGATTGTGTTGGATGTATGCCCGGGCGAAGTACCGCTCCACAACGCTGCTATCGCGCCGAACAAAAACGGCGTCCATCACTTTGTTGACCAGCGCTTTGTTCGCCGCGACGGCGCTTGAGGATGTCATCAGATTTGCCTCACGCTGAAATATCTACGATGAAGAGTCGTCTACGGGACAGGGCGGCTCGGAGAATGAATCGCTTTATCGATGTCTACAACGGGGGTGACCGCGTATTCGGATCGAATTGAACAATAGCGATCGATTTTGAGAAAAAGGACCATGGTACCGTTGAGGTCTCGAGTTACTCTTTGAACGGACTTGCTTGCAGCTGGCTGGTGAAGCTCGGGCAGTGGCAGCCCGGTACGTGCTCGTTGGCGGTCTCGCACATCCAGGTCATGGCCGCGCTCTGCGGCGCGTGGGCGATCGTG
>JAQGOF010000245.1 GCA_028293745.1 Gammaproteobacteria bacterium | reverse complement strand
GGCGAGCGGCGCGGCGCACGGATCATTGCTCAGCCCATCTGGGATCCCAGAAACGAGAGGCTGCGCGGCTGATGCTGCTGTTCACTGCGCGCAAGCGTCGAGCGAAGTAACGCGGCTCCTTTGCGGGACAATCTCCTCACGTGGATCGACGTACACGCTGTGTGGGAAACGGACCTCCAATCGCCTTCACCCTTAAGGTGCAATTGGAATCCTAAACCGGAATTTAATAGCGGCCAGCGGCCCCAGTTCGTACTCTTCCGGGTTCTCTAAAGACTCCGGGTATCTTTGATGCCGAGGATTGCCCCAGGACCGCGACAATCCGCGCTCCGGCGGTTATGGCTGTGGATCGCATTGGCAGGCTTCGTTGCCCTGACATGGCGGCTTATTCATGTCCAGGCTGGTCAAGCGAGCGCCCCGCCGGTACGGGAGGGCCTGACGCCGGATGTAGTCGTCAACGTGGTCGAGCGGCGGGATGTGCCCGTCGAGATCAAGGGCCTCGGCGTCGTCCAGGCGTACAACACGGTGACCGTCAAGACGCGTATCAATGGACAGATCACGCAGGTTGTGTTCACAGAAGGCCAGACGGTGCGCAGGGGTGACATCCTGGCCCGTATCGACTCGCGATTCCTTCTTACCCAGTTGCATCAAGCTCAGGCGAATAGCGCGAAAGACGAGGCGCTGCTTGCCAACGCCAGACGCGATTTGAGGCGCCTGACGGACGAATTGGTCCGCGCGTTCGTGTCCAAGCAACTTGTTGATGCACAGCAAGCGCAGGTCGCAGTATTGGAGGCCACGGTGCATGCCGACGCCGCAGCGATCGAGAATGCCCAAGTCCAACTCGATTACGCGACCATCACCGCCCCGATTGACGGTATTACCGGCCTCAGGATGGTCGATGTCGGGAACGTAATTTCGCCGACCGATCCTGGAATTGTCACGATCACTCAGGTAATGCCGGTTGCAGTCGTTTTCACGCTGCCAGCGGACGTCTCCGCGGAGATCTCCCTTGGCGAGGCAAAACAGAACATCCCGGTAGAAGTGTTCGACAGGGAAGATCGAGTCTCCCTCGCAAAGGGACGCCTTGCTCTGGTTGACAACCAGATAGACCGCACGACCAATACCGTAAGGCTGAAGGCGCTTTTCAACAACGCTGATGGTGCGCTGCGCCCGGGCGCCTTCGTCAATGCTCACGTGTTCAAGACGCAACTGCGGTCAGTTTCCACAATCCAAAAGCATGCGGTTCAATATGATGACCAGGGACCATTCGTGTGGGTAGTGCGCTCTGATCTGACCGTCGCGCCCACACGGATTGCACTCGGGCCAGCAACCGGCGACTTTGTTGCGGTCGCGAGTGGACTGTCAGCAGGCGATAAGGTGGTCCTTGATGGGCAATACAATCTTCGCCTTGGAGCGCACGTCCATGTGCAGCCGCAGTCGGCATCTTCGCCGGCTGTCAGCGCAAACGCGCTGAGCATCCCATGAACCCTGTAGCTCGCACGGCCGTGTCTGTGCGCGCGTAGGGCATCGTGAATTTCTCGCAGACCTTCATTGATCGACCCATTGCAACCGGGCTGTTGATATGCGGTGCGGTATTGGCTGGTGTCGGCGGCTACCTGCTGCTGCCGCTGGCTGCGCTCCCGCAGGTGGACTTCCCGTCTGTGGAGGTGGATGCGGCGCTGCCGGGCGCGAGTGCTGAGAACATGGCGGCGACCGTGGCCGCGCCCTTGGAACAGGCATTCCAGCAAATCCCCGGCCTCACCGAGATGAGCTCGTCCAGCAACCTGGGCTCCACCATTGTCACGTTGCAGTTTGACCTCGATCGCAATATTGACGCCGCCGCCCAGGACGTACAGGCGGCAATCAATGCCGCAGGTGCTCTCCTGCCCAAAACCATGCCGGCACCGCCGACATACCACAAAGTCAATCCGGCAATGGCCAAGGTTCTGACCATCGCACTGACTTCCGATACCCTGCCGCTCAGACTGGTCGATGAATATGCGAACGCCTTCCTGTTGCGGCCGATCTCGCAGTTGAAGGGAGTCGGGTTGGTCGATTTGAACGGCGAGCAGAAGCCCGCGATTCGGGTTCAGCTGAATCCGTCCGCGGTTGCTTCGCTCGGATTGACGCTCGAGGATGTGCGCGCAGTACTGCAGTCATCAACCCTCAATGGACCAAAGGGGATGCTCAGCGACTCACAACGCTCCGTCACCCTGGACTCGAACGATCAACTGTTGGATGCCCAAGCCGTCAACTCGCTCATCATTGCGTATCACGCAGGCGCGCCAGTCCGGGTCAGTGACGTCGGCCGCGCAGTCAGTGCCGCAGAGAACGCCTGGCTCGCCGGCTGGTTCCAGGGAAAGCCGGCGATTTTGGTGGACATACACCTGCAGCCGGGCGCCAACCTGGTGGATGTGATCGAGCGGATCAAAGCCGCGCTGCCCGATCTGCAGAGGCAAATCCCGCCATCCATTGCCTTGGCCGTCGTAGGCGATCGCTCAGTGACGATTCGGGCGGCCGTGCTTGATATGCAGTTCACGCTCGCCTTGAGCATCGGGCTGGTTGTGATGGTAATTCTGGTGTTCCTGCGCAGATTCTGGGCGACATTGATACCCAGTCTCGCCATACCTGTGTCTCTGATCTGTGCGTGTGGTGCAATGTACCTGCTGGGTTATAGTCTCGACAACCTGTCCTTCATGGGTCTGACGATCGCTGTGGGCTTCGTCGTGGATGATGCGATAGTGATGATCGAGAATATCACCCGTCACATCGACGACGGTGAACCACCATTGGAGGCCGCGTCGCGGGGTGCCCGCGAGATTACTTTCACTATCATCTCCATGACGACTTCACTGGTTGCGGTATTCATTCCCTTACTTTTCATGGGCGGGATGCTGGGCCGTCTATTCCGGGAGTTTGCTGTGACCGTGGCGGTAGCCCTGGTCGTTTCGGCCTTAGTCTCGCTGACCCTCACCCCCATGATGTGCGCGCGCTTTATCCATGCGCAGGAAGCGCAGGCGCAGAGCCGATTGAGTGCCTTCAGCGAAAAGGCATTCGAAGGGGCGTTGTGTGCGTATAGAGTCAGCTTGGACTGGTCGTTGTCCCACGGCCGTCTCATGATATCCGTGGCGATCGGGCTCCTGGCTGTCACATTGTGGCTGTTCGTGCAGGTCCCGAAGGGTTTCATTCCCGAGCAGGACGTCGGAATCATCGTAGGGACAACTGAATCCGCAGCTGACACCTCCTTTTTTGCAATGGCGACCCGTCAGCACGCGATTATCGAGCGACTGATGGCGGATCCCGAAGTTGACAGTGTGTCCGGCTGGACAGGTTCTGCGCACATCAATGCCGGCCGGGTTTACGTGCACCTGAAGCCATTTGAGCAACGACGCACAAGCGTCGCGCAGATAATTGAACGGCTGCGTGTCAGCGCGTCGTCCGTACGCGGCATCAGTCTCTCGATGCACGCTCTGCAGGACGTTCAGATCGGAGCACGGATCACACAGTCCTTCTACCAGTACACTCTGCAGGATTCGAACCTGACAGAGTTGTATGTATGGGCAAAACGATTGAAGGATGAGCTGGCGCGACTTCCGGAACTGCAGGGTGTCGAATCCGACTTGCAGGCGGCCGCACCGCACGCCACTGTCGTTGTTGACCGGGACACTGCATCGCGACTGGGTGTAACTTCTCAGGCTGTCGATGAAACCCTCTACGATGCCTTCGGCCAGCGCCAGGTGACCACCTTGTTTACACAACTGGACCAATTCCACATCGTTCTGGAGGTGGACCCGGGTTTTCAGCTCGATACCGAAGCATTGGCGCGGATCTATATTCGATCCTCCAGCGGACAGCTGGTGCCTCTGAGCGCTTTCACCCACATCGGCCGCTCGGTGGCGCCGCTGGCATTGAACCACCAGGGCCAGTTTCCCGCCGTCACACTGTCATTCGGGCTGGCACCGGGTGTTTCCCTGAGTCAAGCAATCAGCGCGGTGTATGTAGCACACGCCCGAATCGGTGTTCCGCCCTCGGTGCATGCGAGCTTCCAGGGAACAGCGCAGGCATTCCAGAGCTCCTTGAGCAGCGAGCCGTATCTGATACTGGCCGCAGTGATCGCAGTGTACATAGTCCTGGGCATTCTTTACGAAAGTCTGACCCATCCGATCACGATTCTCTCCACGCTACCCTCCGCAGGTGTCGGTGCTCTGTTGGCGCTCATGGCGACCGGAAACGATCTCAACGTCATGTCACTTGTCGGCATGATCCTGCTGATCGGTATCGTGAAGAAAAATGCGATCATGATGATCGACTTCGCGATTGAAGCGCAGAAGGCTCCGGGCGTAACCGCTGCTCGTGCGATCCGTGAGGCGGCGTTGCTGCGATTCAGGCCAATTATGATGACCACGCTGACAGCACTGCTCGGCAGCGTGCCGCTTGCTCTCGGGAGTGGTCCGGGCTCGGAGCTGCGCCGGCCCCTGGGAGTGGCCATCGTCGGCGGACTGCTGGTCTCGCAACTGTTGACTCTTTACACCACGCCGGTGATCTTCCTCGTCGTGGAGCGGCTCCGCGCTGCCGTGTTGTCGGGCGTCTCGGGTTGTCGGAGTCGTTTGCGCCAGGAGGATCTCGTGAGATGACTCGTCCCGTGGTCAAGGTCCTCGTGATTGAAGATGATCCTGAGACCGCCTCGCAGATAATTGCCCAGCTGAGTGAGCAGGGCATGGAAGTCGACCACGAGGCCGAAGGCCCGAGCGGACTCGCTCGCGCCACGTTGGGGAGTTACGACGTTGTCACTTTGGACCGGCGCCTGCCCTACATGGACGGCCTGACGGTCGTCGGCAGGCTCCGGCAGGCGGGAATCAAGACGCCCGTTCTGCTGCTGAGCGCACTTGGGGAGGTTGAAGAGCGCGTGCGTGGGCTTCGCGCTGGCGGGGACGACTATCTGACCAAGCCGTTTGCGTTCGCTGAGCTCAATGCCCGCATCGATGCCTTGCTGAGGCGTTCCCCTGAAATGCGGTCGACCTTGCTACGCGCCGGCGATCTCGAAGTTGACCTGCTGGGCCGCACGGCGCGTCGCGGCACGCGAAATCTGGACTTGAAGCCCAGAGAGCTGCGGCTGCTGGCGCACCTCGTGCGGCATCAGGGGCATGTCATCACCCGAGCGATGCTGTTCGAGGAAGTCTGGCACTACCACTTTGATCCGCGTACCAACCTCATCGATGTACATATCGGGCGACTGCGACGCAAGGTGGACATGCCCGGTGACACACCCTTGATTCATACAGTGCGCGGCGTGGGATTCGTACTTCGTGCGCTGGATTGATTTTTTCCGGACGGCGAGCTTCCGGTGGGCGATCACATTCGCCGCGGTGCTCATGCTGACACTCGCGCTATTTTCCGGGCTCATTTACTGGCAGACCGCCCGATACCTGACAAAACGTGTGGACAGGGAGATGCGCAGCTACGTGGGCAGGGTCGCAGGTCCCGGTCCGCCGACTCATGATCCACTACAGGGTTTCTTCAGCGACGATCCCCGCGACATCAAGATCGCAGGCGTATTCGATCAATCCGGACGCCCGGTAGCCGGGAACCTCAGCTCGATTCCCAGCGGCCTGCCGCCCGTCGGTACGCCAGGTGAGTTGAGACTCGTGGTTCCTCGCTCCGGCCGGGCCGGCCCGCAACGCCTGAGAGTAATCAGCCGAAGACTGCCAGACGGCCGGCTGGTTGTGCTCGGCCGTAGTCTTACTGCGATTCACGAGATCAATGAGATCGTACGCTCAGGATTGCTCACAGCGCTGGTGCCTACTCTCATCCTGGCGGTGGGCGTCGGGGTCATCGTCAGCCGGGCCGCGCTCAGACGCATAGCGGATGTCCATCGAACCAGCCGCCTGATCATGGCTGGAGAAATGGGTCGCCGGTTGGAAGTGCGTGGCTCCAATGATGACTTCGACAAGCTCGCACGGATCGTCAACGAGATGCTGGACGAGATCGAACGACTGATGACACAGGCTAAGGGGGCTGGCGAAGACATCGCTCATGACCTGCGTACCCCGTTGACGCGCTTGCGTGCGCGGCTCGAGCGAGGTCTTGCCGCCGTGAGCGTAGAGTCTGGCCAGCACGCGACTCTGGGGACAGCGATCGACGATATTGACCAGCTTTTGGGGACTATTTCCGCCATTCTCCGGATCGCCGAAGTGGATCATGGTCAGCGGCGCGCCGCCTTTCACCAGGTTGATCTCGCGGATGTTGCGCGGGAAGCCATCGACCTGTACGAGCCGATCGCCGAGCAGAAGGGCATCCAGATCGGCTGGCGTGTGGATCCCGTGAGCCCGGTGCGGGGAGATGGCGATCTGCTGTTCGAGGCGGTTGCCAATTTGTTGGACAACGCTATCAAGTTCACACCTTCCGGAGGACAGGTCAGTGTCGGGCTTCAGCAGTGCGGCGAGGGTCCTTCAATTCAGGTTGCAGACAGCGGCCCAGGCATTCCGGCGGCCGACTTTCCCAAAGTCCTCGGTCGCTTCCACCGTGCCGATCCGAGTCGCCAGACTTCGGGCACCGGCCTCGGACTGAGTCTGGTCGCCTCCATCGCCCGATTGCACGGTTTTGGCCTCAGGTTGCGGCACCGGCCCACCGGCTGCTGTATCGAGCTCGAATGTTGGGAACGTCCCTCTGCCCCGACAGGCGTAGTCTCAGCAACGTAAACGGCCGGTCGCTGACAGCGAAGTGTGGCCAGGTCAAATGCAAACCGCCCGCAGACTCCGGACCCGTGCAGTTACGGTCTCAACGCATTTCACCCGGCGTTGCCAGTGCGAAAGGTCCGCTTGCCAGTCGAGAGCGCAAATGCCGGATACAAAGCCGCGTCCGTGCCGAATTCTCCGAGCGGATCTTGGTAACCGCCCAGACATCGGCAGGTTGCCAGAATTTGTTCAGCACCTGCACCAGATCACCGCGCTGAAAACTCTCGGCAACATCCCAGTATGAGCGCAACATGATGCCATGACCTTCGACGCTCCATCGGCGTATCACATCGCCATGGTTCGAGGTCAGCGCAGCATTGACTCGTATATTTCGAGTTCCGTCCGGACCCTGCAGGGACCAGCGGCCATAGGTCTCATTGCGCTCACGGATGAGGAGGCAGGAATGCCGTGCAAGATCGGCGACTGACTCGGGCGCACCTCGATGGCGTATGTATTCGGGAGAGGCACATAGGATCCGCCGACCATGGGCGAGATGGTGTGGTACAAGATGGGGCTCGCGGAGGTCGCCGACGCGAATATCGATGTCGAACTCCTCATCCACCAGGTTCACGGATCTGTCCAGAATCTCCAGATCGATTTCAAGTGCCGGGTGCAACTTCACCAGTTCCGACAGAGCGGGCGCCACATGATTGCGCCCGAGGCCAGAGCTCGAGGCGATCCGCAGTGCGCCACGGATTTCCCTCTGGCTCTCCTCCAGGGTGGAGTCCACCTGATCGTAGGCATCCAGGACCCGCTGTGCCCAGGCAAGAGTAACCTCGCCGCGCTCCGTCAGTAGTGTCCGCCGCGTACTGCGGTGGAATAACTTTGCCTTCAGGGTTCGCTCCAGCAGTCCGATACGCTTGCTGACATAGGCCGGGGAGGTGCCGAGCTCTTGCGCGGCCGCAGCAAAACTCGCCTGGCGGGCCGCATGCACGAAAACGCGCAGATCCTGTGGGGGGATATTGTTCACGGGTTGTGTTGCAATCTGGATGTCGCGGCTGAGCCGGCTGTAACGGATCTTAAACCTCCTGCGGGGGCGGGGCAAAAGAGCGCCTCTCAGCGAGGCCCGAAGGGGCGGCTGGATGTGTACGCTCAGCAAACCTACGACTTCCTGGACTTCTTGTTAGCCGGATAGCGGCGTGGGTTGGAGTAGATGCCTGTCCCAGCGTAAGATGGTCCCAGCATCGATCGTTGGGGCTGAATCGTAATGCGGATTCTGCTGATCGAAGACGAACGCAAGGTTGCGAGTTTCGTTGCTCGCGCGTTGCGCGAGGACTCGTATGCCGTAGACATCTCGGATACGGGGCCGGAAGGGCTCGAGCGTGCGCTTGGTACATCGTACGACGCAATTTTGCTCGATGTCCGCCTTCCGGGTTTGAGCGGCATCGAGGTCTGTAGCGAATTGCGGCAGAAGGGGATTGAGACCCCGATCCTGATGTTGACCGCGCGAACTCTCATCGAGCAGCGCGTAGAAGGGCTCGACGCCGGCGCTGACGACTACCTCACAAAACCCTTTGCCGTCGCTGAGCTGCGGGCTCGTGTGCGCGCGTTGATACGGAGGGGATTCAACAAGAGCGCACCGACGCTGCAATGGCGGGAATTCGCACTTGACAGACACCGGCGCTGTGTCAAGCGGGGAACCGAGGACATACACCTGACGTCGAAGGAGTTTGCCCTGCTGGAGTTCCTGCTCATTCGCGCCCCTGAGACGGTCACCCGGACCGAGATCATCGAGCACGTATGGGATTCCAATTTCGACAGTGGAACCAATCTCGTGGATGTCTACATCAATCGCCTGCGGGAAAAACTCGGGCACAGTCCTGCAGCGGAACTGATCCACACCGTGCGCGGCGTCGGCTACAGTTTGCGTCAATCCGCGTGATTCGTGCCCGCACGCTGCGCTTCCGGATGATGGCGCTGTTCGTCGTCATCGTTGCGGTGTTGCTCGCTTCGTCCGACTTTGCGTTCTACCTTCTGTTGAGTCATTCGGTTCGTGCCCAGCTCGATCGCCAGCTGCTCGTCGCTGCGGCCCCCGTCGCGCGCGACATCGCCGCAGAGCTGAACAGCCACGACGTCAGCGAGCTCGACGCGCCGGATGAGTACTTCCAGCTCCTGGATGGTTTGGGCCACGTCCTGCAGCGATCGAGGAATCTGCACGATACCGATCTTCGGATGGCACTTCATTCAGCTGATCTGACTGACCCGCTCTTTCAGGATTTCACTGACCCGCAGCTCGGGTCCCTGCGCATCGCACTGATTCCGATTCCCCTCAAACCGCTCCTGCTGCGCATTGGAATGCCCACGCGCGACTCGGAACAGGTCCTGGGCAACTTCAGAGCCATGGGGCTCGTGCTGTTGTGCTTGAGCCTGCTGGCGACGGCAGGGGTATCCGCGCTGTATGTAGGCAGAAGTCTCGCTCCCATCAACGATCTGACCCGCAACGCAGCCGAGACGAGCAGTCGTGTAGCCCACGCTGATGCGCGGGCGCTGTGGACGCCGCTCATTGTGCGTCATCCGGCTGATGAATTGGGGCGATTGGCGGAAACCTTCAACAACCTGTTCGTTCGCGTCGATCGGGCACTGCGCCAGTTGCGGCAGTTCGTCTCTGATGCTTCCCATGAATTGCGGACGCCGTTGTCCGTCCTGCAGGGTGAGACCGAGCTCGTACTTTCAATGCCCCGGGGAACCGATGAGTACCAGGCCACACTGCGCGTGATCGACGGCGAGTTGAAAAAGCTGACGCACATCGTTGAAGGACTGTTCACACTCGCAATGGCAGATGCGGGCGAGCTGCGTATCAATCGGGAGCCTCTATATCTGAACGAGGTACTCGAAGACGCCTGCGCATTGGTGGAAGCGCGCGCAAAGGCCAGGCGTATATCCATCCGGCGCGATCTTGCTGAGGGAGTCAGCTTCGTAGGTGATGAAGCCTTTCTGCATCAGCTGTTTCTGATCTTTCTGGACAATGCCATCAAGTACTCGTCCCCCGACACGCAGATCACTGTAACGCTGGCCACTGAGCCTGGTTTCGTGCAGGTGAAATTTCAGGACCAGGGGTTTGGAATATCCAGCGAACATCGAAAGCATGTTTTCGAGCGCTTCTACCGCGTGGTGCAGGCTGGCGCCGTCGAGGCGGGTAGCGGGGGCCTTGGCCTCGCTATCGCCCAGGCGATAGCGAGCGCTCACGAGGGTACGATTGAGTGTCAAAGTACGATAGGGGTGGGCTCGCTTTTCAGCGTGATCCTGCCACGCACCGTGCGCTCCAAAAGCTCGTTCGAGGACCGCCAACGCGCGACCCGATAGTCGCGCGTTGGCTCCGCAGGCGTGTGCCTCAAAGCACGCCCGGCAGCCCGGGCGTCTTCTCCAGTCTGACCGCATCCAGGTCCTGGGGATTGAGTCCCAGCATTTGCACGATCGTGGGTGCCACCGAAGTTGTCTGGACCGGGGCCTTTATCACCGCTGGCTTGAGCTTCGGGTTCGCAAGCAACAGGGGCACGTTCACATCCTCGGTGTAGAAACCCCCGTGCTCCGAAATCTTGGTTGATTCCTTGCCAGCGTAATAGACCCCCACCAGCGGCTTTACGATGATATCGGGGGTGCGCCCATCCTGCAGAGGATCGTTATATTGGAGCTTCAGAGCTTCTCCCCAGAGCACTTCGTTGATGGCCGCCTTGCTGCGGTTGTCGGGCCTGCTGAGCAGTGCAGCTATCCTTGCCGTCTGGGTCTGATCCTTCAGCCACAGAAGTGCCTCCGTATCCTGAACCGCGACACCCAGCAGCTCGTCTCCGATCATGTCTGGAATGAGATCTTCGTCCAGCTTTCGCGACCAGGCCCGGTTGATGGGCGAATCACCGTGGACCGCCGTCAGCACCACCAGGGTAGAAGACAGCAGATTGCGTGCCTTGAGCTCCTTCACAATGGTCGCAATCGACTGATCTACGTGTTTGAGCGTGCTTTCTACGATTGCGCTGGGGGTCCCGCTGGCGTCCACATACCCACCGTTCGGCTTCTTCTGCTCTACCGAGAGCGCTTGGAATGTCATTCCGAAAATCACAGGTGTCCCCACCTGTTTCGCACGCCCGTGATCGAAACCGTCGATTTCATTGACGATGGCTTGCACCCTGGCATCGTCGAACTGCGTCGTTCGGGCTATATCACTCGCCAGTTTGCCGGTTCCGACTTCACGGATATAGAAATCGTCCACTCCCTTGCCGCCTTTTCCCGTAACAATATCGCATGACCAATGCTTGTCGGACCATGCCGTACGCCCGCCCGCGGCTTTCGCCACGTCGAACACCGTGTTGACCCGCAGGAAGTCGTGCGGGTACACCGGCGTGCAACCCTTCTTCGGATCCCGTGGCAGCTTGTCAGGATTGATTCCGCCGCCGCCGTCGATCACTTCCACGTTTATATCGATCTTCTCGTCATAGAGGAACTCAGCGCCCACCTTCGAGCAGTCCGACTTCGGTGCCGACAGCGAGCGGTCCCATCCCTCGTCGTACCAGACGCCGGTTGAGTTGGGTGTCCCTCCGGTTACCAGCGACAGCACGCCTGGATAGAAATCGCCGATCGGAAGGCTCGCGTTCGTATAGGTGACTGACATACCACTCAACTCGGCCATGGCCGATTGGGGATTCCGCTTGACGTAGTTAGCTACATCGAGCGCGTGCGCACCGTCGATACTCAGCAGCAGAACGTGCTGAACGGTCGCAGAGGCCTGCAGCCCTTGCGCCGCACCACCGGTTGCGAGACTCACGGATACCCCTAACAAACCGATCCAGGTCGCGACGTTTCTTCGCATGGCTCACCCCTCTATGAATTCACGAGCGCGGCTACGATCCACCGGGGCAGCGCCGCAAACAATAAAATAAACATTAATGTTCATTAAGAAACCGGCTATCAAACTACAGTTGTTCACGATGTGTAATGTGAGGAGTGACGCTTCAGGCAGCACTGCGTCCGGACCAAGGGACTACTCTATATTCGCATGGAGCGGCCGGGAAGCATCAAGTCTCCAGGGTAGGATCGCAGGAAGCTCGGGGGGTCGGGTCTGCGGTGAGTGTTCTTTGGGGGGGTCCATGCATAGTCGATACCGCGGTTTGATTTTTACCGTCTTTTTCTCGTGTTGCGTTCCGTTGGGGCACGCACAGGCGCCGCAACAGCAGCCTGAAGCCGTTCCGGATGCGAGACGGGGCGATGCGAGCACTGACGAGAAGCTGCAGACAGTCGTGGTCACAGGAACCCTGTTTCAGAATCCGAAGGACTCCGTCGCAATCCCCATCATCCCGCTCGATGCCCAGACGATGGAGCAACAGGGCGTCACCTCGAATGCGTTGGAGGTGTTGCGCAAGTCGATCCCCGCGTTTTCCGGACGCAGCAACGCTGGTGCCAGCAATGCTAACAATGACAATCAGCGAACGGGCGGCGGTTCGCAGCTACAACTGCGCAATCTACCCACGCTGGTACTCATCAACGGCCGGCGTGCAGCGGTGTCCGGGGTGGCCGCAACCAACGGCAGGGCCTTTGTCGATGTCGATCAAATACCGACGGCGGCAATCGATCATATCGATGTGCTCACAGACGGTGCATCATCTACGTACGGGTCCGATGCGATCGGCGGCGTTGTCAACTTCATCCTGAAGTCCAACCAGGATGGTTTGAAGGCGGGCGGCCGCTATGGTGGCGCAGCGGGGGGATATCGCGAACGTTCGGCGTACATCACCGGTGGGGTGACCGTCGGCAACTTCAATTTCACGGCTACCGGCAGCTACTCGAAGACGGATCCACTGTTTCAGAAGGCACGCTCGTTCACCAGCCCGCTGTTGGGAAAATCGGCGAATATTCCCGGTGTCGTGGCCGCGAACGGCAGTAGTCCCGGGGCTATCCTGGCGCCAGGGCTCAACTCCCCGAGTGCCATCAATCCCACCGGCGCGGCTGCGACCGCGACCACAGTCAACGACCTCATCGCAAACGGAACCTATCTGGCAACGACTCCTGGTGCCGTGTCAGGTGGGTTCGACGTGTCGCAATTTCAAACGCTGCTGTCCCAGCAGGAACAGAAGGCGGCGGTTGTCAGCATGAACGCGAGTCTGTTCAACGACAATGTGCACGCATTCGGTGATCTCCTGTATTCGCATGGCACCAATTCATTGCAGTGGCTGCCGGTGTTCTCCGCACTTACGGTGCCAGCCGGGGCTCCTTACAATCCCCTGACGACCCCGTTTGCCGGAGTCACCTTCGACTATCTGCCCAACCCGAAGCAGTTCGACAACACGAACGATGCTTCGCGAGCGGTCGCCGGTCTCAGGGGAAATCTGGCCGGAAGCTGGACATGGGAGACGGCCGTGGATTTCAGCCAGAGTGTATTTGAGCAGCGAATCGCGAACGTGATATTCAAGCCGAACCTGGCCAGTGCGATTGCAGGTGGCTTCGATCAAAGTGGCAACCCGGTTTTCGGGGGGGCGTACAGCAAGGTTTCGGGTGACCTGTCGGTGGGGGGACCCGCGGTGTTTCAGCCTGCGCTCGACCCCTTCGCGCGGACCGCCGGGCTGAGTGCTGCCTCCCTGGCAAATCTGTACGGCACGGAACGAATAGATGCGCGCAGCCGACTGTTGTCCTGGGATGGCAAGGTGGCGGGCAGCGTATTCTCTGTGCCGGCAGGAGAGGTCGACCTCGCGGTGGGGCTCGCGTGGCGTCGCGAGGAGCTTACGGGGCATGCGGACGCCAATGGCAGGGTGACCGATCCTGTAACGGGGTCTACGGTGGGAAACGCGCAGCTCTGGCAGGGCGGGCTCAACTTCAATCCCTTCAAGGCGCATCGAACCGTCGGTGCGGTGTTCGCAGAGACACGTGTACCCGTGACCAGTCCGGAGTGGAACCTGCCCGGGCTGCACGTTTTTGACATCACGGCAGCCGCGAGAGAAGAGAAGTACAGCGATACTGGAAGCTCAGCCGTTCCGAAGTTTGGCTTCAGGTGGCAACCCTTCGACAAGCAGCTCACGATGCGCGGGACTTACTCGAAGTCCTATAGTGCGCCGTTCCTCTACTCCGAGTATGCCCCCACCTCGACCCGACAGGTGGGTGCGAATGTCATTCTGGGCCTGTTCGGTCCCAGTTATGGCGGCATGCCGTTCAACGGCGAGGACGGCAACAATCCGAACCTGAAGCCGGCGACCTCCGTCTCGCGCTCGATCGGCCTCGTGTTCCTGCCGAACTTCGCTCCGGGGCTTTCCCTGGCGGTGGATTTCTCATCCATCAATCTCTATGGATACCAGGGCGGTATCGGTCTCAACAACATTCTGGGCAGCATCAACCAGCTGGGTGCGGCTTCGCCCTTCTTCAACAACCTGGGAGTGGATGGCTTCGCGGGCACGCCCGGAGCCACGCAGCCGTTCGTCAATCCGGGCGATTTGTTGAAATTCATCACCAATCCGGTCACCGGCAAGGGCGATCCCGGCGCGGCCAACCGGCTGTACGCCTTCGATCAATTCCGCAACCTGGCCGTGCTGCAGGAACGCTCATACACCATAGAATTGCACTACACACTGCCCAAGACCCGGTTCGGCACCTTCAACATCGGCACCAACGGCATGGTATTCAAATCCTTCAATTTTCAGGATGCGCCGGGTCATCCGTACATTCAATACGCCGGCGCGAGCAACAATGCGGGGGCCACCGGCAACTTTGGCGGCACGCTGCCGAAGTACCGGTTCTTTACGACTCTGGACTGGATGCAGGGGGATTTCGACGTTACGTTGAGCAACACCTACGCTGCCGCTACGCAGGATACGGGCGTCAATGGCAACTCGACGCCCACGATTCCGGTTCGCAGTTATGTCGCCTGGGATGCGCGCGTTGCATATGACTGGCACCGGGAGCATTCGCGATTTGGCGGTGATATCAACTTTGCGCTCGGCGTAAACAACTTAACCAACCAGATGCCGCCGCTCGCGCCGCGCGCTTTCGTAGACAACAACGCCGATGTGTCGACTTACTCGCCCATCGGCCGCCTGGTCTACGGCACCGTGGCAGTTACATTCTGAGGCGGGCTTTGCGGCCCATGAACGCAACGCGACGCAGCCTGCTCGGAATCCTCGGAATGGGACTCGCAGGGGCATCGCTTGCCTCGCCAAGGCCCGCTCTTGCGGCGGAGACTTCGGGCAGCACTGCTTCCACCTCGGGGTCCGTCATGGAGAAGCTCAGTGCGTACATGAGCGAGGCAGCGCGTCGTGCTCTGCCGCCGGAGGTCACCGAGAAAGCAAAGCAGCACGTTCTTGACACCGTCGCTGCAATGATTTCGGGCTCCGAGCTCGGGCCCGGACGTGCTGCGCTGGAGTTCTGCCGGGCATACGGAGGTAAAGACGTCGCCACTGTCGTGGCTGCGAACTTTCTTTGTGGGCCGATTGAGGCTGCACTGACGAATGGAGTATTGGCGCACGCTGATGAAACCGACGATTCCCACGCCGCATCGCAGTCTCATCCCGGTTGCGCCGTGATCGCTGCGGCTCTGGCAGTCGGGGAGCAATTCGGTATAAACGGAACACATTTCCTGCGTGCCGTCGCCCTGGGCTACGATGTGGGCCCACGCTTTACGATGACGCTGGGCGGTCAGCGGTTTGAATCCGAGTCTCACTGGAGCACGCACAGCATCTCGCCTCTGTTCGGTGCCGCTGCTGCCGCGAGCTGTGCGGCTGGGCTGAACGCGCAGGAGATGCGTTGGATGTTGGGCTACACCGCCCATCAGTCATCCGGCCTCGGCGCCTGGAGCCGCGACACGGAGCACGTTCAAAAGGCCTTTCATTTTGGCGGCATGACGGCGCGAAGCGGGGTCACGTCCGCACTGCTCGTGCAAGCGGGATGGACGGGCGTAGACGACATACTCTCGGGCAAGGACAATTTCTTTGCGGCCTACAATCCGCACGCGGACGCGGCCGGGCTGATCGAGGGGCTCGGCGATCGGTATGAAGTCACGCGAACCAACATCAAGAAGTGGCCCGTAGGCTCTCCGATCCAGGCGGCCCTGGATGCATTGGAGAGCTTGCGTGCAGAGCGGCCCTTCGAAGCCGCTCAAGTGCGTGAGGTCGTCGTGCGACTTGCCACCGATGAAGCGGCCATTGTGAACAATCGCGAGATTCCCGACATCTGTCTGCAGCACGTAGTTGCCGTGATGCTGCTTGACAAGGCGATCAAATTTGCCGCGGTCCATGACAAGGTGCGAATGCGGGATCCTGCAACCCTTCTGACACGTGCGAAAGTGCGGCTCATTCCAGACAACGAGCTGGAGCTTCTCATGCCTCTACGCGTAGCCATCGTGGATGTTCATTTGTCGGATGGCACTCATATCAGCCGGCGCGTCGACGACGTTCGCGGCACGCCCAGGAATCCTATGACGCGGGCCGAGATTGTAGCCAAGGCGACGGATCTCATCGGGCCAGTCGTGGGCCGCGCGAAATGTTCGGCACTGATTGAAAAGGTGCTGCACCTGGAAGGCGTCGCCGATATCCGAGAGCTCAGGCCGTTGCTGCAGCGAAGCTGAGCTGGAAAAGGTGCAGGTTGGTCAGAATACTCGACATTCGCGAGACCGTAGTTCCCATCCGATCGGAGCTGCGTAACGCCTACATTGACTTTAGCCAGATGACCGTCAGTGTAGTCGCGCTGATTACGGATGCGGTGCGCGACGGGACGCGCGTCGTTGGTTATGGCTTTAATTCCAACGGCAGATACGCGCCCTCGGGATTGCTTCGGGATCGGTTCATTCCGCGCCTCCTGGCTGCGGATGAGCGGGCGCTGCTCGATGCGGACGAAGATAACTTCGATCCCCACCAGGCGTGGAATGTGATGATGCGAAACGAAAAGCCAGGAGGCCACGGCGAACGCTCGGTTGCCGTCGGCGTACTCGATATGGCGCTGTGGGATGCGGTCGCCAAGATTTCAGAGCGGCCCCTGTTCCGCCTGCTTGCAGATCGGTATCGCGCAGGTGTAATTGAAGACAAGGTGTTCGTCTATGCGGCCGGGGGCTATTACTACCCCCAGCAGACTCCGGCGGCACTCACGGAAGAAATTCGCGGCTACCTGGATCGCGGTTATTCAGTCGTCAAGATCAAGATAGGCGGAGCGACGCTCGAGGAGGACCTGCGGCGGATCGAATCGGTCCTGGCAATCCTGAAGTCTCCGCAGCAGCTCGCAGTTGATGCCAACGGGAGATTTGACCTCAATACCGCGCTCGTCTACGCGCGCGCCTTGAGGCCTTACGGCCTGCGCTGGCTCGAAGAGGCCGGCGACCCCCTCGACTTCGAGCTTCAGGCGGCGCTCGCAGATAGTTATCCAGGGCCGATGGCAACCGGGGAGAACCTGTTCTCGGTGCAGGATGCACGCAATCTCATCCGCTACGCGAAGTTGCGCGCCGATCGGGACATTCTCCAATTCGATTGTGCATTGAGTTACGGCTTGGTCGAGTATCTGCGCACGTTGGAAGTGCTCCGCCAGTACGGCTGGTCAGCGGCGAGCTGCATTCCGCACGGAGGCCATCAGCTGTCGCTCAACATCGCGGCCGGCCTCGGCCTCGGTGGCAACGAATCGTATCCCGGAATTTTTCAGCCTTTCGGCGGCTTCGCGGATGGCCTCGCGGTGGAAGACAGTTTCGTGCGGTTGCCCGACATTCCCGGTATCGGCTTCGAGGCTAAGGCCGATCTGTATCAGGTCATGAGCGCCCTGGCCACATAGGTCGTGTTTCCTCACTCGCACTGATGGAACATGAAGGTGTCCAGATGTTATTCACGAAACGTGTTCTACGAGACCACGTGTCACGGGGTGTCATTGGCGCTCGAGCGGTCTAATCTCTTCACGCGCGTGTTTTACCGTTCGTCCGCGGCGCGCCCGACATTTTCTGCAATGTAAGAACCATGAAGCACTATCGGATTGCCCTGATCGCCGGCGATGGAATTGGCCAGGAAGTTGTTCCGGAAGGAGTCCGGGTCCTGGAGGAGGCCGGCCGTCGATTCGGCATTGAATTCGAATGGGAAGAGTTCCCGTGGGGCTGCAACTACTACCGCACGACCGGGCGCATGATGCCGGCGGATGGACTGGAGCAGATTCGCCATCATGACGCAATCTACCTGGGAGCCGTGGGTTTCCCGGGCGTGCCCGATCACCTGTCGCTTTGGGGTCTGTTGATCAAAATCCGCCGCGGCTTCCAGCAGTACGTCAATCTTCGCCCGATCCGTCTGATGCCCAACGTCGTATCTCCGCTACGCGACCGCAATGTTGGTGACATTGACATCATGCTGGTGCGCGAGAACACGGAGGGCGAATACTCCGACAAGGGCGCCACACTCTTCGAGGGCACCGACCAGGAAGTCGTCACCCAGGAAAGCATTTTCACGCGCCGTGGGGTTGACCGGATTCTTCGTTATGCGTTCGAGCTGGCTCGGGGACGCAAGCGGCAGAAGTTGACCTGGGCGACAAAGTCGAATGGTATTTCGATGACCATGCCATTCTGGGACGGGCGCGCGCAACTGATGGCACAGCATTATCCGGATATTGCGACGGATAGTTATCATATAGACATACTGGCTGCGCACCTGGTCTTGCGACCCGATCGTTTCGATGTGATGGTCGCCTCCAACCTGTTCGGTGACATCCTCTCCGACCTGGGCTCGGCGTGCGCCGGAACGATCGGCATCGCGCCTTCGGCCAATCTCAACCCGGAGCGGGAATTCCCCTCCATGTTCGAGCCGGTGCACGGCTCCGCGCCGGATATCTTCGGTCGCAACGTGGCGAATCCTATCGGCCAGATCTGGTCGGGCGCGATGATGCTCGAGCATCTCGGTCACGCGGATGCGGCGGCGATGATCGTGGCGGGCATCGAGAGTGTCCTCACAAGCGGTCCCCGGACTCCTGATCTGGGGGGAGCTGCAACGACGCAGGAAGTCGGGCGTGCGATTGCACAGGTGGTCGGATCCCTGCGGGAGAAGGATATGGGGCGCAGCACAAGTTGAGGGTACAAGGCCGTGAACACGTTGCGCTCGCTGCGCGATGCGGCCCGGCCGGATAGAGCGGGCAAAAAGTTCGAATCGGAGGGGGAATGAGGCGCCGCTACTGGTACAGCAGCCTCTTTGCACAGGTTCTGATCGGCATTGTCGCCGGAACCGTAGTTGGAATCGTAGCTCCGCGCTTTGGGACGGCATTGAAACCGCTCGGCGACGGATTCCTGCGACTCATCAAGATGGTCATAGGGCTCGTGGTTTTCTGCACGGTGGTGTCTGGGATGGGCGCGGCCCGGGACATGAAGAAGGTCGGGCGCCTCGGTGGCAAGGCCCTGATCTACTTCGAGGTCGTTTCGACCCTCGCATTGTTGTTTGGCGCAACGGTCGCCAATGTCGTTCATCCCGGATATGCGCTCGACGCTCGCAGCGCCGCTCTGGATTCGTCGGCCCTCAGCGGTTTCATGAGTCAGACCCGGCCCGAAAGCGTCGGCGAGTTTCTGCTGGCAATCGTGCCGAACACCCTGTTCGAGGCCTTCAGCAGGGGCGACATCCTGCCGATCGTATTCATTTCCGTTCTGTTCGGTTATGTGCTGTCGCATATCGGGGGGCGCGCCGCCTCGGTACGCCTTTTGATCGAGGAACTTGGCGAGGTGGTCTTCGGAATCATCAACTTTCTGATGCGCTTTGCACCCATCGGCGCTTTCGGCGCCATGGCCTATACTCTCGGCAAGTTCGGGTTGAGCGCACTGGGCCCGCTCATCGGTCTGATCGCCACCTTCTATCTCACGTGCGCCGCGTTTGTGCTGGTTGTGCTGGCCGCGATCTGCCGCTGGTGTCGATTCTCGATCCTGCGCCTGCTTCGATATCTGAAGGAGGAGCTGCTGGTCACGCTCGGGTCGGGGTCCTCGGACGTCGCGCTGCCTGCCCTGATGGCAAAACTCGAGACCCTGGGGTGTTCGCGCTCGGTCGTCGGCCTGGTCGTCCCGACCGGCTTCGTATTCAACACCGACGGAACCAGCATCTATATCACGCTTGCCGCGCTGTTCGTGGCGCAGGCGCTGCGAATCGATCTGAGCGTGACGCAGCAGCTTGCTCTGTTCGGCGTGGCATTGCTCACCTCAAAGGGTGCGAGTGGAATCGCGGGCGCCGGCTTCATTGCCCTGATCGCCACGCTGACAGTGGTACCTACCGTCCCGATTTCGGGTGTCGCGCTGTTGTTGGGAATCGACCGATTCATGGGGACCGGTCGGGCCCTGGTGAATCTCATCGGCAATGCCGTCGCGACGGTAATCATGGCCGCGAGCGAGGGCGAGCTCGACAGGACCCGGATGCGTGCCGTGCTCAGCGCAGATCCCGATCCCCGCGCCGCCGGGTCGCCGGTAAAGGTTTCCTGAGTTTTCCTGGCCACGAATGAGCGTCTGTCCGCGTGGTTGGGCAACAAGTTTCTTCAGTCGAGGAGTTTGAGTCATGCGATCAATACTTGCATTGCTTTCTGTTGGCTTGACGGCCGCGCTGTCTTGCACGGCATTTTCGGCGACTTCATCCGAGGCGGCTGCTCCACTACGGTTGATCAAGACCGTGGACCTGCCGGGCGTCGAGGGCGACTTCGACCATTTTGCGGTGGATCTCAAGGGCAACAGGCTGTTCCTGGCTGCTGAAGAGCATCACACGGTGGAAGTCTTCGACCTGCAGACGGTGAAACCCGTGCACAGCATCGCGGGCCTCGATACTCCGCACAGCATCCTGTATGCCCCCGATGTGAATCGGATCTTCGTCGTGGACGGCGGCAAGGGCGGGTCCTGCGAGGTACTCGATGGAACGACTTACAAGCATATCAAGTCGATCAAACTGTCCGAGGACGCCGATGCGCTGGTTTACGATCCCAACGGGCATTTGCTGTACATCGGAAATGGCGGCAAGGAAGCGGGCAACGATTTTTCATTGGTGACGGTCATCGACACGGCGAAAAGCGAGAAGGTCACTGACATCAAATTGCCGTCGGGTAACCTCGAGGCAATGGCGCTGCAGCGCGGCGACGGTATGCTGTATGTGAATATGCGAGACAAGAATCAGATTGGTCTCGTCGATCGCAAGACCGGGAAATTGAAGAGCACCTGGCAACTGACCAAGGTGGCGCACAATACGCCCATGGTGCTTGATGAGTCGAATCACCGCTTGTTTGTAGCCGGTCGTAAGCCTGGGGTATTCGGCGTACTCGACACAACGTCGGGCAAGGAAATTGCCACGCTGCCCGCGGCTGATGGTGTCGACGACATGTCATTCGACCCCGCGACCAAGCGCATTTACATGGCCTGCGCGGAAGGATTCGTCAACGTCTATCGACAGGTTGACGCGGACCACTACGAAGCGGTCGGTAAGGCGGCCACCGGCAACCGTGGCAAGATTGGCCTCCTCGTGCCTGAGCTGCATCGCTACTACGTCGTCACGTCGAAGAAGGATTCGACGCCCGCGCGAATATTCGTTTTCGATACGGCGCAATGAGTGCGCGTCCGCCGTTTTGTCCGGCTGAAGCCATCGTGATGGCCTGGGCCCTTGATAGTCATTGATACAAAGGGGAGTGCATCCGCATGCATAGACGGGAATTCGCAGCTCTTGCCCTTGGGGCGATCGCCGGGGCGGCCGCGCAGGAAAGGGCCCGGGCCGCCGATCCGAAGGCGGCACAGGGTGGCGGTGCAACGGCAGACCGTCAGGCCACGGCTGCAGGAACTGACGCTGCGCAGGCGAAGGGCCTGACCGAGTACGTTGCGGGCTTCGTAGTCAATACTACATACGATGCGATTCCGCCCGAAGTCATCGAGCTGGGCAAGAAATCGATCCTGGACGGCTTCGGGCTGGCCCTGGCCGGTACTAAGGCGGAGTCAGGTCCGTTGTGTCTGGCTTACCTGGACGCGCTGGACAGCGCAAGCGGCGCGTCGGTTTTGATCGGAACAGGACGGACCGCAAATCCGCAGCTCGCCGCCCTGGTGAACGGAGTATCCATCCACGCAGATGACTTCGATGACACTCAGCTGGCCGCTGCCAAGGATCGTGTCTACGGGTTGCTGACTCATCCGACGGTGCCGGTTTTGCCACCCGCGTTCGCGCTGGCCGAGAAGACGAAAGCATCGGGCCAAATTCTCATGCTTGCCTATCACGTGGGCGTCGAAGTGGAATGCAAGATAGCGGAAGCCATTGCGCCACGGCACTACGAAGATGGCTTTCATTCGACAGGTACCTGCGGGCCGTTCGGTTCGGCGGCGGCATGCGCGAAGCTGTTGGGGCTCGACGTTGGCAAGGTCCGGACTGCATTCGGAATCGCCGCGAGCCGTTCCGGCGGATTGCGCGAGAACTTCGGCACGATGACCAAGCCCTTGCAGGCAGGTCACGCCGCCGCCAGCGGAATGGAGGCGGCCCAACTGGCCCGGCTCGGCTGGACCGCCGCGCAGCAGATCCTGGAGGCCGAGCGCGGATTCTTTCACGCCGCCGGCGGCTCGTTCAATGCAGCGGCCATTGCGAACAGGCTGGGCGCGCCCTGGTGTTTCTCATCTCCGGGCATCTCGATCAAACCTTATCCTTCGGGGTCACTCAGTCATCCCGCAATGACCGAGATGGCGCGCCTGATTCAGGTACACAACATCAAGGCTGAGCAGGTGGCGAAGGTGGAGGTGGGCGCCAATCACGCCATGCTTCAGGCGCTGCTACACCATCATCCGCAGACCGGGCTGCAAGCCAAATTCAGCATGGAATTCTGTATGGCCATCCTGCTGCTGGAGCGCAGAGCAGGACTCGCGCAATTCACCAACACAGTAGTGCAGCGCGACGATGTCAAACAGATGATCGAGCGCGTCAGATACTACATCGACCCGGCAGCGGAAGCTGCCGGCTACGACAAGATGACTTCGCTTCTGAAGATTACGTTGAAGAACAAAAAGATCATTACCGGTCAGGCAACCTTCGGCAAGGGGAGCCCGGCGAACCCGATGTCGTTCGATGAAGTCGCGGAGAAGTTTCGCGGTTGCGCTGAGTATGTGGGGTGGCCTGCGGTGAAGACGGATGGCGTGATCGCTTTCGTCAAGACATTGGAAGCGGCTCCCGACGTTAGCAAACTGTCCATGCTCCTGAGTACCTGACAGGAGACTGCGGCGATCACAGGAACGCAGCTCAATCCGCGGACGCGAACAACGCCGATACCGAGGCGATGCGACTTGACAGCTCGTCCCGCAGCTTCAAAACGGCTTGCAGCGAGTCCGCTCTGGCATCTTTAGAGCCGGCTGGCGGGCGGATGTGAACCGCCAGAAAGCCGACCCCGTGACCGGACTTGTCTTTGAGCGGTACGCCCACGTCATACACACCGCCAGGCAACGGGTTCGGCCCATCCACCTTGCCGGTCGCAAGCGTCACCAGGTCGGCCCCTTCGGACTTGTGCCCGACCGAGGCGGGATTGGTGTGCGCGATGATGATGTAGTCCGGCGTGCCCGGCGGTTTCGCATGTATGCCCACCGTCACGATGTCGGGGCGGCCAGCCTTCGCCTCGTTAACGAGTTGCTGAGCAAAAATCGTGTGGGCGGCATCGGCTGCCGCCAGATCGATCACTGCCGCCAGGCACAGTCCCACGGCGATGACCGATGATGCAAAACTCAGTTTCATAGAAGCCTCCGAGGATCGCGACAGGCCCGCCGATCGGCCAAGTTGTTGACTCCCACCGCGAACAGCACGTCGCTGCCGAACGCGAGCAAAGATAGCCCTTTCAGGTGTTTCTGTGGACACTTCACCGTAGCGTCACGGAACACAATTCGTAAATAATATTCAACGGCATATTTGCCTGCGCAACCAATGAATAACCGCGGCCGAGGGCTCACTCAGAGCCCCGGATGCATGGCTTCGCGCCCTGCGGGAAAGAGGGGGAGACTTGCCTCCCATGGCCGGAGTGTTCTACAACACGCGCAGCGAAGCGCAGAGCAGCTTCAGAGTGTGAATGGGGGATGCCAATGGATCAGTTTCCGCGCTTCGACACAAAAACAGCCCTGGCGGGAATACGGTGTTGTCTGTTGTGCGTGCTCGCGCCCCTGGTGGGGCAGGCGGCGACGGTGGATCATGGCCTCGCGCAGGGCAAGAAGCTGCTGTACGTCATGAACTATCGCGAGGTGGATCTTGCCAGGAAGGAGGATCCGCCGCGGCCCGAGCTCGTCAAGATGAAACAGGAGGTTCTCGACGAGGACTGGAAGGTGGTCGCGCACCTGAAATCACTCGGTTTCGTCGTCACAACCTGCGACGAGCTCGCCGACGTGAGGCTTGCGAAGGGCAAGGACCTGGTCGTCATCTCCGAGTCCGTCAACGCCTTCGAGGTCGCCAACAAGTACACGCTGTTGACAATCCCGGTCATCGTTTGGGAAAACGACATCTATGACGATATGCGAATGACGGGCAAACGCCTGCGGGTGGATTACGGTACGTTGAGCCCCGGAGCCACCGCCATGCAGTTGTACAACGCGCCTCATCCTCTGTCAGCAGGGCTCTCTGCCGGAAAACACGAGCTTCTGCGCACTCCGGCTCCGATCAACTGGGGGCGTCCCGGACTCGGCGCGACCATCATAGCCACATTGCCTGACCAGCCCGAGAAGGTGACGATCTTCTCCTATGAAAAGGGCGCTACCATGGAATATGACTACACCGCTCCGGCGCGGCGGCTGGCCTTCTTCGCCAACCGCAACTACTTCGACAATCTCACTCCGGATGGCCTGGCGCTGTTTGATGCGGCGTTTCTGTGGGCAGTGAGTCCGGTTGAGCAATGAGGAGAGGGTGATGTTCAACATATTCTTTCGGGGCCTGCTTGCCTGCTTTATAGGTCTGGCTTTTGCGGCGCAACTGGTTGGATCATGCCACGCGGCGTCCACGCCGGCGCCGCACGCCGAAGCTACGGGCAGGCAGCTGCTCTACATCATGAACCTTCGCCATCTCGAGCTGGTCAAGTCGGAAGTGCCGGGTGACGCGAAGCTGGTGAAGCGGTTGCAAAAGGTTGCCGACAATGATCAGAAGATCATCGCACGGTTGAAATCCTTGGGATTCGTGGTCAGCACGGCGGATGAGCATCCGACCTCCGACGTGGTAACCGGGAAGGATCTGATCGTGATTTCAAATTCGGTGAACGCGAAGGAGATGTCCGGGCGATATGCCAGACTGGCTGTTCCGATCGTCACCTGGGCGAGCGACCTGTATCCCGTGCTGCGTATGACCGGAAGCGTACCTGCAGAAGACTATGGAACCACGGGCACCGTGGGCGGCAAGGACGGCGATCGCTTCGCCTCCATAGTCAATGCGCCGCATCCGCTGGCGGGGGGGCTCAGTGCGGACGCAATTCAGGACCTCTACGCAGACAATGAGTTTGTTACCAACTGGGGCAAGCCGGCCCTTGGAGCGATAAACATTGCGGTGATCGAAGGCTATCCTGACAGGCGCCTGGTATTTGCGTATGAGCAGGGCGCCAGCATGGCGGGCGACACGCTTGCTCCCGCGCGTCGTGTAGCTTACTACGTCAACACCGAAGACTTCGAGGAAGTGCAGCCTGCAGGTTTTGCGCTGTTCGACGCGGCGGTGTTGTGGGCTGTCAAGGCTCCACGGCGAGCCTTGTGAGGCCGCGGTCTGCAGCGGCAGCCCGCGTTCGCGCGGGACGTGCTCACAGCATGTCACCGGGCATGCTGCTCCTTGTGGTTATGCCATGGCTTGGCATGTCGGCGGCACTCGCCGAGGCAGGTGCATTGCCCGAGTACCGGCCCGCGATGTCTCTCACCGGAACACTCCGCAACTATGGCGGCGACTTCGGCGGGTTGCTGCACCGCTGGGAAGAGGCCTTTCGCCGCTACCATCCGGAGTTGAAATTCAGTGACACGCTGCCCGGAAGCGATGTCGCCACGGCGGGCCTGATTACCGGAGCAGCGGATATTGGCACGAGCGGCCGGGAGGCGATGCTGGTCGAGCTCGAGGCATTTCACGATTCCGCCGGTACGGACCTCGTGCAGATTCCGATCGCAACGGGGACGCTGGATGTGAAGTCAACGACATGGACGCCGGTCATCCTCGTTCGGGATGACAACCCGATCAAGGGACTGACCGTACGGCAGCTGGACGGGATCTTCGGAGCGGCGCGCACCGGCGGGTATCAGGGCTACCACTGGTCACCCGAGGGCGCGCGCAGCGCAGGCCAGGATATCCGCACATGGGACCAATTGGGCCTCCGTGGCGAATGGGCCGGCAAGACAATCCAGACTTTGGGCTATGCGCCGACGGGAATGACCAACTTCTTCCAGCAGGTTGTCATGAACGGCGGTTCAAAGTGGAATCCCAATTATCGGGAGTATGTCGAAGCCGGGTCCAAGCTGATTTCGCCAACGCCTGGGGGGGACACACTGGGCACCGATCGGATGCTTGCGGCGCTGAATGCGGACAAGTTCGCTATCGCTTGGGGCGGATTGCGGCAATCCAGGGAATTTCCCAGTTTGCGGGTGGTTCCGCTGGCTGCTAAAGAGGGCGGTCCGTACGTTTTGCCCACGAGAGAGTCGCTCCAGAACAGGACGTATCCCCTGGCACGCTCCATCTACATGTTTGTGCGGTGTGATTTGAACGGAAAGCTCGATCCCCGCGTCAAGGAATTTCTATCCTATGTGCTCAGTGAGCAAGGGCAGCATGAGGTCTCGGCCGGGAATGTCTACCTGCCCCTGACTGCGGATGTTGTCTCGGCGCAGCGCAAGAGGCTTGAATGAAGCGGCTGCCGCCGCGGCTTGACGAGGGACGTATCACCCTTATGAATGGCCCGTTGTATCAGCACCGCAGGGGACGGGCAGGGCGGATAGCCCTGCGGCGGTGAACTGGGTTGCCAGGGCGTGTAACGGCCTTTGTGGACCCCCTATTTGTGGACGCCCTGTCCCGCGCTACTCGTCGCTTGGCGTTCTCACCTTATCAGATGCGTAGGCCGCCGTTTTGGCGATCGCCGCCGCCCTGCTGCTTCGAGGACTCCTGGTGCTTCCCCGGTTTTCGGTACTCATGCCCCTTGTAACTAAGCGAGGAGCCGTTGAAGATAAATCCATGGCTCTTAAAGACAAATGGAAGCTCGGGGTCGCCGCGCTTTTGCCCCATGAATGGGTCTTTTGCACTTTTCTCTTCGTAACAGGGTTGCGCCTATTTACGAACAACGCGACGCGAGGTTGGGCATTCGTTTTTCTTGGATGTCTGGCATCCGCCATCATCATGGTTTTCTGGATAGAGCGTAACCCGACTCCGTGGCGTTGGCGGGTCCGGCTCTGGTTTTGTTTTGTGACAATGGGCGTCAGTTTTTTCGCTATGGGAGCGGCAGTGCCACTATTGGGCCATCCCAGGGTGGATGACTTGCTGCTGCATTGGGACCGCGATTTGTTGGGCGAGACTCCCGCTGTCGCCTGGGAGGCTTGGCTGTATTCGTGGCTCGAAAACTTGGCAATGGCGGGGTATCTATTCTTCTTCTACTACCTGATTGCGGGACCGGGACATTACAGCAGTCGGGATATTCTGGCCTTTCGCAAGTGCATCGTCGGGTTGTTCACGATCTACGGGCTCGCGTTTATAAGCTACACTGTGTTTCCTGCAGGGGGGCCGCACCTCGCGATGACCTTCCAAAGACCACTGCATGGTTCATGGCTTTTCGACTCAACGCTCGACGCCGTGATCCGTGGGAGTAACACGGTAGACGTATTCCCCAGCGTGCACGTAGCGGCATCATTGTATCTGTTACTGTTCGACTGGCAACATTGCCGGCGTCGATTTTGGTGGTTTTTCGCGCCATGCGCAGTACTCTGGTGTTCCACAATGTATCTGCGGTTCCATTACTTTGTGGACATACTGGCGGGAGTGACCGTAGCCCTGATCGGATGGTGGACTGCCCAGCGGTGGAACGTAACCCAAGTCCTGTCATCGCAGGGTGAATCTGCGGTCCGCCCCCTGCAACGTTTGTGAACGGGGAGCGGGCAGGATCCAGGTATCGCGGCTTTTTCTCCGATCACAGATTCACGGCTTGATCACCAGCCGGCCCGAGTAATCGATACGATGCAGAAACGGGACAGGCGTGAGTCGGCTGAAATACTCATCCGTGGCTTGCCGTGATCCCTGCCAATGACCATAGTCGTCGATGATCAGCACGCCGTGCCTAACCAACCTGGGGTACAGCTGGGTCAGCTCGTGCTGGGTTGACTCGTACCAGTCGGTATCGAGACGCAGCATGCAGATCTTCTCGGGTGCCGCTGCGGGCAGCGTAACCTCGACGCGGCCCTGGATGTAGCGAATCTGCTCTGGAGGATAGCGAGTCGATGTCATGTTGGCCTTCACGTCGTCCATGCTTGCATAAGAGAACACTCTCGCGTTCCTGTCCCCGGAGGCCATCATGGAGGAGGCGGTCACACCGTCATAACGCTTGTCGCCCGACGTCGGTGCCGACATGCCGGTAAATGTGTCGTAAAGAAGCAGATCGCGATCCGTTTCGCCCGCCTCCTGCAGCGCCAGGGCGATCGCCATCATGCTGCCTCCACGCCACACTCCGCACTCGACGAAATCGCCGGGAACTCGATTTCTGACGATATAGCGCACGGCGCGCAATAGGGTGATGACCTTTTCCACGGTCGTCATCGTGTAGGGCTTGACGCGCTGGTAAATGGCCAACTCCGCGGGGGTCACATCCATCAGCTCGTCGGCGCGGCCGGCGGAATTGCGTCGTACCAGCTCGTACCCCCGTCGTTTCAAGGCAGACCGCACAATGCCCTTCAGATGTTTCGATCCGATCATTCAGCTGGCCCCTTTATGCCACGCAATTCAACGTTACGCGGAAACAGCTCGCTGTGCGAGTACCTGCACGCGGCCGGCTAGAGCGTCCCTGTGGCCAGGCCGCGCCGATCGCGGCCCGCCTGGGTCGAGATCGCGTCAGCGAAGCAGTATTGCAGATCCCTGCGTAGGAAGATCGACGCAGGAAGATTGAGCGGCCCGGCCAATCTGACAGCTGTCGGCGGAAACCGCGTCGGTCCATGACAAAATACGCAAAGTGCCCCTTTAATGAGCGTTCCATGCGACCCGAAGAAACATTCCAGTCCGTGACACAGGCCAGGCTCCAGCAAGGAACGCAAGTGGGTCACATTCACGCAGATGTCAGACTGACCAACTACTACGCGGACAAATCCGTCACCGTGCGTGCACTCATCGACACCGGCACGACGGAGTTCTTTGTGACTCCAGAGATCGCTCGCGAGCTCGGCTTTGACTTGGAGGAGGTCGGACGAAAGTACGTCACGGTAGCGGACGGACGGAGAGTTTACGTTCCTCGGTTACTTGGTGTTCAGATCCACTTCGAAGATCGTAACTATCTTACAGAGGCTCTCGTGATGGGTACGGAATGCCTGATCGGCGTCGTGCCGCTGGAAGTCATGGACCTCATCATCGATCCGAAACTGCAGTGCCTG
Source organism: Gammaproteobacteria bacterium (assembly GCA_028293745.1). Classification (GTDB taxonomy): domain Bacteria; phylum Pseudomonadota; class Gammaproteobacteria; order Steroidobacterales; family Steroidobacteraceae; genus 13-2-20CM-66-19. The sequence continues at coordinate 190 of JAQGOF010000245.1, read as the reverse complement.
GTCGGGCGACTGCCAGACGGACCCTGCACTCGTGCCTAGTGGGATCCTCGATGCAGGTCCACTTCGGATCCTCGCGTCGCAAGAGCCGCAGCGCTCCCGCCGATGTCCCGCATGGGTTGACAGGAGGATGATGATGGACATCCACAAGGATGTCGATCACAATCGTGAGCCGAGCAGCGCGAGCGCATCA
>JAQGOF010000236.1 GCA_028293745.1 Gammaproteobacteria bacterium | reverse complement strand
GATCAGCGCTCGACCGGCGGCCCAGCGCGCGACGGCGCTTGCCACACGCCATCAGTTCAAGACGGACATTGATGCCGAGGCGCGACGCAATCTGTTTCCCCAGAACAGCCGCCTGGACTCTTAGGCCCCCAGGCGTGCCGCGGCGCTTCCTGCGCGGCGGCCAGAAACATCCGGGCCGGAAATCGCCTCGCCAGTGCGCTTCGATGCGGGTGCAGACCGTCAGGTGCGCATGCCGCGGGACGGCTCGACGCTGAGCTCGACGCCTTGGCCGATGGCCCCCCGCTCGATCACTTCGAAAATGCGGACGTAGCCGATGCTGGAGATTTTCCAGCCGTCGCGCTCCTTGCGGTACTCCTCGTGGTAGTAGCCGGCACCAAACATCGCTTCCCCGCCCTGGATGTTGCCGTGTGCAAAAGCCGGGTTGGGTCCCTGGAAGTACACGCTATCCTGCATGCGCCAGATACCCGTTGCGGTCGTGGGTGCGGTCAGGGTGAGCTCCGGATGCATGACGACGTGACTGCTCACCAGATTCGATGGAACGAGCCGGTGCAGGAGCTTCACGATGTTGGCGCGGCCCCGCTCAGTCTGTTTCCCACCGGCGAACCAGGCGTGGGCATCTTCCGTAAAGCATTGCTCCATGAGCTTCCAGTCGTGGGTATCCAACGCGCGCACATACCGGTACTTGAGCTGGGTGATCTCGTGGAATTCGACCAGTTCTTCCAGCTTCGTCACAGGCTCATTCCTCGTGCATCCGCGCGGGTGTCCTGGTACAGGTCCATCACGAGTTTGGTGTCGAACCACATGGCAAAGGCCTCGCAGACCTTGCCGTTGCGGCAGGTCCAGTATTCGACGAAGGGAATATCAAAGCGACCGTGTGGAGTATCGCCACTGACTCGCCCACGGAAGGCGAGTTGCTCTTCATGGTCGGTGACGATCGCGGCGGGCGTGAAGCGGAAGTTGGAAAAGGTCCGCTGTATGGCCTGCATCAGCTCCACAAAACCTTCCGGACCGCGCCACTCGCCCCCAAACGGCAGGGACGTGGCTTCATGGACGACGCAGTCCTCGGCAATATAGCGCCGGGCGGTCGCCACGGTGAGCCCGATGTAGTTTTCCTGTATGCCGGTCGCGATCTCCAGCGGTGTCAGCAGTTTCGACATACGGGAGGGTCTTCCGCCTGAAAATAGGCCCACGAGACCTTTGAGTCTCATCGCCCCTGTTGAGGCTACTTTCGATGAGGACCGCTGCCGATGTCCACTAACCTATTTTGATCCTGCAGTCACGTTCCGTGATCGGGACTTGACCGCATCGCGAGGCGGGCGGACCGATGAAGAGGCGGTGCCGACTTCTGACGCGACGCCTCGGGCGACTTCCAGAAGCCCCTTGAGAGCGGGAAACTCCGTGTCCCGCCGCCAGGCAAACGCCAGTGCGTAGGTCGTCGATGCATCCACGAGGGGCCGGAATACAACATCGTGTACGCCCTTGCTCACGGCCCAACTCGGCAACAACGTAACGCCAACTCCCGCATCGACGAGCGCGAGGCACGTGTGGATCTGGTTGGCTTCTTCGGCCACCTGAGGTGTGAATCCTGCGATGGCGCACGCGGCGAGAATAATCTCGTAGATCCGCGAGCGCAGAGCGGCGGGAAACAGAATGAAGGGCTCATGTTCGAGCTCGGCGATCCGCAGGCTGGTGCGCGCGGCCAAGCGATGGCCCTGCGGCAAGGCGACGACCAGAGGCGCTGACACGAACCGCTGGTAGGAAAAACGCTCTTCGCAGATCGGTTCCGGCAGCAGTCCAACATCGATGGTCTGGTCTTTGAGGGCTGCAATCTGGCTTTGCCGGTCGAGCGCCTGAAGCTTCAGCTCGACTCGCGGATGTTGCGCCCGAAACTCCTTCAACAGCGGCGGCAGGAGTGCGCAGACCGCATTGTCCACAAACCCGAAGCGCACGATGCCGTCGCCGCCCTGGCCGGCGTTCTGGGCGATGCGAACGGAGTCCTCGGCGAGGCGGAGCAACTTGCGACATTCAGGAAGCATCTGCCGGCCGGCCTCGGTCAAGATGACCGCGTTACCCACCCGCTCGAAGAGCAGAATTCCCAGCTCTTCCTCCAGATGTTTGATTTGCTGACTGATGGCGGGCTGCACCACATTCATTTTGTCGGCCGCGCGCCCGAAATGGAGCTGCTCGGCAGCAGCCACAAAATACCGGATTGATCTCAGATCCATAGCCCCCCCCCTCATGAGACACCCGCGCCGTCCCTGAGTTCTGGGCGGACGAACGCGCAGAAATGGCCGCTCCGTCCGGCACCCGATGATCACCCCCTCCCTCGGCACACTGACGTGTGTACGGCCCATGGTGTCGCGTCGCCGCAGTATGCTCCATACGGCCCCGCGGCCTCCAGAGGTCTTGCGCGGGATCGGGACGGGCAAGGGGCGCCGCCATCATTGCTGCTGATTGGTTTATCACAATAAGTAGATAGACACCGGCGCGCCGAGTGGCCATGGTCGCGGTAACCGCCACGGGCCGAAACCCTGCTTAAACACAACCCCGATGCGCTCATCGTTGAGCCAGCACACAGCGCTCCCTGATTGGGACGAGAGTGTCGATGTCGCCGTGATTGGATCCGGGGGAGCGGGTCTGACGGGCGCGGTGATCGCTGCTCGAAACGGGCTTGCGACTACGGTGTTTGAGAAGGCGGCTGTCTGGGGCGGCACGACAGCTCTGTCCGGCGGGGCGGTCTGGGCGCCGGCGAACCGGTTGCAACAGGAGGCCGGCGTTGCCGACTCCATCGAGTCCGCCGCAGCGTACCTGAGTGATGTGGTCACGGACCTCGGGCCTGCGACCGCCCCCGATCGCCGCATGGCGTACCTGACCAATGCCCCCCGGATGGTCGATGCCCTGATCGAGGAGGGCATGCGATGGCGGGTCGATCGCCAGCCTGACTATCTTGCCTCTGCGCACGCGCACAGGAGCCGGGACCTGGATCCTGAATTGTTTGATTTGAAACGACTGGGCGTCTGGCGCCGGAGCATGCGCCGAAATCCGTTGCCGTTCGCGATGACGCTGAATGAGATTCCGGACGTGGGGCGCGCGTTCAGTGGATTCTCCAGCGCCGCCACCATGGCCCGCATCATCGCCCGGCAGTGGATGGCGCGGGCACTCTGTCGGGATCCGGTGGGCTGCGGGGCGAGTCTCATTGCGCAGCTGATGAACCTCGTTCAGCGCCGCTCGGTGAAGGTCCATCTGTCGTCGCCTTTGCGGGAGCTCGTCGTGGTGGACGGAGCGGTGCGCGGCGTTGTCATCGAGCAGTTCGGCACACTGCGGCGCGTTCAGACCCGGGCCGGCGTGCTGTTGGCGGGGGGCGGCTTTGCGCACGCCAGAGAGCTCCGCCAGCGCTCTCAGGGGGTCGATGGCCGGCTGTCTTCGGCGAGCCCGGATGACACCGGAGACCTGATTGAAATGGCCACCGGGCTCAAGGCGATGACCGCGCTGATGGACCAGGCCTGGTGGGCGACAAGCTTTCTCTATCCGGGTGATGTACCGGGATTTTTTCAGTGGGAGCGCGCGCTGCCGTATTCACTCGTGGTGGACTCTCGCGGGGAACGGTTTGCCAATGAATCCGGCGACTACGATAGTTTTGCGAAGGCCATGCTCGAGCGGGGGATCCAAACGGCGTGGCTCATCCTGGATGCGCGCCACCGGCGACGCTATGCCTTCGGGGGCATGCGTCCCGGGAAAACGCCGCAGGCGATGTTTGACAGCGGGTTCTTCCTTGAGGCGCCGACGCTGCCCGCCCTGGCCCACCTGTGCAACATCGAACCGGCAGCGCTGACCGCGACCGTGGAACGCTTCAATGCGTTCGCAGATCGCGGGAAGGACGAGGATTTCGGGCGCGGCGACAAACCCTATGACCGTCACTGGGGGGACCCGACCGTCAGGCCAAACCCGAACCTGGCGAGGGTGGCGCGCGGCCCCTTCCTCGCGACCCGGATTCACATCGGGGACCTGGGCACCCGGGGCGGGTTGGTCACCGATTCAAACGCCCGCGTCCTCTTGCAGGACAGCGTCCCCGTCCAGGGGCTGTATGCGGCCGGCAACTGCACCGCTGCCGTTGTAGGTTTGGCCTACCCGGGTCCGGGCGTAACGCTGGGTCCGGCGATGACGTTCGCTTATATCGCAATGCAACACGCAGCTTCCAACGCGAGATCGAGGGCGAGGGAACCTCGAGCGGAGAGCTTCATGCCGCTCGAGAGGCAGGTGCTATGATCAATAAACCATTTTCGATCATGGCGTCGAACTGCCACGTGGAATTACGTCAATTCCGTTATTTCGTCGCGGTGGCCGAGCAGCTTCACTTTGGACGGGCCGCTGCGCGAATGAACGTCGTGCAGGCCGCCATCAGCCAGCAAGTCAAACGACTCGAGGAGGAGATCGGCACCGAGTTGTTCGAGCGCTCGGGCAGCGATGTGCGGCTGACCGAAGCGGGCCGGCAGATGTTGCAGCAATGCCGCCGCCTGCTCGCGCAGACCGAACAGGTGCTGCGAGTGGTCAATCTGGTTGGGGCGGGGGAAAAAGGCCGGATCAACTTCGGCTTCATCGACAACGCCATCTGCGGGCTGTTACCGCCTCTGGTACGGGAGTACCGGCGGCTGTATCCCGAAGTTCACGTCACCTTCCAGACGCTCGACCGCACCGAGCAAACGGATGCGTTGGAGTCTCACAAGCTCGACCTGGGGTTACTGCCGGGACCTGTTTCCGAGCCGGGACTGCAAAGCGAGACGTTCGTGTCATCCTTACTCGTTGCCGCCCTGCCGAGCGGCCATGCGCTGGCAAAGCACCCGTCACTGAGATTGGAGCAGCTCGCGAACGAGCCGTTTCTCCTCTTTCCGCCCTCGGCCCGCTCACGCTTTCTGGAGTTGATTCTCGACGCGTGTACCGATGCGGGATTCGTGCCGCGTGTCGTGCAGGAGGCTAACCACATGCACACGCTGTTGGCTCTGGTGCATGCGGGTTTCGGGATCACGTTGATCCCTCGTTGGGTGGCGCGTGAGGGGCCGGACGTTGTTTTCCGACCCGTTGTCTGCTCCGCGCCACCTTACGAGCTGGTGTTCGCCTGGCGACGGGGGCACTCTAACAAGGCGGTCGATCGTTTCCGCGACTGTTCTCACCGGCTGGCTTCCGACCTGAAGGAATAGGTCGTGATCAGCGCATCAGTATAGATTACTGGCGCGGTGGAATCTCCCGCCTGAGAATGGCGTGAGCGCTCTTGCGAGCGAACCTCATCTGCCGGAGCTAACAACATGTCGCGAAGCACCGAAGAGATCGTCAAAGATCACGTTCGATACATGACGAGCGATGTCGAGAACTGGCTAGGATTGCTCGCAGAGGACGTGGTGTTTGAATTTCCGTTCGGGCAGTCGGTCGGCGCGGCGACCGTCAACGGCAGGCAGGCGGCAGGGGACGCCGTGCGTGGGTTTCTGGGGCTGTTCGAGCACCTGGATCTGTCCTTAATCACCGTTTACCGGCTGCGTGACGACTCGGAGGCGTTCGCCGAATTTGAAGGCTCAGGCCGTGTACGCTCCAACGGCAATGAGTACCGGCAAAAGTACCTGGCCTACATCCGATGTGATGGCGGCAAAATCGTCCACATCAAAGAGTACTTCGATCCTCACGCGGTGAAGAGCGCCCTCGCGCTGAGCTGATCCCGCCCGACGGCACAGAGGATCCTCCGTGCACGTACGGACCCATTCGTGCACGCCGGAGACCTCAAAGCAACATCTCGGGTTGCTCCATGGCAGCCGGTCCCCGCCTGACAGGGGCGGTTTCCTGGACACACAATCCCAAAGAGGCGGTGGCCACGGCGAGGGCCGCCATGATCCACAGGGTCGCGTGCATCCCGAATGCGTCGGCGGCGAACCCGGCGCAAATGGGCCCCAGGGTCCCGCCGATGGCTTCTCCGATGCCCATGCCGATGCCGAGGACGGTGCCGACTAACTCGGGGCGTACGCTTTCGGCCGGGATGGTTCCCATCACGATGGGAAAAATTCCCGTGATCGCCGATCCCGCGGCGAACATCACAAACGAAGTCCAGAGGGGTCCTGGCAGATATCCCGTGGCCAGCGGCAGCAACGCACCGAGGAGGGCCCCTGTCACGACGACCGGTCTGCGACCCCAGAGGTCGGAGCTGCCGGGAATCAGGATGGAGTACGCCACGGAGGCGATTCCGAAGGTCGCCATGAACCAGCTCATGGTGGTTCGATCCACACCGTCGTGGGTCAACAGGACCGGCGCGAACGTCACGAATATCATGACAAACGCCACGAGCAACGCCGACATCACGGCGCAGATCCACACGTTGCGGCTTTCGAGCAGCCCGCGGATGACGTGGCGCGCTGTCGGGGTCCGCGTGACGGGTGTTTCCTTGAGCCACCACATCAGTGCTGCAGCACTCACCAATCCCGGCACCCCGGCTACGTAGAAGGCGCTGCGCCACCCGTAGTGGTTGGCTAGCGCAACCAACAAGAGAGGACTCAGAAAGCCGCCCAGCAGGTTGGAGCCGAAGTTTTGAATCACACCCATGGCGACGCCACGCCGATTCGGCTCCACGGTGGACACGATCACCGCGTGGCTGATCGGGGTGACACCTCCTTCTGCAATACCCATCAGCAGCCGGGTAAGCAACAGTGCGACAAAACTTCCCGCCACACCCGAGAGGAATGACATACACGCGAAGACGACGGTGCAGGACACGAGCAACGGCTTGCGCCGTCCCCAGGCGTCCGATACTCGCCCGATGAGGAGGCACGACAGCGCCCAACTCAGCGAAAGCGCGGAGGTGAAGGCGCCGACCTGCGTATTGTTCAGATGCAGATCGGGCTGTACGAACGGCATCAGAAAGTTCAGCGCGTAGCGATCGAAGAAGACGATGCCGATGTTCAGACTGAGCAGCACCACCACCCATCGCTGATAAGCCGCGCTGGGCTGACCTCCAGCGAGGGGCGAGGGCGTCATCAGACCGTCGCGCACGTTGTTCGGAATAGGACCCACGGTGCGATTCAGGCATTCCAGGCCCGGCCAGGCGCGCGGGTCAACACGCGAGGTTGGGCTGCGAAGCCCTTTGGCCGACCCAATCCGAGCAACAGCAAGGCTGACAGGGTCACAATGCCAACAATTCCCCAAAGTAGTGGGGTGTAACCCCCGAGGCGATCAAACCCCTGGCCCAGGAGGAGTGACCCGACCGGAGGCCCCAAACTGTACGCTGCGCCCAACATCCCGTAGATCGTACTGTAGGAGCGTAGGCCGAAATAACTGCGCGTGGCGTAGGGCAGCAGGTCCCCGTCGAATCCGGTGGCCGCGGACAGCAGGCCAATGCCCGCGAACAGCAGGTATCCTGTGGCGCCAGTTGCCATAAAGGAGACCCCGAGCGCTGCTCCAAACAGGAAGGTTGCCCCTATCCAGCGTGCGTCCAGATAGTCGAGGAGGAACCCTCCTGCAAAGCGAGCCCCTGCAAGGGTCAGTCCGTAGAAGGAGAACAGGCCGGCAGCCTGCCCGGGACTGTATCCGCGGTCGGTGAGGAAGGCCGTGAGATGAATGCCCAGCCCGGTGATAACCGTGATCGACAGGAAGATGCACAGAGCCAATTGGTAAAAGATCCGGCTCCGCAAGGCTTCAGCGGCGGTCATGCCGTTGGACACATTCGCCGCGTCGAGCTTCTCAGGCGCGCTTCGACGAGTGACCCTGATGTGCGGGAGCAAGAGCGCGTTCGGCACGCCCACCAACACAATGAACACGGCCAGAGTGCGATAGATCCCGCGCCAACCATAAGTGTGAGCGAGGGACTGCACGACAAGCGGCACGAGGGCGGTCCCCAAGCCGATGCCGATCATCGCGATACCCAGGCTCAAACCCAGGCGGCGGTCGAAGTATTCGGGGAGGATGGCGAGGTAGGAATATTGTGACACCCCGCATCCCACGAGGCCTGCGGCAAAGCCGCACACCACGGCGAAGCCGAACATCGGCGCGTATGACAAACACAACAGCGTGGCTGGAAAAGCCACGCTGGAGACGAGGATGACCCGGCGCGCACCGTAGCGCTGGATGAGCCGGCCGACGATGGGGGCTCCGACTGCAATACCCAACAGCCCCGCTGCGATCAACGCCGAGACCTGTCCGCGCGTCCACGAGGTGTCCTTCGCGATGGGCACCAGGAGTACGGCCGTTCCCGAGGCGAAGATTGGCACAACGCTGAGGGTGAGTCCGACGACGCAGGCGAACAGCGTTCGCAGCGCTCCGGGTCGCAGGCGCGTCACGGGGCCGGTCTCAACTTAAGTACCCGATCCGCGTTGCCATGCGCGATCTTCTCCCGATCGGCGTGTGACAGGGGCAGTGCATCCAGGAGGAACCGCCCCTGGGCGTTGCGGTGATAGGGATAGTCGACGCTGAACATGATGCGATCAGCGCCGAAGGTGGTGAGGGCGTTGAGAAAGGGTGAGACGGTAAAGACACCGGCGGTGGTGATGTACACGCGGTCGGTGATCACCTTGCTGATCGGCGTGGTGAATCCGGCTCGCTCCATGAGCACGTCATCGGCCCGTCCCAGGATGAAGGGCAACATCTCCCCCATGTGCCCGACAATGATGGTGAGTTTGGGGTGGCGTTCGAACGTGCCGGACAAGGCCAGCCGGAACACGTGAATCGCGGTTTCTGAATGCCAACCGAAGACCCCGGACCCGAGGAGGGGGCCGGCAAGCCCCGGTAGACCGGCGTAGTAGATGTCATACACCGGCTTGGGTGGGATGTTGGGATGGATATAGATGGGCACCTCGAGCCGGGCCGCGGTCTTCAAAATCGGGTCGAAACGCGGATCGTCCAGGAATCGATGCTCGGTCAACCCGTTGACCATGGCGCCGCTGAAACCCAGCTCGCGGATGGCCCGCTCGAGCTCCTCCGCGGCCGCTTGCGGCTCGCGCATCGGCAGGTGGGCGAAGCCGCCAAAGCGCGTGGGATGTTCGCGCACGGCCTGGGCCAGCCGGTCGTTGGTCGCCTGCGCGAACTCGATCCCTTCGGTGCCGTCCAGCAGGTCCGCACCCGGGAGCGTTGCCGAGATGACCTGTTGGGTGATGCCGTGCGCGTCCATGTCCTTCAGGCGTGTTTCCCCCAGATCGCCCAGCGTGTTGCGCCGCTCCGCCGTAAACCCCGGATTGGTGGAGGGGTCGAACTTCGCCTCCACCAAAGAGGGAACTAGAAAATGCTCCTCGAGGGCTACAACACGCATGGGCGACTCCGGCTCATGAATAGTGCGATGGGGTGGCTCGCTGGCGCCGTCGAGCGCGCAGCGAGCCCTACCTGAAGTCAACAGATCGGTCGGATCAATCCGGCCAGCTGCCTTGCAGGGGCGGGGACATGTGCCGTTCGACACCTTGCTCGGGCTTGCGGTCGGTCAGGATCGGAATGACATCGCGGAAGGCGCGCTTGATGCGGGTCTCCGGGTCCGTCCAGACATCGATAACATAGCTGCCTTCGGAGGCCAGCGCGCGTTGGATAGCAGGAACGATGTCATCCGCGTTCGTGACCTTCTCGCCGTTCACGCCGAGACCTTTCGCGACGGCGACAAAATCCGTGGTCTCGGGCAGATCCACCCACGGGTTCTGGATGCCCCACAGCTTCATGCCCTGGCGGTTCGCGTACAGACAGTGGTTGTTGTCGATAATGACAATGACCTTGATCTTCTGTTCAGCGAGGGTCGAGAGCTCCATGGCGTCGTAGTAGAAGCCGCCGTCGCCGTGATAACAGACCACCGTCCGGTCCGGGGCCGCAAGCTTCGCTCCGGCGGCAATCGACAGGCCGGCGCCGAGTGACTGGTAGCGACCGCCCACGATCATCGGTGTTGACTCGTCATAGCGGAAGGCGCGATAGAGCATGTACGCCTGGCCGCCCGAGTCGCCCACGACGATAGTTCCCTTGGGCAGGGTGTCGGACATCTTCTTCAACAGGTGGTACTGGTTGATCGGGCGGCCCCCGTCCTTGCTCAAGGTATCGAGGTACTGTTTCCATTCGCGTTGGCCCTCGGCCACCTGGGCGCGCCGGGTTTTGGCGGTCTGCTCACTGACGAACGTCACGCCACGTGCTTTGGCGCCGGCATGCAGTTGCCTCAGGACTGTTTTGGCATCAGCCGCGACGCCCAAGGAGGGTTGGAAGATCTTGCCGAGCTGATTCGGATCAATATCGATGTGGATGACATTGGCGGGCTTGGCCAGATTCCAGGCCCCGGTGGTCATCTGCGAGAACGTGGTGCCAATGGCGATCCACAGGTCGGCCTCCTGCACCAAGGTGTTGGCTGCGACCCAGCCGAAGGAGCCGACCACGCCACCGAATAAGGGGTGATTGTCTGCCAGCAGCCCGCGTCCACCCCAGGAGGTGCAGACCACGGGAACCTGTGCAGCTTCGGCGAATGCCTGCAGCTCTGCGGCCGCCGTGGCGTGTTGGACGCCGGCGCCGGCAAGAATGACAGGACGTTTGGCCGAACGGATCGCCTCCAGAATACGATCGATGACCTCGGGGGACGCTCCCGGAGGCTCCGGCAAGGTGAGCGGCTCGACGGGGCAGCTGGTGGAGCCAATCAACACCTGAAACGCAAAATCCAGAATGCTCGGGCCCGGACGGCCGGTGCTCGCCTGGATAACGGCCTGACGAACCGCAAGGGGCGCATCGTCCGCGACGACGAGCTTGCGCGCATATTTGGTGAGTGGCTTCAACGCCGGGAAGACGTCGGTGGAGTCCTGCAGTCCTTCGCGAAGATCCAAGGAGCTGTCCAGGCTGACATAGGTCAGGACCAACGGTGTGCTGTCCACCTTCGCAGCGAGCGCCACCGCGCTGGCGTGGAGGATACCGACACAATGGAAGAGACAAGCGGAAGCCGCACGGCCACGGATGCGATTGTATCCATAGGACATCCAGGCCCCGGCAATCTCCGTGCGGGCATTCATATTGCGCAAGCCCGTGGTGGCGAGCTCATGAATGAGATTGCCCGTCCCCCCGCCGCTGTAACCAAACACGATCTCGATATTGCTGGCGTGCATGGCCTGCACGATAGCGGCGGCGCCCGTCCTGTTCCGGGCGGCGGAAGCGGCCGAGCTGGCGGATTCAAGCGGTGTAGCCATTCGTATTCTCCATCGGCAAACGCAGCGCCCCAGCCGAGCGGGCGGCTGTGGATCGATCTGCAGGACCTGTCGCTGGCGCGGTGTGCCCGCGCCCATTATTGGTTCATTCTGAGCTGGCGATCGCGCACGTGCTGCAGTTAATTCTGATCGCCTGTTCGCGGAATGTGATCACCGAGGAGCGCTTGGTCCAGCAGCGCGCGGGTGGCTCCCGCAGCGAAAGAATATGGATCGGCGGGCGATGGGTACCGAGGGCTCCGTGCGGCAGGCGGCACCCGGTGATTAAAAGTTGTGATCAGAACATCATGATTTGCCGTTAGACAAAGATTGCCGGCCTCTTTACCGTCCAAGGCGCTGCAAGGCAGTGCGCGAGGCCAAGCGATACAAAATTCCGGCCACGCCCTGGCCTTCATTTGCCAGATCAATGTGACGTGAGGGGTTGCGTGAAGTGTTGATTGTGCGGGTCCAGAGCGCAGCTCGAGTGCAGTCGATAGTCAATGTGTGCGGCAGTGTACTGTTGGCATCGGGCGCAGTTGCGCTCGCTCAGGCGCCGCAACCTGCGGTCGCGACGGGACAGGTGGTCACGGATGCCGATCAAGGGGCCGGGTCCGGCGGATTGCAGGAAGTGGTTGTCACCGCCAACAAACGGCGCGAGAACATCCAGGATGTGCCGATTGCGATTTCCGCGATCACCGCAAGTGACCTCGCCGCGCATGGCGTGCAGGACACTCTGGACGTCGCCGCGGCGATCCCGGGCTTGACCATGCAAGGCAGCATGAATGGACTGCAGGCGCATCTGCGGGGTGTGGGCACGTCGGCCATTCAGGCGGGCGGGGAGAACTCCATTGCAACGTATGTCGATGGGGTGTACATCGCCAGTCTCAGCGGCAGCCTTCTGCAACTGAGTAACATTCAACAGATCGAGGTCGACAAGGGACCGCAGGGGACGTTGTTCGGCCGGAACGCGACCGGCGGCGTCATCAGCATCACGACCAAGGCGCCGAGCCACGCCTTTGGCGGCTCGGCGGCAGTCTCCTACGGAAACTACAACACGGCGCAAGCCTCGACCTATGTCACCGGCGGGCTCACCGACAACCTGGCGGCGGATCTGGCCGTCTACTTCTCCAATCAGGGCCAGGGCTACGGCCGCAATCTCTACACGGGCGATGAGATTCAGAAGAACCAGGACCTGGCCGCCCGTTCCAAGTGGCTGTTCACGCCGAGCGATGTCGACACGCTGACCTTGGCATTCGACTTCGAGAGGACGCACTCCAGCACGTTGGATGCGTTCCGTCTGGTGTACGGGCACCCGAGCAACTGGGGTCCGGGGGCTCCTCAGCCGACGGGGCAGCCTTTCCTGTTTACGGGCGGCCCGTGGGATATCAACAACTACCTGGATCCCTTTGACGATTTCAAGCAGCGCGGCGCCAGTCTCAACTATCAACACGACTTTGACTTCGCGCACCTGACGAACATCACCGCTTACCGGGACGCGGAAAAGAACCTGTTCTGGTCTGCACAACCCATCCCCACTGCGGCTGAGCAGGCCGGCTGGTTGGAGAAGGAGCGGCAGATTACCGAGGAGCTGCAGGTCTCCTCACCGGATCACAATGTCATCAAGTGGGTGGGCGGCTTCTTCTATCTGCATGGGCATGCGGCCTATCAGCCTTTTACGATCGAAGGCACCGCCGCGGCGCCGGCGCCTTTGGACTCCATCAACTTTCTGGCCGATGAGATGACGGACTCTTATGCGGTGTTCGGCCAGAGCACGGCGCCCATGCCGTTCATGAGCGACACCAATGTCACCGCGGGGCTACGGTACACGCGTGAGACGCGCGGCATCACCGGGGTGACCATCCTGAATTTCCTGCCGCCTGCGCCTGCGGTGCAGACCGGCCTCACAGATACGCAGAAGACGTTCTACAAGTTGACCTGGCGGCTGTCGTTCGACCATCATTTCAGCGACCACCTGCTCGGCTACGTCTCCTACAACCGGGGCTTCAAGAGCGGCGTCTACAACACCATTCCCGCAGGCGGTCCCAACGCCCAGCCGGTCAACCCGGAGGTGCTCGACGCCTACGAGTTGGGTATCAAGAGCGATGCCTTCGATCATCGCCTGCGGCTGAACGCGTCCACCTTCTTCTATAAGTATTCGCAACTGCAGGTCACCGTCTTCACGCCCACGCACTCGGATATCGAGAACGGCGCCGAGGCGCATATCTATGGCCTGGACTGGGATATGGAGTTTCAGCTCACACAGGACTTGACGGTGCAGGCCGGCATGGAGTGGCTGCACGACCGCTTTGTGTATTTCCCCGATGCCCAGGACCTGATTCCGCAGAGTGTGGCGCAGGGGGGAGGGAACCTGCCGGTGTTTGGGAGCGCAGCGGGCAATCGCCTGCCGTACACGCCGGACTGGTCGGCGAACCTGTCGCTGGATTACAAGCTACCGACAGCGGTGGGGCCGTTCGACTTGAACGTGGCGTATTCCTACCGGAATGGTTGGTACGCCACACCGGATAATCACCTGAAATCCCCGATCTCGAACCTGCTGAATGCGCAGGTTGCTTACACGCCGGCGCAGTTGGATCGACTGCGGCTGAGTCTGTGGGGCCGCAACCTGACCAATCAGGCGGTGCCGATGTTCATGAGCGAAGCAAACAATCCAGGCGGGTACGACGAGGAGATCGACCTGCCCCCACGGACCTATGGACTGCGAGTTGAATATACCTTCTAGCGGGCGCTACGGCCACGGGGGTGTCAGTTGAGTCGACTCACATTCGAAGGACGCGTAGCGATCGTAACCGGCGCGGGGCGGGGACTCGGACGCGCGCATGCCCTGCTACTCGCCGAACGAGGCGCGCGGGTCGTCGTGAATGACCTCGGGGTTGCGTTGGATGGAGCGGGCGCGTCCCGCGGTCCGGCCGAAAGCGTGGTGGCGGAAATTCAGTCCGCTGGCGGTGCCGCTGTGCCGAGCTTCGACTCAGTGGCCACCAAGTCGGGCGCGGCCAACATCGTTCGCACGGCGGTGCAGGCTTACGCTCGCGTGGACATCGTGGTTCACAATGCGGGGCCGGTGACGTTCGCGCCTTTTGGCAGCCTGAGTTACGAGCAATATCGACAGCTCATGACCACCCACGCCGACGGCGGGTTCCTGATCTGTAGGGCCGCGTGGCCGTATATGGAACGGCAACGGTTTGGTCGAATCATTCTCATCAGCTCGCAAGCCGCCCTGTCGGGCCTGCCGAACCAGGCGCACTATGTCATGGCCAAGACCGCGCTCACGGGACTTGCGCGAGCCCTCGCACTGGAGGGTGCTGCGCTGGGCATCCGGGCCAACGCGTTGTCGGTCACCGGGTACACGCGCATGATGGAGGGGTTCTTTCACCCGGATGTTCCCGAGCGGCCGGCGATTGAGTCGATGGCTCACGCGGAGGCCTGGTGGCGGCGCTACGTCCGTCCGGAGCTGGTCTCGTCCGTCGTCGGCTATCTGGCTCACGAGCACTGTCAATTCAACGGCGCCATTGTGGATACGGGCGCCGGGCGCATCTCACTACAGTTCCTGTCCATGACCGAGGGGTTTGTCGATCTGGACCTGACGCCAGAAAGCGTTCGCGATCATGTGTCGGACATCGTCAATGCAGCCGGGGGTACGCGCGCATTTACCGATGCGATGGCATTCCTCGAGTGGCAGTACCAGAAAATGGTGGCAGCCGGCGCCACCCCGGTTTCAACGTCTTGAGGTGATCATCATGCCAGGGCGATTGAATCAGAAGGTGGCGATCGTTACCGGAATCGCCAGCGGAATAGGACGCGGGGTTGCGGCCCTGTTCGCGCGTGAGGGCGCAAGAGTTGTGGGCGTTGATCTCAACGTGGAGGGAGCGAGGTTGGCGGCGGAGGAGGCTCGCCAGGGCGGCGGCAGCATCGACGTGCAGGCGCCAGTGGATCTGCTGCAGGAAGAGACGGTCGACATGTTGATGGCCGATGTCGCGGACCGTTACGGCGGAATCGACGTTCTGGTGAACGCCGCTGCCGTGGCGGAGTTTGCCTGGATCCAGGAGATGACCCGCGCGCAGTGGCAGAAGACCTTGAGCGGTGAGCTGGACATTGTGTTCCTGTGTTGTCGCGCGATCTGGCCGCATCTGATCAAACGCGGCGGCGGGTCGATCATCAACTTCGGCTCCGTCGCAGCTTACGCCTCAACCCGGATGTTGCCGTCCCTTGCGCACTCGGCGGGCAAGGGCGGCGTGAAGGCGATGACGCTGCAGCTGGCGATGGAGGGCGCATCGCATGGGATTCGCGCCAATTCGATCTCGCCGGGGCTGATTGTCAGCGATGCGACCCGCGCTGCTTTTGCGGCCAATCCCGGCTTCAAGGAAGAAATCGAGCGCAAGGTCATGCTCAAGCGCCTAGGACAACCCCAGGATGTCGCGTGGGCGGCGGTCTACCTCGCGTCCGAGGAATCCAGTTGGGTGACCGGTTCCGACTTCGTGGTCGATGGCGGCATGAGAGCCTGGTAGGTCTTATGAACACTTCTACACCGTTACTGAACTCCTCCTTCGGCGCAATCGATTACCTGGTGATCGGTGGCGGATCCTCCGGTTGCGCACTCGCGAGCCGACTCTCCGCGGACCCGTCCGTTCGCGTGGTGTTGGTGGAGGCGGGGGGTGATTATCTTGCCGACCGTGAGCCGGATCGGGTGCGCGATATCGGCATGAGGGCGCATTTCAATCCGGAGTTTCTCTGGCCGGGATTGTTGGCGCAGAACATGAAGCCAACACGTCCGGGCGAGGCGCCGTTTCTCGCGCCCTTCCTGCAGGCGCGGGTCATGGGGGGCGGCTCTGCGATCAACGGCATGCACGCTCAGCGAGGTGCCCCGCTGGACTATGACGAGTGGGAGCGTTTCGGGGTCAGGGGATGGAGCTGGAACGAGGTTCTGGAGACCTTCAAACAGGTCGAAACGGATCGCGATT
Source organism: Gammaproteobacteria bacterium (assembly GCA_028293745.1). Classification (GTDB taxonomy): domain Bacteria; phylum Pseudomonadota; class Gammaproteobacteria; order Steroidobacterales; family Steroidobacteraceae; genus 13-2-20CM-66-19. The sequence continues at coordinate 18,543 of JAQGOF010000236.1, read as the reverse complement.
TCTCAGGCTCTTTGCACGGGCGTTCTGGTCCGCTGGAGATTGAGCGCATTCCCGAGAGCGACTGGGGTCCGTTGTCTTTGGCCACGCGCACCGTGCTGCAGGCTCGCGGAATCCCCAACGTGGCGGACCTCAACGCCGAGTATGGCGAGGGTGTGGGTGCCGTACCGCTCAATGTCCGCGCCAACGCCCGCATGTCGGCCGCGCAGGCGTTCCTGACGGCGGAGGTGCGTCAACGCCCGAATCTGGCCATTCTGGATCGCGTCGAGGTGGTTCGCCTGCGGGCGCAGGGCACGGCGATCGTGGGTGCCGACTTCAAGCGCAACGGGACATCAGGGCGACTGTCCGCGGCTGAAACGATCCTGTGCAGTGGAGCGATTCATACACCGCTATTGATGCTGCGCTCGGGGATCGGTCCAGCGCGCGAGTTACGTCAGGCGGGAATCGAGGTGATCGCCGATCGTTCCGGGGTGGGCAAAAACCTGCAGAACCACCCGATGTTGATCGTGTCGGCGCATCTGCGCGCAGCGGGCCGGCGCGCACGCCATATCCGTCCGCCGTGTGTGATGCTCGCACGATATTCGTCCCACCTAGGCAACGCCCCGGATGCCGACATGCTGCTCAACGTGTACGACCGCTCCTTCGCCATCGGTTCAGGCGCCTTGGCGAACCAGATCGGTCACATCATGTTGATTGCCAACAAGGTCTACTCCACCGGAGAAGTGGCGTTGAATCCGGCGGAGCCGGATCAGGGACCCAAGATCGCATTTAACATGCTGGAGCACGAGTCGGATCGGCAGCGGATGGTCGCAGGATTGCGCCACATGGCGTCTCTCGTGAAGCAGGAACCGATGGCGGGACTCATCGACGAGGCCTTTCTGTCGCTCCCGACGCCCAACAACCAGGTCCTGTTTTCCGACTCGATGGCCGGTCATCTGTACGGCACCGCGGCCTCCTGGGCGCTCGGAGGGCCTGGCTTCCTGCGGCGTCGACTCTTGCGCAACGGCGTCGTGCGCCTCGAGGACTTGCATGAGCCGGGCGCCTTCGAGGCCGCCGTGGCCCAATACGCCCTTCCGGGTGGTCATGTCTGCGGCACGTGCCGCATGGGAAGCGCGAGCGATCCTTTCGCGGTGACCGATTCCCGCGGCAGGGTGTTGGGCGTGGAGGGTTTGCGGGTGGCCGATACCTCGCTGTTTCCCACGCTGATGATGGCCGGTACCAACCTAGCGGCCATCATGACGGGCGAGCGCATCGCCCGGATGGTCCTGGAGGAGCGCAACGCCACGACATCCCCGTCAACGTCGGCGGTAGTGCGTAGTCTGTCGGTCGTGAGGCGGTCAGCCACGCCACCGGGGCATCGCCCATGAGCGCGGGCCTGCGTCTGGCCTCCCACCTGGGGTATCTGTCGGTGGACGAGCCGCTTTTTCGCGAAAGCGTGGGGAGCCTCGATCCGGTCGCGCACATCGAGTTCGCCGCGCGCCTCGGGTTCCACGGTGTGCTCTACCCCTGGGTAGCGACCCGCCCCGAGGAAGAGGTCGCGCGGGTCGCGGCAGCGCTCGAGAAGCACGGCATGGCCGCAGGGTGTACCGCGTACGCGCCGTTTGAAGTGATCCCACAACCCTTGTGGGTCCAGTCGGGATCCGGCGCCCGGAATGAGTTGCTCGGGCACGTCAGGCGCAGCGTGGCCGCGGCCCGCCAAGTGAATTCACAGATCCTGGTGGTGCTCCTGGCCGGTGATGCCCACTCGTCACGCACCCAGCAAAGGTCCGCGGTGATCGACAATTTGCATTACGTGTTGGATACCGCAACGACCGCCGGTCTCAAGGTGGCGGTGGAGCCGATGATCGCCTTCCCCGACATGTGGCTGCAGACCACAGGGGAGGCGTTGGAGCTGATCGCGGCCGTGAACCATCCCGAGTTCGGGCTCGTGTTCGATACCGGTCACGTTGCTTCGATGGATGATCCGGAGAATCTGGCGAGGCTGTTCGAAGAAGCCTACGACCACGTCATGGTGCTGCAGCTTGCGGATTTACCGGGCCGAGTGGAAGTGGGCGGCGGTGTGCTCGACGTCGGCGCTGTGTTGTTACACGCGATGCTCGAGAATTTCACGGGTCTGGTGGAGCTCGAGCACCTGTGGTCGCAGCCGGGCGTGCTCGGCGAGACGGCCGGACTCGAGCGATTCAGAAGGATCGAAGCGGCAGCCCTTCAGGAGGCGATGTTGCGCGAACCTGCGATGGCAGAGGCAATCGTACGCGCGAACGGACGCACCAATTGAGGAAAACCCCATGAGCGAAGCGCCGACTTTGGATCCAACTCGCCGGGCGAGGCTGCAACAGATGTACGGGAGTCTGTCCGACCATGGTATGGCCCCGTTGTGGGAGAGCCTGCATTCGCTCGTCAAACCAACTCCGCGCAGCCAGACGGTTCCGGCGAAATGGGACTACGCGCGGGTCGTGCGGCCCTTTCTGATGGAATGCGGTGATTTGATCACGGCCAAGGAGGCCGAACGCCGGGTACTCATCCTGGAGAATCCAGCCCTTCGCGGTAGCGCCTCCATTACGCGTTCGCTCTATGCGGGTCTGCAGTTGATCCTGCCGGGCGAGATCGCGCCGGCCCATCGACACGTGCAATCGGCGCTTCGCTTCATCGTGGAAGGCAAGGGAGCGTATACCTCGGTCAACGGTGAGCGCACGATCATGAAGCCGGGAGACTTCGTTCTGACGCCGAACTGGCGTTGGCACGACCACGGGAATGAAACCTCCGAGCCGATGGTCTGGCTGGATGGGCTGGACATTCCGTTGGTGTTGTTTCTGGATGCGAGTTTTGCGGAACGCTCGACCGCCGACACGCAGCCGGTACAGAAGCCTGCGGACGATAGCCGCCTGCAATTCGGGAATAACTTGTTTCCCGTGGACTGGAAGCCGGGCGATAAGAACTCGCCCTTGATCAACTATCCGTACGAGCGCTCGTGCGAGACGTTGGATGCCATGAGGCGCAAGCAGCCCCCGGACCTGGTGCACGGCTACAAATTGCGCTACGTCAATCCGGCCACCGGCAAGTCGCCCATGCCGACCATCGGGGCCTTCATCCAACTGTTGCCGGCACACTTCAAGTCCGCCGGTTATCGCTCCACCGATGGCACCGTGTACGCGGTGGTGGAGGGAGAAGGGCGCACGGTGATCGGCGAGCAGACCTTCACGTGGGGACCGAAAGACATTTTTGTGGTGCCCAGCTGGCACTGGCACACCCATGAGGCGAGTGAGGACGCGGTGATCTTCAGCTTCTCTGACCGTCCCGTGCAGGAAGATCTCGGCTTCTGGCGCGAAGAGCGGGCCGACACCTCCTATCCCTACGACACCCGGAGTACTTGATGCTGTCCATCCCCGTCCCGCAGCCCGTACCGACTCTGGCCGTTTCCGGCGGCGGTGCCTTTCCAGTTCACCGTATTTACTGCGTCGGCCGCAACTATGCGGCCCATACGCGCGAGATGGGATTCGACCCGAACCGCGAGGAGCCGTTCTTCTTCTTGAAACCTGCGGACGCGCTCGTGGCCTCCGGAAAGGACATCGCCTATCCGCCGATGACGCACGACTTCCAACACGAGATCGAGTTGGTGGTGGCCATCGGTGAGGGGGGGCGGGCGATTTCAGCCGAACAGGCGCACCGGCACGTTTTCGGCTATGCCGTAGGCCTCGATATGACACGCCGAGACCTGCAGATGAACGCGCGCAAGCAGGGCAGGCCGTGGGACATGGGGAAGGGCTTTGATGAATCCGCGCCGTGCGCGCCCCTCATTCCTGCCTCGGTGTGTGGTTATCTGGAGCGAGGCGCGATCTGTCTCGAGGTAAACGGTGAAGTACGCCAGAAGAGTGATATCGCTCATCTGATCTGGAGTGTCCCGGAGGTCATCCAACACCTCTCGCGCTTCGTCACCCTGTGCCCGGGGGACCTGATCTTTACCGGCACGCCCGAAGGGGTTGGCCCGGTCAGGGCAGGCGATGTGATGGAGGGTCATGTCGACGGACTCGAGGACCTGTGGACGACCGTGGTCGCCCCAAGGCTCGTGTGACGATGGCTGCCGATCTGAAATTGACGCTGCATGGGTACCACCGCTCGTCGGCGAGCTTTCGCGTGCGCATCGCCCTGAACCTGAAAGGGCTCCCATACGACAGCATCACCCATCATCTGCGTCGAGGCGAGCAGCGGGCCCCGAATTATCTGAGCCTCAATCCCCAGGGACTGGTACCGACGTTGCTTGCCAACGCGGAAGCGATCAGCCAATCGCTCGCGATCGTCGAATATCTGGACGAGATCGTGCCCGCCCCGGCACTGTTGCCGGCTGATGCTGCGGGGCGCGCTCGTGTACGGGGACTCGCACAAATCATCGCCTGTGACATTCATCCCCTGAATAACCTCCGAGTGCTTCAGTATCTGCGCGATCCGCTGAAGCAGCCGCAGGAGGCGGTACAGCGTTGGTACCAACATTGGGTCGCCGAGGGGTTCCAGGCCGTTGAGCAACTTCTCGCGGCTCAGCGGATCGTCGGTCGCTTCTGTCATGGTGACCTGCCGGGGCTGGCCGACATCTGCTTGATCCCTCAGGTGGTTAACGCGCGCAACTTCGAGTGTGACTTGTCCCCGTTTCCCACCATCACGCGGATCTTTAACGCCGCAATGCAACTGGAGGCGTTCGAGAGAGCGTCGCCGAAATATCAACCGGATGCTGAATAGAGGTCGCCCATGAGCGGCATAGAGATCGTCACGGAATTCATACAAGCCTGGAATGACAATGACCTCGATCACGCCCATGAGCTGATGACCGAGGACGTGTTCTACCACAACATACCCATGCAACCGATCAAGGGCCGCGAGAATGCGCGAGCCTTCGCCGACTCGTTCGGTGTGGGTAAACGCATGCTGGCCCATTGGGAAATCGTGAACATCGCCGAGCGGGGTGACATCGTGCTCACCGAGCGCATCGACTCATTCACGTTGGAGGATGGCCGTCAGATTTCCGTGCCGCTCATGGGTTCATTTCGGATCCGGGACGGCCGGATCAGCGAATGGCGCGACTACTTTGATCTGGCCACCTTTGAGCGTCAGCTGGCCCAGCGGACAGGGGAGTAAGACACATGAGCGACTTGGTCTCCCAAAGCGTCCTGGACCCGCAGGTACAGCAGTGCCCGTATCCCTATTATCGGGCCTTGCGGGAGGAAGCACCGGTCAGGTTGACCCCTGAGGGGACCTATATCGTCAGCACCTACGACCTCATCATCCAGGTCGTCCACGATAGCAAGATCTTCTCCAGCATGTCGCCCCACGGAGGGGGGTTAGGATTGCACCACTCGGAGGCAGCGGATGCGCTGATCGAAAAGAAGGGTTACGGAAGATCGCTTCCGGTCTTCGTGAATCTCGATCCACCGGACCACACCGTCTACCGGCGCATCGTGATGAACGCGTTCCGTCCGGCGCGGATCCGCCAGATGGAGCAATCCATCATCACCACCGTGACCGATGTCATGGACAGCTTCGCGGACCAGAGCGAAGTGAATGTCGTCCACGACTTCGCCATTCCGGTGCAGATCTACATCATCGCCGACATCCTCGGTGTCGCGCGCTCGGATTTCCGGCTCTTCCGCGAGTGGTCCGATGCCTGGTTTGTGGGTCTTGCGCTGTCGGTCTCCGAGGAGGAGCACCTGAAGGCAGCCGAGAAGATCGTCGAGTTGCAGCACTATCTGATGGCCCGGATCCGCGAGTGCCGCGAGAAACCGGGTGAGGACGTCCTCAGTGACTTTCTCGATGCGCGCTTCGGGGGTGATCGGCCCCTGACCGATCTGGAAGTGCTCGCGATGGCGGAAAACGTATTGGTCGCGGGGCACGAGACCACGAGCAACAGCATCGCTGCAGGCTTGCATCGGCTGGCGTCCGAGCCGGACCTGCAACGTCGTCTGCGGCAGGACCCGACCGCGATTGCCAGGTTTGTCGAGGAGTTGCTGCGGACGGAGGCGCCGGTCCAGATGATGCCCCGGTACGCGACTCAGGACACGGTGCTCGGTGGAGTTGCCATCCCCAAGGGCGCGGTGGTCATGGTCGCATTCGCATCGGCTAATCGGGATGCGGCGAAGTTTGCCGACGGCGACTCCTTCAACGTAGATCGTCCGAACGCGTCGCGGCACCTGACCTTTGGCTCCGGCATCCATACCTGTGTGGGGTCTCCGTTAGCGAAGTTGGTGCTCGCCAACACGTTCAGGCTGGTCCTGGAGCGGTATTCCGGCTTCCGCCTGGTCGACCCCCAGGAGAGGCTGAATTACAACCCGAGTTTCGTCTTGCGCGGCCTGAGCGCGCTGGTGCTGGCGTTGGAGAAGTCAAAATGAAAGAGCCGCAAACCCATACGGGCCGCATCGCCCTGGTGACCGGTGCCGCAAGGGGAATCGGGTATGCAGTCGCCACTAAGCTCGCACAGCGCGGGGCTCGGGTCGCGCTGGTGGATCTCGAGCGGCCGGATGCGCAGGCCGCAGGCCTTCCCGCTCAGGCGTTGGCGATCGCGGCGGATGTGTCCTCCGAAGCAGGCTGGGCGCACATCGGCGAGCGAGTGCGGGCTCAGCTCGGCGATCCGGACATCGTCGTCAACAACGCCGGCATCTATCCACAGATTATGCTGGAGGAGCTGGATTACGCGAAGTGGCGCCATACGCTCGCCGTCAACCTGGATTCCAACTACTTCAGTGCCCGGGAGTTTGTACCGGGGATGCGGAAGAAGAGGTGGGGGCGTTTCGTCAACATCTCCTCGAATTCGATCGGCACCAATCTGCCCGGACTGGGGCACTACATGGCCGCCAAGATGGGCGTGCTCGGGTGGGTGCGCGGGCTGGCTAACGAAGTGGGTCAGGATGGAATCACGGTGAATGCGATTGTGCCGGCGCTGACCAACACGCCGGGGACGAGCAAGGTTCCGGAAGAGCTCAAGAGGAGTGTCTGGCAGTTGCAGGCCATCAAGCGCTTCGCCGAGCCGGAGGATATTGCCGGTCCCATTGTCTTTCTCACCAGCGACGATGCGGCCTTTGTCACCGGGCAAGCCCTGGTGGCGGATGGTGGGATGTACAAGATCTCCTGATGGGCGGACTGGCCCCTGTCGGGCGTACGGGCGAGCAACACCGAAGCGGAGGGAAAGACGGGTGCAACGGCGCGACTTTCTGAAAGTGACGCTCGCGGGACCTGCGTTGGGGCGACTTCCTCCCGAAGGGGAGGCGCACTCACGGCAAGAAGAAGCGCCCACGCGTTTGGTTGTCGACCTCACGGTCAACGGGCTTGCGCAGCGCGTGGAAGTGGATGCGCGTGCCACGCTGTTGGATACCTTGCGACATCGGCTCGGTCTGACAGGAACCAAGAAGGGATGTGACCACGGGCAGTGCGGTGCGTGCACGGTGCTCATCGGGGGGCGCAGGGTATTGTCCTGTTTGACGCTGGTCGCGGCCGTACGCAAGCCGGCTACGACCATCGAAGGCCTGGAGAAAGAGGGCGTTCTGCATCCGGTGCAGCAAGCCTTTATCGACCAGGACGCACTGCAGTGTGGATACTGCACACCGGGTCAGATTCTCTCAGCGATCGCCTGTATCGAGGAAGGCCACGCCGAGACTCGCGCGGCCATTCAGGAATACATGAGTGGCAATCTGTGCCGTTGCGCAGCCTATCCGCATATCTTTGCCGCCATCGAGCAGGCCCGGCCGTTGATGCTCAAGGGGTGACCGGTGATGCGAGCGTTTGCATACATCCGTGCCGACAGTACCGATTCGGCCTTGCGCGGGATGGGAAGTCCGACGCAGCCCGATAGACTTAATCCGCAAGTGCAGTATCTGGCAGGCGGAACCCTGCTGTTGGATCTGATGAAGCTCGAAGTGCTCTCACCGCATCAGGTCATTGATATCAACGGTTTGGAGAGCGAGTACGGCCGCATTGAGCTCACCGAAGGCGGGTTGCATCTGGGTGCACTGGTGCGGATGTCACAAGCAGCCGACGATGCGCGCGTGCGGCGTGACTACCCCGTTATTGCGCAAAGTCTGGCGCAGGCGGCCAGCGCGCAGATTCGTAACATGGCGTCGCTCGGGGGGAATCTGCTGCAGCGGACACGCTGTACGTATTTCCGCGATACGAGCTGGCAGGGGTGCAACAAGCGGCAGCCGGGGAGTGGTTGTGCGGCCTTGAACGGCCCGAATCGCCAGCACGCCGTCCTGGGCGTGTCCGATCAGTGCATCTCGACGTATCCGGGTGATTTCGCGCAGTCCCTGGTCGCACTCGGGGCCACTGTCGAAACGGTGGGCCCGACCGGGCGCAGATCCGTAGATCTGGAAGCGCTTTACCGTGATGCGCAGCAGCCGGAGCTGGAAACCAACCTGTTGCCGGGGGAGCTGATCACGGGCATCCGCGTTCCTGCAGGGCCGTGGACGCGCAATTCGGCGTATCTGAAGATTCGGGATCGAGTCTCGTATGAGTTTGCGCTCGCCAGTGCCGCGGTGGCGCTTGACTTGAGCGAGGGCAGGGTTCGCGAGGCCCGTATCGCGTTAGGCGGTGTGTCCTATCGTCCGTGGCGGGCCCGCGAAGCCGAGTCGGTGTTGAAGGGACAGCCCTTGACGCAGGCCAACGCGACAGCGGCGGCGCGCGCGGCGTTTGCTACCGCCCGTCCACGCGCACAGAACGCTTTCAAGGTCGAGCTCGGACAGCGTACGCTGGTGCGAGCGCTTCTGCAGGTTGCGGGACAAACCTCATGAAGGGCTCCGAAGTCAGGCGCGGGTACCGTCGGGTGGACGCCGTGCTCAAAGTGACCGGGCGGGCGCGCTATGGGTCGGATTTCGACGGCGGCACCAGTCCCGCCCACGCCTGTCTTGTGACGAGCAGGATCGCCCGTGGCCGGATCTCGAGGTTCGAGGAGACCCCGGTGCGCGCACTTCCCGGCGTGTTGGAGATTCTGAGTTTTAAGAATCTCGGCGGTCGCATCAAACCCGGTCAGACGTTCCCGACGGGCGGTTACATGGGCTCCTCGGTCGCGCCGCTGGACTCCACCACGATCTGGTATGCCGGTCAGATCATCGCGGTTGTCATCGCCAACACCTTCGAGGAGGCACGCGCGGCCGCGCGTCAGTTGAAGGTGGAGTACATCGAGGAGCCGCCCACCGCCTCATTCGCAGTCGGCCACGAAGGCGTGGACTTCGAGGGGCAGACAGAGAAGGGCCCGGCGGTCGGTGATGCGATCGGCGCGCATACCGCAGCACCCGTCAAAATCGACGCGCGCTACGCAACGCCCACTCAACATCACAACAGCATGGAGTTGTTCACGACGACCTGTGCCTGGAAGGACGGAAAGCTTACGGTCTGGGAATCGAGTCAGAATGTCTACGGGTACCAGTATGGGCTCGCGGACCAGTTGGGCATACCCCCTGCGGACGTTCGCATCGTCTCCCCATACCTGGGCGGTGCCTTCGGAGGCCGCAGTTTTCTCTCCCAGACCACGGCAGTGATTGCCTTGGGCGCGAAAATGATCGGTCGTCCGGTGAGACTCGAGGCGAGCCGGGCGGACGGCTTCACCATTGCCACCTACCGCGCGGAAACCCGACATCGCGTGCGCCTCGCCGCGAGCCGCGAGGGTCGGTTGCAGGCCCTGATCCATGAGGGCTGGGAAGTGAGCTCGCGGCGCGACACCTACAAGGTCGCCGGTGTCGATGTCTCCACACGTCTGTATGCGTGTCCCAATGTGGCATCCAGCGTCACAGTGTGCGCGGCCGATCGGGCCACGCCCGGGTTCATGCGGGCGCCGGCGGAGGTGCCTTACCTCTTTGCCCTCGAGTCCGCCATGGACGAGCTCGCGGTGGCATTGGACATGGACCCGATCGAGCTCAGGCGGATCAACGATACGCAGGTTGAGCCGATCGAAGGTCGACCGTACACGTCGCGGGCGCTGATGCAGTGCTTCGATGTGGGGGCAGAGCGGTTTGGTTGGAACCGGCGCAATCCAACCCCCGGGTCCATGCGGGAGCAGGATTGGCGTATCGGCTTCGGGTGTGCCTCAAGTCTGTATCCGACCTTCATGGCCCCCGCAGCGGCCCGAATCACCCTCTGGGCGGACGGCGCGGCCCAGGTTCAGACTGCCGCACACGAGATGGGGCAGGGCGTGCGGACGGTCGTCGCGATCACGGCCGCCGAAGGGTTGGGGATTCCTCTCGATCAGGTACGGGTCGAGGTCGGAGACTCGAGCCTGCCACCCGGGCCCGTTGCGGGAGGTTCCAACAGTACCGCCAGCGTCTGTAACGCCGTGGCCAAGGGCTGTCAGGACATTCGCGAGCGGATCATTGCCGCCGCTGTTGCCGCAGCGGAAGGTCCGCTCAAAGGCATGATCGCGCGCGAGATCCGCTTCATCGCCGGGTATCTGGTGTGTGCGGCAGGCCGGGAACCGCTGCGCACGGCCATCGCTCGCCTCGGACGGGGAGCCTTGGAATCGTATGCCGAGAATTCCCCGCACGGCACGCCCGCGGGAGGAGTCGCCGGGATGTACAAGGGACAACCGGCCTTCACCGGAGGAACGTTTCTCAAAGACCGCATCCAGTGCGCCTTCGGCGCTCAGTTTGTCGAAGTCCGGGTGCATGAGCGCACCGGAGAGATTCGTGTGCCCCGGTTGGTCGGGGCATTTGCAGCGGGCCGGATCGTCAGCCCACTGACTGCCCGGAGCCAGCTCATGGGAGGTCAGATCTGGGGAATGAGCGCCGCGTTGCACGAAGCCACGCAGATGGATGCTCACCATGCGCGCTATGTCAACACCGATCTGGCTGGATACCTCGTCCCGGTCGCTGCCGATATCGGGCAGATCGAGTCCATTTTCGTGCCCGAAGAGGATTCGCTCGTGAATGATCTGGGCATCAAGGGAGTGGGCGAACTCGGCAATGTCGGTTTGAACGCTGCCATCGCCAATGCCGTCTTTCATGCCACGGGCCTTCGCATACGCGAGTTGCCCATTCGAATCGAGCATTTGTTGGAAAGATTGAGTTGATCGGAGAAGCATGTGAACGACATCATCAGTTCTGCCCCCCGACCCCGGTTTGAGCCGTACCAACCGTTCGCGCAATCGCAGCTCGACGATCCCTATCCGGTTCTGTCTCGGGCGCGCGCCGAACAGCCGGTCTTCTATGTTCCGGAGCTGGATTTCTGGGTCGTCACCCGGTATGAGGACGTCAACCGGATCTACGGACAGCCGGCCCTCTACTCCAACGCCGCGGTGTTGACGCCCCGCGTGGACGTCCCCGATGAGATCCGCCGCGAGTTCGGCGACCGCCAACTGCCCTTGGCACACCAACTCGTCATGACCGATCCGCCACAACATACGCGTCTCAAGAAATTGATGACACCTGCCTTTATGCCCTCGCGAATCAACGCGCGCGAGGCTTGGATCCGTCAATATACCAACACGCTGATCGACGGTTTCGTCGCCGACCGTAGCGCAGATCTCGTCGGCCAGTATGCGGTGAGGATCCCGCCGGCGGTCATTGGAAAGATCGTCGGGGCTCCCGAGCGCGATGCGCAACAGTTCGCCGGCTGGGTCGATGATATCTTTACGTTGACGGGTGCCTGGGACGTACCAGAAAACGAGCGCGCGGCAGCCTGGCGCGGCGTCTTCGCCTTCGAGGACTACATACGGCAACTGATTGCCGACCGGCGGCATCACCCTCAGGATGACCTCACGACCGATTTCATCCAGGCGGTGACCGATGATGGCACTGCGGCGATGTCGGACATCGAGGTGCTGCACAATGTCGTCAATGTGGCTGCCGCCGGCGCGGACACAACGGGGGTTCTGATATCCCAACTGTTGCATCTGCTGCTCACTCATCCCGAGCAGCTCCAAGCCATTCTGGCCGATCGCTCGCTGGTCGCGAATGCCGTACATGAGGCGATGCGCTTTCGTCCGCCGGTTCGTGGTCTGATGCGCAAGACGAGCAGCGATGTAAATGTTGGCGGAATAGCCATTGCTGCCGGTTCCATGGTATTCATCTCGCTCGCCTCTGCCAATCGTGATAGCGCCGTCTTCGACAAGGCGGAACAATTTGACGTGCGCCGGGATGGCGCGTTCAAGAACCTGGGCTTCGGCAGCCGCACACATGCCTGTATCGGAGTTAATCTTGCGCGCATGGAGGCACGCATCGCGGTCGAGACGCTGTTCGAGCGGCTGCCGGACCTTGTTCTCGTCGAGGGGCAAGCGACCATGCAGTATCGACCGAATCTGATGCTGCCGGCATTCAAGTCCCTGCGAGTGCGCTGGTAATGTGTAGGGCCGCGGTGCCGACGAGCTTCAGGCGAAGGGACTGTTTTGAATCGTCTCTTCAGCAACTCGCCGGAAGCTTGCGATCGTGTGGTTCGAGCTGTCCTCGCACCAGGCCAATACCAGACCGTATGGCTCCATCGGCGTCGTGATCCGCCGGTACACGACTTCGGTAGGATAGGCTGAGGCCGCCACCCAACTGGGAACCATGGTGATCCCGCGATTGGCGTTTACAAGCGCTAGTAGCGTATGCAGTTGCGAAGCTTCCTGCCCCGTCTTGGGGACGAAACCCGCTTTCGAACAACTGGATACGATGATCTCCAACATGCGGGTTTGCATGGTGAGCGGAAAGAGTACGAACGGTTGGTCGGCAAGCTGCTCGAGAGCAAGCGACTTGTGTTTGGCGAGCAAATGGCTTTTGGGAAGCGCGGCAACGAGTGGGGCTTCCACGAGCACTTTACTCGCCAGCCCCCGACCTGGGTGCGGTGTCGGAATGATACCGACGTCGATCGAGCCGTCCTCCAGGGATTGAATCTGCGCCATGCGATCCAACTGCTGCAGCCCGAGCGCGACGCTCGAATACGCTTCGTCGAAGCTGCGCAGGGTCGCCGGCAGGATCGACCAGAGCGCGTTGTCGACGAAGCCGAGATTCAGCCGTCCGAGCTGGCCGGAGGCAGCCCCTCGAGCCACACGGACCGCCTCGCGGGCCTGCGATAGCGTACGGCGTACCTCGACCAGGAAAAGTCGGCCGGCTTCGGTCAGTCGCACATGGTGCCGTGACCGATCCAGCAGTTGTGCACCGACTTCCTGCTCGAGCAACTTGATTCTTTGACTGACTGCAGACTGGACGGTGTTGAGGCGTTCAGCGGCACGCGCGAAACTGAGGTGTTCGGCCACGGCCACGAAGCTCGTGAGTGCGCGGATATCCATCGCGTCAGTCGTCTTTCGAAAAAACGGGCTCGACACCCATGCGCTGCTTCACCGCCGTCCCGCCTCCGCCACCCTCGCTGGTCACCGTCGCCCCAGGTGCAAAGTGTGACTGACAATGGTACATTTAGCGAGTGTCTTGTAACTGGCGGCTGGATCGCCGACGAGCGACGATGATCGACCTGCGCTTCTCAACCGCTGTCCAGATGGTGCTCAGTGTGGCCCTCGCTGAGCACGATGATTTCCGCTGTACCAGTCAGATGCTGGCTGAAGGCCTCGGAACAAATCCCAGCCTGATCCGCAAGCTCCTGTTTCCGCTGAGTCGCGACGGGCTGATCCGTCCCTCCGTCGGCAAGGGCGGGGGCCTGCGGTTGGGCCGCGCGGCGGATCGGATCACCCTGCGCGACGTCTATCAGTCCGTGATCGAGAACAAAGCGATTCTGGCCATCCGAGATAACATTCCGCGCCGTTGCCGGATCAGCGCCAATATCAACGAGTTTTTCGATACCGTTACCGGAGAGGCTGAGCGGGCAATGCTCGAGACACTGCAGCGCCGGACGATCGCCGAAAGCCTGGCAGATATTCTGCGTCTGGACGAGCGTCGGCGCTCCCGCCGTCGTACTGACTCTCAACCGTTGCGGGCTGTTCGGGAGACGACGTAACCGCTGAGGCGGGCCATTTCCAGTTTCCGGATCTCTGAAACGCTGTCCGCGACAGTTCGATTGGCCAGCATCTGGAGCACGAGCCCCTCCGCCTCGCCCGCCAGGCGTTCGAAAAATTGGACAATATTGGCGCTTGCGACGCACTGACAGGGCACATCCGAACGTGCTACCCAGAGTTTTTTCTCATCCGTCACGGTGAGGTAAATGTCGCGCAGCGTGATCGTTTCGGGCTTGCGCGCCAGGCGCACGCCTCCTCCTTTGCCTTGGCTCGCGGCAACAATCCCATCGCGACTGAGAGGGACGAGTAACTTGCGTACGAAACTGGCATTGACGCCGAGAGAATCCGCGAGCTTCTGACTCGTGCAGCGCACGCCATCCTCCTCGGCAATCTGAATCCCCAGCACGATCTGCAGCGCGGTTGGAAAACGTAAATCGATCATCTTGCGCCTGCGCCGTCCGTAATGTATCCATGACTATTGCATTCAAGTCAGGCTTAAATTAGTATCAATGACAGTTACATTCAATGCAAGACACGGCACCGGCGATGAACGCTGCAATCCAAGCCTCAGCACACCCCTCATCGGCGGACCTGTCTGCGCTGTTTGATCCCTTGAGGATCAGATCGCTCGAGCTGAAGAACCGCTTCGTCATGCCGGGTATGCAACGCGGCTGGTGCGTTGACGGACATCCTCCAAGACGTCTTGCCGATTACTACGCCGCGCGGGCGCGAGGCGGTGTTCAGCTCACTATCAGCGAGTGCGTCGCCGTGGATCATCCATCGGCATCCCGTACCCGCAAATACGGCCGCCTGGCCGATGACACCGCACAGGAGTGGGGCCGCTGTGCCGAGGCTATCCACCGGGCCGGGGGTCACTTCTTTACCCAACTCGGGCACGACGGCGCCTTGCTCGCCGCGCCGGACGGGGATTACTTCACCGGCTCCCCCGTGTTGAGTCCATCCGGGCTCATGAAGCCGGGGACCCCTGTGGGCAATCCGGCAAGTTTGGCCGACCTCGATGCGGTCAAGGCGGCCTTCGTCCGATCCGCTCGCATCGCCAAGCACATCGGCGCGGATGGTGTGGAGATCCACGCCTGTCACGGCTATCTGCTCGATCAGTTTCTGTGGTCGGGCACCAACCGGCGCGATGATCGGTATGGCGGGCCTGACATCGCCGATCGCGTGCGGTTTCCCGCCGAAGTGGTCCACGCGGTTCGCAATGAGGTCGGGGCCGATTTCCCGATCTCCGTGCGGTTTTCGCAGTGGAAGTTGACCGACTATGAGGCGCAGGTCGCGCGCTCTGCCGCCGAGCTCGCCGTGCTGCTGGAGGCGTTCGTGCGCGCTGGTGCGGATGTGTTCCATGTCTCGACGCGTCGTTTCGGGGACGCCGCCTGGCCGGACTCGCCGCTGAGCCTGGCGGGGTGGACGCGGAAACTCTCCGGCAAGCCGGTCATCGCGGTCGGCGGTGTCGGACTCACCGTCGATATGGTCGAGTCATTTTCGGGGCAAGAAACCCAGGGGCCCGCTGAGATCAACCTTCCAGCGCTCGCTCACCGCTTCCAGTCATCCGAGTTCGATCTAATCGCCGTGGGCCGCAGCAACATCGCAGACCCGCAATGGGTCGCCAAGGTGGGCGCCGGAGAGTGGGACCTGATCCGTCAATTTAAGCTGGCAGATCTCGGGGACGTGGCCGAAGAGGCTCGCGAGGCCTCGGGCAAAGCAAGCTGAGAAATTCTTCCATGAGCAATCCGTTTCTCCAACACGCGCAGCGACTGAAGACCGACTTTCTCGAACGAGAGCATCTGATATTCGTCGATGGGAAGTGGATTGAGCCGAGCGGTCGTGAGCGCAAAGCCGTCATCGACCCGTCAACGGGCGAGGCGCTGACCACGATCGCGACGGGTGACGCGGAGGATATCGACCGCGCGGTCGCCGCGGCCGAAAGGGCGTTTCGCGGTGACTGGGGCCGAATGGTCGCACCTGAGCGTACGCGCAAGCTGCTCAAGCTCGCCGAGCTGATCGAACGGAATGCGGATGAGCTTGCGACGTTGGAGTCACTCGACGGCGGCAATCCCGTCACGCACACGCGCTACGGGGATATCGCTCGCGCCATCGATGTTTTGCGCACTGCGGCCGGTTGGACCGATAAGGTCGGCGGTGAGGTGCCGATCAGTGACAGCCGCTCAGGGTCGATTGCCTTCTCCATCCGTCAGCCCTTGGGCGTCGTCGGGGCGATTACGCCCTGGAACGCACCGTTCCTGTTGTCGATGTTCAAGATCGGTCCGGCCCTGGCGGCCGGATGCACCATGGTGTTGAAACCCGCCGGGCTCGCGCCATTGACGACGCTGCGGCTGGCCGAGTTGATGCAGGAGGCGGAGCTGCCGCCCGGTGTTTTCAATGTGGTGACCGGTGACGGTCCGGTTGCGGGGCGGGCGCTGGCCAAACACCCACGCGTGGCAAAGATCGCCTTTACCGGCTCGACCGAGGTGGGAAAGTCACTGGTGGTGGACGCGGCCGGAACGCTCAAGCGAGTCACGCTCGAGCTGGGTGGAAAGTCCCCGGTCATCATTCTGCCGGATGCGGACGTCGAGGCCGCAACCGAGGCGGTCTCGTCGGTATTGTTTTTCAAGACCGGCCAATACTGCGCGGCCCACACGCGCCTTTTCGCCCATGAACGTGTCTACGAACGTGTTGTAGCGGGGTTTGAAGCCCGCGCGCGGGCTCTGAAGATTGGGGCTCCCCTGGCGCAGGACACGCAAATGGGCCCGCTGATCTGCGAATCTCAACGAAACCGGGTCCTCAAGTATATCGAGGCGGGCAAGCGCGAGGGAGCCGAGCTCGTCACCGGCGGGCGCTCGATCAGCGGCAAGGGGTATTTCATCGAGCCGACGCTGCTGGCCAACACGCGACCTGACATGTCGGTGGTGCGGGAGGAGATCTTCGGGCCCGTCCTGTGCGTGACGAGGTTCTCGGACGATGAGACGGATTCACTCGCCGCCATGGCCAACGACACTGACTACGGATTGGCGGCCGCGATCTGGACGCGCGACCTGGGACACGCCCATCGGCTGGCGCGGACCATCGACGCGGGCATTATCGAAGTAAACGGGGGCGAGCTGGGCGCTCTGTCCTTCGGTGGCTTCAAACAGTCCGGGATCGGCCAGGAGCTCGGGCGCGCGGGGGTCGAGGCCTACACGGAAACCAAGGCGGTCGGCATCAAGTTCTGACCCAGGATGGACAGTTCCTTTTCATCCAGGCAGCCGCATTCGGCATTGTGTGCGTTGAACTCAACATCAGCGGCCGTGGTCGCGAGTTGGATCAGGAGTGACTGAGGTGGCATCAGAAAAAGGGCCGTTTCTGACCACGCGCCGGAGCCTTCTGGGAGCTGGCGTCGCAGCGGTCATGGGAGGGTCGACGCTTGCTGGGGGAGTCTCGGGAAAAACGGCGGCGCAGAATGGGACACCGGCCTCGCACGACGATGTGTATTTGTCCGCGGCAGTGCGGACTGCCCGGTGGATTCGCAGTGCTCAGGTGGCAAGGGAAGTGGGGATCGCGTGGCTTCCGGAACCCGATCATCCCGACAAGCGCATCACGCAGGGACCCGACAACACCCTCTACAGCGGTAGCGCCGGTACCGTGCTCTTTTTCCTGGAGTTGGCGCGTGCCACGGCGGATTCCAGTTATCTCGAAGATGCCCGGCGTGGGGCCGACTACCTCGCAGCGAGTTGGGAGCATCTGCCGGGCAAGGATTCTTCTGCCGTCCTGGCGGACCACGGCCTGTCTTTCGACGAGGGTCTTGCGGGAGTCGCATTTGCCTTAGCCGAGACCTGGAAAGCCACCAACATGACGACGTACCGTGATGCGGCGGTGAACGCAACCCGCGCGCTGGCGGCTGCGGCGACGCCCAAGGGAAAGGGCGTTGAATGGATGTCCTCACCGGCAGTCGGGTTAGGCGGCGGGATCATTCTTTATCTTCTCTACGCCGCACGCACCTTCGACGACCGCCGTTTGCTCGAGCTGGCCATGCGCGGCGGCGATCGGATTCTCGAGCTGTCATCCCCGGATTCGCGCGGCGGGTTGAGGTGGCAGGGATTTCCCCCGCTCACGCCGGCGCTCGTTAAGGCTGGAATTCCCGCCGATGCCTGGTTCCCGAACTTCGAACTCGGCACGGCTGGGGTGGCGTACGTCCTGGCGCGCCTTTACGAGGAAACGCGTGAGGCGCGGTATCTGGAGGCGGCCCGGGCCGGCGCGAAGCACATTCAAAGCATCGCCACGGTACGAGGCGAGTCGGCGCTCGTGTACTACCGTGAGCCGGATCTGAAGGACCTCTACTATCTGGGCTACTGCCACGGCCCTCCGGGAACGGCGCGGCTGTTTTATCAACTCCACCAGGTCACGGGAGAGCGCGGATACCTGGAATGGGTCGAGAAGCTGGCGCGCGGCGTGATGGAGTCCGGCGTGCCGGAGAAGCTGACACCGGGTTATTGGAACGTCGCGTGCCAGTGTTGTGGAAGCGCGGCCGAAGTGGAGTTCTTCCTGAGTTTGTGGCTGGCGACGGGGAAGAAGGAGTATCGCAACTTCGCGTGCCGTGTCGCTGACCAGCTCATCTCGCGCGCGAGTGACCTCGACGGGAAAGGCGACCGGTGGTACCAGGCCTGGAC
>JAQGOF010000231.1 GCA_028293745.1 Gammaproteobacteria bacterium | reverse complement strand
ATCGGCCGACCAGGAACGAGGTGCTCGCCTGGTCCCTGGCGCGCTGCCGCTCCCGGTTCGGCGGGCACCCGATTCCACGGGACGATATCCGCGCAGTGATCAAGGCTCTCAAACAAAACGAATGCGTCTGGTATGCGCCCGACCAGAGTTATCGCAAGAAAGGCGCCCAGATGGTGGAGTTGTTTGGCATCCCTGCCGCAACCAACACTTTCACCTCGCGGCTCGCCCGCATGACCGGTGCAACCGTCCTTCCCTATTTCTTCGAGCGCCTGTCCGGTACGCAGGGCTACCGCGCCGTCATCCATCCGGCCTTCGACAACTTTCCCAGCGACTGCCCGGTCGCCGACACCGAACGCTACAACCATCTGATCGAGGCGCAGGTTCGCAAGGTGCCGGAGCAGTACCTGTGGATACACCGGCGCTTCAAAGGCCTCACGGACGACTATCCCGATTATTACGGGCCTGGCTATTTCTGACCACCGGTCAAGGTGTCTGGAACAACAGCCACTCCCCCACACCCGATTGTGATCAGTTTCCCAGTTCCGGCGTCTGCGGGGCCTTCCATCGCGAGCTGATACGGCTGCCATGCTAGCGTTGCGTCCGAGGAAGGATGCTGATGTCAGATTCCGTATTGGCCGCAATCATCACTGCGACTGCGACGGTTTGTATGTCCCTGTTGCAGCTACGCTTTTCCCTCGGCAAAGACGGCGGCGCGCGTGTTCAAGCGGCCGGCGGACGCCGCAAGGGACGAGGGCCTTTTGCCATTCTGTTCGTGATCATCATTGCTTCCGCGGTCGGCGGATTTGCACTCTCACAGTGGCTGACGGAAAACGAGCGCGTTTCCCAGAACATGGTGCAGCGTGAGTTGCAGGACCGTGTCGACCAGATCACGCGCACGGCCAACCAGCTCGAGCAGACGCGCGTCGGCGTGCGGGCTGAAATCGAAGCGGGTGTGCTGCGCAAATTGGGCTCGGACGGCGTGGTCGTCATGGCGACGGTAGGCCCCTGCCGGCCCTCGCTCGTGGTGAGCCCGCCGGGTACAGCAACACCGCCGGGGGTGACTGGCGAAACGACTCAACCCGCCGCTCCGGTCTGCACTGAATCAGAAGCTAGCGCCGTGACCCTCTGCGCGACCATCCCAGCGAACGCTACGATCACGGAGGTCGAGCTATACACGCGAATTGCCGAGGCCGAAACGCCGTGGAGTACGAACCGCGTGATAGCTGGACAGGAAAACGGACAAGGACGCTTCGCCGAAAAGTACGTGGAGGGACCCGAAGCGCCGGGAACCAAGCAGATTTGCGAGGCGTTCGCGCACTGGTCCACCGAGCATGCGCGTGTGGCGCGCATGGTTGTCCGGTACGGTTTTTAATTAGCGCAGGTGATGCTCGGTGCGTGTCATCAACACACCGGGCGACAGGCCCAACCCCTTCGCCAGCGAGAATATCGTGATGAGGCTGGGCTTGCGGCGTCCCTTCTCGATGTCGGCCACGTAGTTGCGATTCAGCCCCGCGTTGAATCCGAGCTCCTCCTGCGACAGGTCGGCGCTCAAGCGCGCTTCCTTGATTACCTCTCCGAACGCAGCCAGTAACCCCTGTCCCCCCATGCCGACGATAGTGAGCACTCGCCACGCCCGCTTCTGCCTACTAATGTAGGCACCCGGCTCGTCACGCGGCGCGGCTCGACTAGACGAGCACGTCCTGGTCGGGCGGAGTCCAGTGCTCCGCGAGATCGCTGACCTCGCGGCGGCGCACTGATACCGGGTTGAAGTTCAGGCGGACATGTACGTGCGTAGCCGGATGCCTGCCTGCCCCGCTGCGCAATCGGTCCTGCACGGTCAGCGTGGACAGATCGGCGCATTCACCCACGAGCAGCGGGTGCCAGTCGCCGGCGGCGTTGCTCGTGGCGAAGATGTAGTTTCCCGGCCCGGGCGTGAGGCGTGCCGGCCAGTCAAACACCTCATACGTATACATCTCGCCGGACTGGCCGGCCCATTTGTGCCGCTCGGGCGCGCGGATGTTGGCTCGCCGATCGCCCAGGAGCAGTCCAAAGGCGCCGGCCGCCTGGAAATCCAGCGATTCGTACAGCCTGCGCGCTGCGGTGTTGTCTTCACCCGTGAAGAGGACGAGCTTCTCGAATCTGAGCCGCTTGCGGCAGTCCTCGATGAGCAGGCGCATGACCGCCTTGGCGAGCCCCTTCTTGCGGTCGGCGGGCCGTGTATACACGCCTCCAACCTGGCCCAGGGATCCATACGTCGCGTTCAGAGCGGCAATCGATACCAGGTCGTAACAATCATCGAACGCGCCCCACCACAGCCCGGAGCGGATTCGAACGATGAAATCAGTTCGGCGTTGCTCGAGAGTGGCCTGCAACGGCAGACTCAACTCGGCGAAATAGGCACTGTTGAGTCGCTCCCACTGCACGAAGTCCTCAGGATCGAGCGCCCGCACGGTCACCGACCCGTTCAGCGCCTCGCCGGCCGGCCGCGTCGTCTCTTTCAACATCAGCCGATACAGAACGTCCTTCAGGGCGTGCGTCGGCTCGAAGCGCGGATCCGCGCAAAGCAGTTTCCACAGTGCCTCTGCAGCCGGCCACTCCCCTACGATGCCGCGCACTTCCATGGGCTCGGTCTCGCAGTCCTCGAAAATCTGTTCGGCCAAGTCCACGCGCCCGCCGGCCTGCACGAGCAGATTGCCGCGGCGGGTCAGGCAGAACACGGCGGCGATCTGTCCGCCCTCCTGGATCACCCGGAAGTTGCCGGAATTCAGATGGCTGCCCAGGCGCGGCCCAAGCGCAGCCAGCGTCGACAACAGAAATAGCGATGTGTCCACGTGACTTTCGAGAAAGGCGCGGACTCGTTCTATATCAGAGTCTGTAACGTGTCGGATCATGGGTTTACAGCAAGCCGCGTCGATGCTAGCGCTGCGCGCGAGGTTGCAGAACCGGACGAAGGTCCCGAAGCCACTGTGCGGCACAGGGTCCTGAGGGCGCGGCGGGCGCCGTCCGCCCGGTACCGGCATAATCCGTCGCTTCCGGGTGCCCGCACCCGTCTCGGACAAGAAACAACGTGCGTCGCTGGCCCCTGGTCGTCCTCCTTGCGCTCGCACCCCTGTGGATCATCGGGATTTTGTGTCGTGGTGCGTGGACACCGGACGAGCCACGTGAAGCGGATATTTCCTGGCGGATGAGCCTGCAGAATGACCGCACCCTGCCACAGCTCGCGGAGACACCCTTCCTTGAAAAACCACCGCTGTCCTACTGGATGTCGGCAGCCGCAATCGAGGTGTACGGAGATTCGCCCGCTGCGGCGCGCGTCCCCAACCTGCTCTACGCGGCGATCACGGCACTTGCGATCGGTGCGCTGGCCTTTGCGATGGATGGCGCTATTGCAGCCATAGTCGCGGCTGTGGTTGCCTGTACGGCGATTACGGCCTTTCGCGTTGCTATCTGGCTTGCCCCGGATGCCTGCTTACTGGCCGGGTGCGCCATCGCGTTGCTGGGCGCGTATCTGGGCTATCGCGCACCCGCCGGGCGCAGCAAGCTGTTCGGTTATACGTTGATGCACACGGGCGCCGCCGTTGGGTTCATGGCCAAGAGCGCGCCTGGTTGGCTGGTGCCCGCGGTCGCACTCCTCGCGATCATTGCGTGGGAGCGGCGTTGGTCGGAGCTGCGACGTTGGGAACTGTATGTGGGCCTGGTCGCCCAGGCATTGTTGATTGGTCCGTGGATCTACGCAGTGAGTCGCACCGATCATGGTCGCGACGCCCTGCTCTCTCTGTTCTGGCACAACATCGTCGGGCGGTTCACTAAAATTTCCGGCCCGGCGGCGCTCGACTACACGACGGGTCACAAGAGCTGGCCTGGCAAGTACCTCCTCGAGCTGCCCGTCTACTTGTTGCCCTGGACCCTGCTGGCCGCCGCGGCTGTCGGCCGCGCCTGGGTCCGGCTGCGTAGCGGCATCGATCGGGGCACGCCCTGGCGATTTGCGCTCTGCGCGATCGTGCCCTTTCTCGTGTTGCTGTCCCTCGCAGCTACTGCGCGCGACATCTACGCTGCACCGGTCCTTCTCGGCTTTGGACTGCTGGTTGGCTTGTGGTTGTCGGAGCTGGTGGTCGGTGGGCGGCGCCCGGCACTGTCACGGTTCGATCGCTTTGCCATCCGCGGGACTCAGGTGCTCGTGGCCCTGATCGCCGTCGGGTTTGCGGCCGTCCTGGTGGTGCTTGCCGTGGCGGCGCCGGGGCTCTCCGGGATCAATTACGCGATCAATGCCGCTGTTGTCATTGCAATCACCTGCATCACGCTGCTGTTTGCTTCCAACACGCAGCGCTCGGGCGATACGTTCCGCGCGCTCGCCTGGACTTATACCGCCTATGCCGCCACGTTAACCCTCGGCGGCCTTGCGATTTTTCCAACCATTGATCATTGGCAGGATCTGCCTTCGCTGGCACGGAACATCCACGACGATTCGCGCAAGGGACCCCTGGCTCTGCTGAATCCTGATGAGACGACGATCGCGATGCTCGATCATCGGCTCCGTACGCAGTTTGTGGCTCTCAACACCGACACTGACAACCCCGCCGACCTCGTCTCGGGATGGTTCCGCACGCAAGGACCGCAGGCACGCGTGTTAGTGAAGCTGCCGGGACGTACTCCCGGGGACGTCAAGCGTGTGCTTGACCGCATTCATCCCACACCGGCCCCCGATGATGGCCTCGCTGGAACCCTGGCGAGCTCAGGCGTTGCAACGGTCGTGCGTCGATACGAGCTGCCGGAAGGCCGACGCTACGCATTGCTGGGGCCTGCGCAACACTGACAATTCTTCACTGAACCTCAGCTGCTCGCTGTATGCACATGGCGACTTTCGAAGTCCTGGACGTGTTTGCGCTATAACTAGCTGCTTGCAGCAGGTCATAAGGAGAGAGCGCTCATGGTCAGTCGTTCATACATGGAATTCGCCCCCAGCCATAAGGCTGCACCAGGCCCGTCGTGCAAGCGTATCGGCGATGTTCCGGCCGACGAGCGCTTCGAAGTCAGCATCTACCTGAAGCCTCGGAACAATGAGGGCGGTGCTGCCAGGCAGAGTGCCGATCCACGCGCGGATCTGGCATCCCGGCGCACGGCGCAGCACGCGGACGACTTCAAGTTGATTCAGGACTTTGCGAAAGACCATGGACTGTCCGTGGTCGCGACCGAGCCGGCGAAGCGCCTGGTCAGGCTGGGCGGCACGGCTGCCCAGTTTCAGGCCGCGTTTCAAACCAAGTTGGGCCACTACCATGATGGGAAGCGGACGTTCCGGGGGCGCAGCGGCGCACTCAAACTCCCGGCAGAGCTGCACCCCGTCGTCGAATCCGTGTTGGGACTCGACTCGCGTCCCGCCGCGCAGCCCAGGCTGGTGTTTCAGCCTGCAGCCCAGGTATCGGCTTCATTCATGCCCAACGACGTAGCGCGGCTGTACGCGTTTCCGACCTCCGTGACGGGCAAAGGCCAGTGCATTGCGCTCATCGAGCTCGGCGGCGGATTCACACCATCAGACACGACGACGGCGTTCCGCGCCATGGGCCTCTCACCGCCAACAGTGCTGGCTGTGTCGGTCGATGGCGGCCAGAACACTCCAACCCCGGATGACGGCGCCGATGGCGAAGTTGCACTGGATATCCAGGTGGCGGGAGGTGGCGCGCCGGGAGCCAGAATTGCCGTCTACTTTGCACCCAACACCGATGCCGGATTCGTCGATGCAATCACGTCTGCCGTACACGATACGACCAACAAGCCGAGTGTCGTTTCAATCAGCTGGGGAAGTGCAGAATCCAACTGGACTCAACAGGCGCTCCAGACGATGAATACGGCGCTGCAGGACGCTTCTACCGTCAATGTATCCGTGTTCTGCGCATCCGGCGACAATTTGTCAACCGACGGCGTCAATGACGGCCGCGCGCATGTTGATTTCCCGGCATCCAGCCCCTGGGCCATCGGCTGTGGCGGCACATCCATTTCGGTCAGTGGCGCCGCGATCAGCAGCGAAACTGTCTGGAACGATGGCAGCACCGGCTCAGGCGGCGGAATCAGCGACGTGTTTCCCGTGCCGTCCTTTCAACAGAACGCGAGTTTGCCGCCCAGCGTGAATGACGGTCAGACCCGTCGCGGTGTTCCCGATATTGCCGGTGATGCCGCGCCGTCGACCGGCTACCGCGTGGTGGTAAATGGGCGGACCGAAGTTGTCGGCGGCACCAGTGCCGTTGCGCCCTTGTGGGCCGGACTCGCTGCGCTGATCAACGAGGGCGCAACCACACCGGTCGGATTCTTTCTGCCCTTTGTCTACGCCAACCCGACTCTGCTGCGCCAGATCACACAGGGGAACAACATTCCGAGCGGCGGCAGCATTGGATACCAGGCGGGCCCTGGGTGGAATGCCTGTACGGGATTGGGCGTCCCGAATGGAGAGTCGCTATTCGTTGCATTGAGGCAGGGCCGCTAGGCCCCTGCTACCGCGGCGCCCGCGCAGGATCTAGTCGCCCAACGCGAACAGCAGCAGCGATCTCGAGGTGACCCCGTAGGACTCGCCGGTCTCGAAGGCCGGTGTGTCCTTGTCATCGGGAACGTTGGTATCAATCAAGCGTGTCCAGGTGTTGCCACCCGGCGCGGAGGGCAATGTGAACTCCACGAGATCGAAGTGGCCATTGAGGACCAGCAACATCGTCGCTTCCGTGCCGCGCTGCCGCACGCCAGTGGGCTGGGCACGGCCGTCGATGAGCATGCCGAAGCAACGCATCCCCTCGTCGTCCCAGTTCTCGGCCTGCATTTCAGAGCCGGACGCATTGATCCAGGTCAGGTCCTTGACGTCGAGGTCCTTGCTGTAGTCCCCGGTCAGGAAGCGGCTGCGGCGCAGAATCGGATACTTGTGACGCATCCAGGTCAGCTTCTGGACGAAGCGGACGAGGGACTCGTTTCGATCCTTCAAGCTCCAGTCGACCCAACTGATCTCGTTATCCTGGCAGTAGGCATTGTTGTTGCCCCGCTGGGTACGCGCGAACTCGTCTCCCGCCAGCATCATTGGCGTTCCCTGCGAAAGCAGCAGTGTGCCCAGGAAGTTGCGCATCTGCCGGGCGCGCGAGACATTGATTTCCGGATCATCCGTCGGGCCTTCCACGCCACAATTCCATGAGCGGTTGACGTCGGTTCCGTCCTTGTTGTCCTCGCCGTTTGCCTCGTTGTGCTTGTCGTTGTAGCTGACGAGATCATTGAGCGTAAAGCCGTCATGGGCCGTCACGAAGTTGACACAAGCCCACGGCCTGCGGCCCTGGTGGTTGAACAAGTCGCCCGAGGCACACAACCGCGGAGCGATTTCCTTGGCCGCGGCCTCGGTCCTCCAGAAATCACGTACGGTATCGCGATAGCGGTCATTCCATTCCGACCAGCCAGGGGGGAAACCGCCGACCTGGTAGCCGCCAGGACCGATATCCCAGGGCTCGGCGATCAGCTTCACCGTGCTCAGCACGGGATCCTGATTGCAGGCCTTCAGGAAGCCGCTCTGGCTGTCAAAGCCCGAGGGCTCGCGTGCCAGGATGGTTCCAAGATCAAACCTGAATCCGTCCACGTGGGTTTCGTGGACCCAGTAACGCAGGCTGTCCATCACCATCTGGATGACGCGCGCATGCGACAGGTTGAGCGTGTTACCGGTTCCGGTGTCATTGATGTAGTAGCGCGGGTTATCGGGAAGGAGCCGGTAATACGAAGCGTTGTCGATGCCCTTGAAGGACAAAGTCGGTCCCCGCTCGTTGCCTTCGGCAGTGTGGTTGTAAACCACATCGAGAATGACCTCGAGCCCCGCGTCGTGAAACCGGGCCACCATCTCCTTGAACTCGCGCAGTGACTGTTCCGGTTCGGATGCGTAACGCGGGTCGGGGGCAAAAAAACCGATGCTGTTGTACCCCCAGTAGTTGGTCAGTCCCCTCTCGAGCAATTGGCTGTCATTGATGAACGTATGGACCGGCAGCAGCTCCACGCTCGTAACGCCCAAAGACTTTACGTACGCAATCACTTCCTTTGTGAATCCGGCATAGGTACCGCGTTGCTTCTGCGGTACGCCGGGGTGGAGCTTCGTAAATCCGCGGACGTGTGTCTCGTAGATGATGGTGCCGTCCCACGAAGTGACCCCGACGCGGGGCTGCCCCTTCCAGTCGAAATCCGGGTCCACCACGACGCACTTGGGCACGAACGGCGCGCTGTCGCGCTCGTCGAAGCTCAGGTCGTCGTCTTTGGCGCCGATGGTGTAGCCGAAACAGGCCGGATTCCACTTGAGCTCCCCGGTATGCCCGCGCGCATAGGGATCGAGCACCAGCTTGTTGGGATTGAAGCGATGCCCTGCCTGAGGCTCGTAAGGCCCATGCACCCTGAAGCCATACACCGAGCTCGGGTGGACGTCCCTGATGTAGCCATGCCAGATCTGATCGGTATATTCCGGCAGTTCCAGCCGCTCCAATTCCTTCTGGCCCTGCGGGTCGAACAGACAGACCTCCACCTTCGTGGCATTGGCAGAGAACAGCGTGAAATTTGTACCCTTGCCGTCCCAGATCGCACCGTGGGCATGCGGACTGCCCTCCCTGACTCGGGTCATTCGCTTATCTCGCTTGAAATGGAATCACTTGCAACGCCCCGGACGCCTTCAGGTTCCGGCAACGCTTGCCCCTCCCGCATCAACTCCGCGCCTCGCCGGCCGCGCACAAACGAAATCGGCGCGACCGTCACCGATCGCGCCGACCTTGTTTCGCTCAATTTACGGTGTCTTACGTCCAGTCGTCACCACCGCCACCGCCCAAGTCGCCGCCGCCACCTCCGCCGTCGTCCCATGAGCCGCCGCCGTCGTTCACCCCGAAGTCATTGCCGCCACTGTCGGCGTTCGGGTTCGCGGGTGGATATTCCCCTTCACTTGTTGGCGCGACGCCGCCTTCGCGGCCCCGATCGAGGAAGTTGTGCGCGAGCGCCTCACCCGCCACGACTCCGGCGCCGACACCCAGGCCGGTCGCCAAGCCACCGGCAATACCGGAACCCATTCCCGGGCCACCACCACCGTAGCCAGGCCCGTATCCCGGACCCGGTCCGTAACCCGGGGCACCGCCGCCCGGTACGACGGGCCCGCCACCCCCACCCCCATACTGTTGATAGACCGCCGTCGCTCTACGTCGGCGCATAACCGCCCACAGCACGGCGATAACGCCCACAACGATCAGCAGAAAGCCCCACGGAATGGCGGAGTGAACCTGGGAGTTTCTCTGTTCGGCGCGAGGGGCCATGCGCATGCTCTGCCCCTGCGACAATTGGCGTTGCAGACGCTGAACCGCCTCAGGCTTGGCGAAAGGCAAGCCCGGCTTAATCGTCTCAGCGGTCGCAAGCTCCTGCCGCGCTGACCCCAGGTTTCCCTCGCGGGCATACACTTCAGCAGCGATGTAGTGCGCCTCCGCACTCTCAGGGTGATGCTGGAGAACCTGGTTGATCATCGCATGAGCCTGATCCAGATGACCTGCCTGCACAGCCTGGTAGACCTGATGCGGTGTGGGGTCCGTCTGGGCCAGCACGGGTCCCGCGCACCCCAACGCGAGAATCAAAACGAGTGATGTCCTGAAATTCTTGAACATGGCAACCTCTTGCCGTGAATCGGCGTCCGCAAGCCGTATATGCGGGCGGCGCACGATACCTCAAGCCGCTCCGCGCTACCCTACCTCGATTGGGCCACTTCCGGATTGGGCAGCAAACGGCGCGCCGGGTTCCGCCAGTGCCGTCAGCGGCACCATCAGGGCAATCGAATCAACGGGTTATTGCGCCCAGGTAGCCGGCAGTTCGGCTCGTCGAATTTTCGGCGATTTCAGCCGGTGTACCGCTTGCAACAATGCGCCCGCCCTGATCTCCCGCGCCCGGCCCCATGTCGATGACCCAGTCGCTGGCAGCAACCACGCGCATGTCGTGCTCAACCACCACGACCGTGTTGCCTGCATCCACCAGCGTATTCAACTGCGTCATCAGCTTGTCAACGTCCGCCGCATGCAAGCCGGTCGTCGGCTCATCCAGAACGTAAAGCGTATTGCCATGCTGCGAACGTTGCAGCTCCGTGGCCAGTTTGATCCGCTGCGCCTCCCCACCGGACAACTCCGTTGCAGGTTGCCCCAGACGCAAGTACCCCAGCCCAATGTCCTGCAGCAACTGCAACGAGCGCAATACTGACGGCTCGTTCGCGAAGAACTCGCGAGCCTCCCTCACTGTCATTCCCAACACCTGGGCGATGTTCTTGCCGCCGTGCGTGATTTTGAGCGTCTCCTTGTTATATCGATCCCCGTGACAGGTGGGACACGGCGCATACACGCTCGGCATGAACAACAGCTCGACGCTGACGAATCCCTCACCCTCGCACGTTGGGCACCGGCCCTTGGGAACGTTGAAGGAAAAACGTCCGGCATCATAACGATGCGCCCGGGCGGCCGACGTCGCTGCAAACAGCCGGCGTACATGATCGAACAACCCCGTATACGTCGCGAGATTGGACCGGGGCGTGCGGCCGATCGGTTTCTGGTCGACGTTGACCAGCCGTTTGATGAGCTCCATTCCCGCGGCGATGTGCCCCGAAGTCATTCCGGGAACTGCGGCCTCGAGATCGACACCCGCTTCCGGGCTGTCCTGGACAACCGGCGGCTCATGTCCCAACTCCGCGGCAACCAGCTCCACGAGCGCCTGGCTGACCAGGGACGATTTGCCGGAACCGGACACACCGGTGATGGCGGTAAGCACGCCAATCGGGAAATCGGCGCTCAGCTCGTGAAGATTGTTCAGGGTCACGGACCGCAGCTTCAGCCAGTGGGCGGGTGCGCGCCGCCGCCTGGGCGGCAACCCCTGCTGCGCGAAAAGATATTGAGCGGTCTTCGATGCCCTGACTGCGCGAAGGCCCGCCGGTGCCCCGCTATAAAGTACCTGTCCCCCCAACTCGCCGGCGTCGGGCCCCACGTCAACGATCCAATCGGCGCGCCGCATGACCTCCAGGTCGTGCTCGACGACGAACACGGAGTTGCCGGATTGCTTCAGCTGTCCCAAGGCCTTCAGTAACGCCTCTCCGTCAGCCGGATGCAAGCCCGCGGACGGCTCATCCAGCACATACACCACTCCAAACAAGTTCGAGCGGATCTGAGTTGCGAGGCGCAACCTTTGCAGCTCTCCCGGTGACAGGGTCGGTGTACTGCGGTCGAGCGAGAGATATCCCAGCCCCAATTCCCTCAGAGTGGCCACGCGCTCGAGAACCGTGTGTGCAATGCGCTGGGCCGCGATACGCTTCTCGTCACTGAGTCTGGCCGCCGCCTTGTTGAATCTGCCCTCGGCGACAGGCTCCAGGACCCCGGCAAGTTTCGCCAGCGGCAGCTGCGAAATCTCACTGATGTCGCAGCCAGCGAATTTCACGGACAACGCGGCCGGCTTGAGCTTCTTTCCGTGGCACACCGGACAAAGTCCACCAACCATGTAGCGCGCAACACGCTTCTTCATGAGCGCGCTGTGTGTAGTAGCAAACGTATGGAGCACATATTTGCGGGCGCCCGTAAAGGTGCCCATGTAGCTCGGCTCCATTTTCCGCCGTAGCGCCCGGCGCGTTTCGGCGGGCGTAAATCCGGCATACACCGGCACTGTTGGCTGTTCCTCTGTAAACAGGATCCAGTCCCGATCTTTTTTCGGCAGATCACGCCAGGGCGTATCGACGTCGTAGCCCAAGGTCACGAGAATGTCGCGCAGGTTCTGCCCATGCCATGCTGGTGGCCAGGCCGCGAGGGCGCGCTCCCGGATGGTGAGCGAGTCATCGGGGACCATTGTCTTTTCCGTGACTTCGTACACCCGGCCAATCCCATGACAGCGCGGGCAGGCACCTTGTGCCGTGTTGGGGGAGAAGTCCTCGGCATATAACATCGGCTGGCCCGGCGGATACGTGCCCGCGCGCGAATAAAGCATTCGCAGCAGATTGGAAATCGTGGTGACGCTACCCACGGAGGAACGCGTACTGGACCCGCCTCGTTGCTGCTGGAGCGCCACCGCCGGCGGAAGTCCATCGATGGAGTCGACGGCGGGCACGCCCACCTGGTCAATCAACCGGCGCGCATAAGGCGCCACGGATTCAAAGTAGCGTCGCTGAGCCTCGGCATACAAGGTTCCGAAGGCCAGCGACGACTTTCCCGAGCCCGACACACCGCTGAATACGACCAGGGAGTTGCGCGGTATGTCCACATCGACATTCTTCAAGTTGTGCTCGCGGGCGCCGCGCACCTGCACGAATTCCGACACTGAATGATCTTTCATGACTCTCAAGTTACGCTATATTGAAGGAATGACACTCTCCAGGCGCACCGTTCTCGGGGCAGCCGCAGCCGCGGCTGCCGTCGTCTCAACTGCCACAGCCAATGTCACGGCCACCCCACCTATGCGGCCGCGCCCCATCGGCCTGAAGCCGATGACGGGAGATGCCAGACCCATTACGCCTGAGGAGCGACAGGCGCGCCTTGCCAAGGTGCAGGGTTTGATGCAGGAAAAGAAAATCGCCGCTCTGCTCGTGGAGTCGGGATCAACACTGGAATACTTCACCGGCATCCATTGGTGGATCAGCGAACGGGTCACGGCTGCGGTCATTCCGGCCAGCGGACCTGTGATCATTGTGACTCCCTTCTTCGAGTCGCCCTCCATCCGCGAGATGTTGCAGGTGCCCGGCGAGATCAGGCCGTGGCAGGAGGATGAAAACCCGTTCGAGCTGATCGCCCAATCGGTCAACGGGGCCGCCAAAGGCAGCGGCCAGGGCCATGGGGTGAACGATGCTCCGCTGGCAGTCGATTCCAACACGCGCTTCTTCATCGTGGACGCCGTCACGAAGGCCTCAGGCGGCGCCAGGGCAACAGTGCCCGGCAGTGAGCTGGTGCGCGCATGCCGGATGATCAAGTCGCCGGCCGAGCTCGCTTTGATGCAGATCGCCAACAACATCACGCTGGCGGCCATCCGCCATGTCCACGGCAACATCCAGCCGGGCATGCAGACCGCCGATGTGTCGAAACTGCTGAGCGACACCACGGCCGCCCTCGGCGGCGGCGGATTTGACTTCTCGCTGTGCCTGCTCAACGAAGCCAGCGCGTTTCCGCACGGCTCGAAGGTCGTGCAGACGGTGCGCGAGGGTTCGGTCATTCTGCTCGATTGCGGCTGCATCGTTCATGGCTACCAGTCCGATATATCCAGGACCTGGGTATTCGGCCAGCCAACACCCCGGCAACGCGAAGTGTGGAACACGGTGAAGCGCGGCCAGGAGATTGCACTCGAGACTGCCAGGATCGGCGCGGCCGTGGGCAATGTCGACAAAGCGGTCCGCGCCTTCTATGAGAGCAAGGGCTGGAGCAAAAACTATGCCTTGCCCGGCTTGTCGCATCGAACCGGGCACGGCATCGGAATGGATGTCCACGAGAATCCCTATCTCGTGCGCAACGATCTCACGCCCCTCGCACCGGGCATGTGCTTCTCCGACGAGCCGGGGCTCTACATTCCCGGCGAGTTTGGCATCCGGTTGGAGGATTGCTGGTACATGACGGAACAGGGTCCGAAGCTGTTCACTCCCCTGGCGAGATCCATCGACCAGCCGGTCTGAAGGTCAGATCGAGGCGGCACCCGCGATCGCGGCCCGTCAAGGCTCGCCCAAAGCTTGTCTACCTTTCGAGCGAGACGTCTGCCTGTGTGTCAGCGGTATAATGGCGCGGCGCCAAACTTCAATACCAACGCCGCCAGCCTTCCGACCTCAGCACGCCTCAAGGGACATCACTCATGTCTGGCCGTCTACCGAACATTTCGAGTCGTTACGTGAAAGCTCTGCCGGTCATCGCATCGCTGTCGGCACTGGCCTGTTTGTCGGGAGCGGCCGGCATGGCCGCGGCCGCGCCGCCGGCGGCCGCGGCTGCCGGATCAGCGTGCAAGGGCGACAACGGCGGAATTGTTGTGTCGCCCGGTTTCTGCGCCACCGTATTCGCTGACAACATCGGGCATGCGCGGCACCTCGTCGTTGCGCCGAATGGTGTTGTGTACGTCAACACATGGAGTGGGCGGTACTACAAGAATGACAAGCCGCCGGCGGGTGGCTTCCTGGTTGCCCTGCAGGACACGAAGGGCACGGGCAAGGCAGATGTCGTCACGCGCTTCGGTGACGGCGTGGCGGAGGGCTCGGCGGGAGGCACGGGCATCCAGTTGTATAACGGCGCGATCTATGCGGAAGTCAACGACCGCATCATGAAATATGCCCTGGGCCCCAACGCCGTCCTGCCCGCGGCCAAGGCGGAAGTGATCGTGTCGGGAATGCCGCTGACGGGCGATCATCCGATGCATCCCTTCATCATCGATGCGAACGGCAACCTTTTTGTGGACATGGGCTCGGCCACGAACGCCTGCGAAGTCCAGAACCGCATGCCGAAGTCGCCGGGCAACAAGCCGTGCACGGAGAAGGAGACGCGCGCCGGCACGTGGAAGTACGACGCCAACAAAACCGGACAGCAGTTCTCTCCCAGGGAGCGGTATGCCACCGGTGACCGCAACGGCGAGGGATTTGCGATTGATGCGGACGGGCGGCTGTTCGTAACTCAACACGGCCGCGACCAGCTCTCCGAGAACTGGCCCGACCTCTACAAACCGCAGGACGGCCCCGAGCTGCCGGCCGAGGAAGTCATGCAGCTGCAGAGCGGTGCCGACTATGGCTGGCCGGAGTGTTACTTCGACGGCTTCCAGAAGAAGCTGGTTCTCGGGCCCGAGTACGGCGGCGATGGCGGCAAGACAGTCGGTTTGTGCGCCCAAAGAACCGCGCCTGTTGCCTTCTTTCCGGCGCATTGGGCTCCGAACGACCTTCTGATTGTCACCAACAGCAAGTTCCCGGCGGCCTATCGCAATGGCGCCTTCGTCGCATTCCACGGCTCCTGGAACCGCGCGCCGGCCCCGCAGGGCGGCTACAACGTGGTGTTCCAACCCATGACTGGCGGAAAGGCTTCGGGTAACTTTGTTGTGTTCGCTGACGGCTTCGCAGGAGCGGTGAAAGAGCCCGGACGTGCTGCGCACCGTCCATCTGGGTTGGCTTCTGGCCCGGACGGCTCGCTATATATTTCCGACGACGAACATGGACGCATTTGGCGCGTCACATACCACGGATCGCCGGACGCGGCCAAGGTCGCCGCGGCACCAGCGCCGAAGACTTCCGGGGCTTCGTCGAACAACGCCGAACTTCCCCCTGAGGGAGTGCACCCCGACGCAGGACGCCAAACTGCTGCACTGACCCCACCGCCGGGCGTGACCAAGGACCAAGTCGCCTTGGGCGATCGAATCTTCCACGGAGAGGTGGCGAATGGCACCTGCGCCGGATGCCACGGGTCGGATGGACGCGGCACCCCGGTAGGCGCTGACCTCACCAGCGGTCCATGGCTCTGGAGTAACGGCAGCCTTGACGGGATCATAAAGACCATCACTCAAGGCGTTCCCCAGCCGAAGCAGTCCGGAGGAGCAATGCCACCGATGGGCGGCACACCGCTCAAGCCGGACGAGGTCAAGGCCGTTGCCGCATACGTGTATGCGATCAGCCGGCAGAAGACTCACTGAGCTGACGGCGGCGGAGTCGGCATTTTCGCGTCACGCTTGGATAAATCTGGCCGGGCCCGCATTAATTCCGTACGGATCGGGTAAGCGGGCGCGCACGCGCAGCAGGAGATGCAAATGGCGGCACGGAGTGAGGCGAGATCACGGGCTGATGCCGGACAGGCGGCGATCGCTTGCCCTGTCGGCGCGAGAGCCGATTCTGCGTCGAACGACACCGAATGTACCGTCAGTACACCAAATCCGGCCTTCCGTGCCGACGTACTCGCAGGGCTATCAGCGCGGCCGCGCGCTATTCCTGCTCGGTGGTTCTACGATCGGCGCGGCTCTGAACTTTTCGAGGCGATCACCCACCTTCCCGAGTACTACCTCACTCGCGTGGAGCGCTCGATACTTAGCGCACACGCCGCGGATGTCGCGAGGCTGACAGGACCCGGTTGCGTCGTCGTCGAGTTCGGTTCGGGATCCTCCGCAAAGACCCCGCTTCTTCTCTCGGCGGTTGATCCATCAGCCTATGTGCCGATCGACATTTCTGGCGAATTCCTGCGCGAGTCTGCGGCCGCGCTCGCGAAGCAATTTCCAGAGCTGCCGATCCACCCTGTGGAAGGCGACTTCATGCACCGCTTGGAGCTGCCCCCGGAGATCGGCGACGCGCGCCGCCTGGGCTTCTTCCCGGGTTCAACCATCGGCAATATGACCGCCGCCGCAGCCGTGGATTTGCTTCGCGCGATGGCAGACACGCTGGGAGAGGGCTCGAAGCTCCTCATCGGCATCGATCGGATCAAACCTGCGAACGTACTGATCCCCGCGTACGACGACGCGCAGGGTGTAACTGCAGAATTCAATCTGAACCTGCTACATCGGATCAACCGAGAGCTCGATGGAAATCTGCCCGTCGGCGCCTTCCGTCACGTTGCGCAGTGGAACGACACTGAGGCGCGCATAGAGATGCATCTCGAAACGACTCACGACGTCGCCTTCACCGTCGATGGTCACCCCTTTGCCATTTCGAAGGGCAAGACGATTCACACCGAGAACAGCCACAAATATGGGCCGCGCGACGCGCGACTTCTGCTGCGTGCGGGCGCTTGGACACCTGTTGCAGAGTGGACTGATCGCGACGGGTTGTTTGCGCTGATCCTTGCAGAGGCAAGACCGGTGCCGGCTGCACCGTGAGTACGTAACGACCTTCCTCGCTTACCCCCCGCTACCCTCGCTTACATAATTGGCGGCGGCCGGCGGGCAGAGCCGGCTTTTTTGCGCGAAACGAGACGCGCTCCGCTTTCTTACCCACTCCGCGGGTAGACTATGTGAGGGATATAAGAACACCTGCTGAGGAGCAGCGGACTTGGGGGACCACTTCGCGTTCATCAAGATTGGTGAATTCTCGCATATCAATCACCAGGTGCTTACGCAGCTGCAAGCGCGATTCCCCCATCTCGAGCCTACCGTCATCGACCTGCGTGACCTGCACGTCGTGCGCAAGCGGGACGTTCCCGGGTTAGTTTTTTCGGTGGCCGGCGAATTCGGCCCATCAGCCTGCCTCAGCGCCAAAAAGCTCCGCTGGCACATGCACAAGACGAGTTACATGTTCCGGCGCACCCGCGCCGCGTTGCTGCAACGTCTGCGGGGCACCAACTTTGCGTTCACTTTCCAGACGCAGGCGATGTTTGACGCCAGCCTCCCCGATATTCCGCATTTCATCTACACCGACCACACGCACCTGGAGAATCGCAACTACCCCGTGCCCGAGGCCGCCACGCCGCTGTCGCTCACATGGGCCGCGATGGAGAAGGGGGCATATCACAATGCCCGCATGGTCTTCACCATGAGCCGCAACATCTCCCGCTCACTCATCAGCGAATACGGATGCTCACCGCAAAAAGTCAAGTGCGTGTACGCCGGCAGCAATGTCAGCGCAGATGTAACCGTAAACATCGAGAACAGCCGCTTTAGCGCCAAAAACATACTGTTCGTCGGCGTCGAGTGGGAGCGCAAGGGCGGTCCGGTTCTGCTCGAAGCGTTCCGATTGTTAAGGCGGGCGCACCCCGAGGCACGTCTCACGATCGTGGGGTGCTCACCGCAGATCAGCGAACCTGGCGTGCACATCGAAGGCCGCGTACCGCTGGCTGATGTGCCCAGATACTATCGCTCCGCCTCGGTGTTCTGCCTCCCGACGCTCAATGAGCCCTTCGGGCTCGTCTTCCTGGAAGCGGCCTCGTTCGGTCTTCCCGTGGTCGCTACCCGGATCGGGGCCATTCCCGAGATCGTCATGGACGGAAAATCAGGCTATCTCGTCGAGCCTCAGAATGCGCCCGAGTTGGCCGCTCGCCTGGGCGAGCTGCTGCGCGACCCGAGGCGCGCCGAGCAGTTCGGTGCCTGTGGCCGCGATTGGGTGAGCCGCCGCTATGCCTGGGAAGAGACGGGACACCGGCTCTTCTCGCACATCAAGCGGGCGACCAGGGGCTCTGTGCGCGACAAAGCGCAAGCTGCCGCCCCTTCCGCGCAGCCCACTACCCACCTGGCCCCGGTGTAATGATGGCCACGGCGGCGAGTGGTCGATCCGTAGTACTCGGAGTTGACTCGGTTGATTTGCTGCTCATGCAGCGGTGGTGCGCGCAGGGCCTGCTGCCCTTTTTCGACTCGATGCTCGAGAGCGGCTCGCTGGCGCGACTGTCAACGGTGAGCCGCGTATTGCAAGGCGCAGTGTGGCCGAGCCTCTTGAGCGGCCGCTCTCCGGGACAGCACGGAATATACTTCCTCACGCAGCTGACCAACCGCACGTACAACCTGGATCCGGTGCAGGCGGACCATTCGAACCTGGATCCGTACTATCTGCACCTCGACGCAAACGGCGTTCGCTGCGCGATCGTGGATGTTCCAGACGACATGCCGCGCAAGCGATTCAAGGGATTCCAGATCGTAGACTGGCTGACTGAGTTCAAGTATTGGCGCTTCGCGATGCAGGCCGGCGCCGGCAAACGCGGCGCCCGCCTCGAAATGTTCTGCAAGACCGGCGGCTACGGGCCGACCACCCAGACTCTCGACGGACATCGGGTCCTGCGGCACCGGCTGGAACGGGGCATTGCCCTGAAAGGCGCGCTCACCCAAGAGCTGCTGGCCAGAACAGACCTCGATCATCTGTTCGTGGTGTTCGGCGAGTCACACAAGGCCGGTCACCTCCTCTGGCAGTACATGGATCCAGCTCACCCGGACCATGTCGTGGCCGAGCCCTATCTGCGCGATGCGCTGCTCGGCATCTACCAGGCGCTCGACCGGCAGCTGGCCGAATTGGCTGCCTCCCTGCGGCCGGATGACAATCTGTTGATCTTCTCCGATCACGGCATGCAGCCAAACTATCGCGGTGATCACTTCATCGTGCCCATGCTGCAACGCCTGGGGCTATGCGAGCCGGAACAGGTACCCGTACTGGAAAGCCTCTCGAGGACCACGGCGCGACCCAATGGAGCAGCAGGTCCTGCCACCTCCTCGACGGCCGCAGGCAGGCTCGGCCGGGCCAAGAGCCTGATCAAGCGCCTGGCGCCCGAATTCGCCACGACTTTTCTGCGCCACCGGTTCGGAGTGCCTTCGCGCATCGACTGGAATCGAACGCGGGTGTTTCAGCTGCCCACCGACCGCAACAGCTATCTGCGCGTCAATGTGCGCGGGCGCGAGCCAAATGGAATCGTCGCGCGCGGCAAGGAATATGACGATGTGTTGCGGTTGCTCGAAGCCGAGTTACGGGCGCTGGTGAACGTCGAGACCGGCCTGCCGGCGGTGGAGGAAGTCTTCAAGGTTCACGAGCTCTTTCCCGGGCCGCGCGTGGATGACCTCCCCGACCTGGCGGTTCTGTGGAATGCCGGGGCGCCGATCAACTCCGTGCAGTCCCCGAGCCTGGGTCGAATGGACGTCCGTGCCAACGAGGATCGGCCTGGAAACCACCGCGCCGAAGGGTTTGTCCTTGCCCGGGGACCCGCAATCCGTCCGAACGTCGCAAAGCTACACGCCGACGTCCTGCAGGTCCCCGCGACCTTCCTGGCGTTGCATGGTGTAGCAATCCCGTCTCACTTCGAGATGGGTCCGATGTACGAACTGCTCGCGGACGAATTCAAGCAAAGTGAAGGTCGCGCACCCGCTGGGTCTACTCCGCCGGATCAGGCACACCTTCCGGCGCGCCCCGTCCCAGCACATCAGGCAACGCCCGACCCTTCTGCGTAAACCCCAACGAAATGGAGTTGAGGCAGTGCCGCTCTCCAGTCGGGCGCGGCCCATCCGGAAATACGTGCCCCAGATGACTTCCACAGCGGGCACAAACTTCCTCTACGCGCACCATTCCATAACTCGCGTCGCGCAGACGCTCGATGTGTGATTCCTCGTAGGGCTTGAAAAAGCTGGGCCACCCCGTACCTGAATCGAACTTCGCGCTCGAGCGAAACAAGGGCAAGCCGCAGAACCTGCACGTGTAAATGCCTTCCTTCTTGTTATCGAGGAAGACGCCGCAGAACGCCGCTTCAGTGCCATGCTGAAGCAGCACGTGGCGCTCCTCATCATTGAGTCCAGCAGTGATCTGACGACGTTGCTCGGCGGTGGGCGGGTTCATGTCGAATGCTGTCACGGCGCCTCCTGTACCAATAGTGACACCAGCCGTTCGGGCCGGAACTCAGTTGTTTGTGGAGCAGTTTTACAGGAAAATCAAGGCAACCGCAGCGAGGGGCAGGGTGTCGATGATCACGATGAGATGGATTGGGACCGCCCTGCTGATTTGCCTGGCTGTCATCGCACCCGGCGCCTACAGCCAGGGTGACGCGCACGAGGACCTCGCGGCGTGCCCCGGTTCCGCCCCCGAGCCCGCACAATCCGCCGCCTGGTCCGTCGCATTCTGCAACCGGACCGGGCACGACATCGTCATCGAGCTCCATGACAACGACTGTCCCGCCAAGAACTGGGACAGGCGTGGAGACGTTTACCAGCGGATGCTCCGGCAGGGCGAGTCGAAGACTTTGCCGCTGTGCTACGCCAGCGAGCCTCAGGGCAGGAAGCCGACGCCCGGCATACCGACCCTTCGCATCCCCGGCGGCAAGGGGGTCGTCACCACCTGGAACGTGGTCGGCGACTGTGGCGATCGCAGTAAGCCTTTGAACCTCGACGCCCGCACTTTCTACGACCGGGGCGAGTACAAGACAGGCATCATCCTGCTCCAGTACCCCTCAGGGGCATCTCACTGCGTTGCAGACTCTTCCAACGCCAGTGCCGCAGCGGCAGGAGCGGCATCGGGGGCAGCGACGGCAGCGCCATCACAGGCAGCGCAAACGCAAGCCCGCCCGGGGAGTCCGGCACAACCGCCCGTACAAGCTCAATCGCCTGTACAACCGCAGCCGCCCGTAGCGACGCACTCCCCCATCGCCGCACCACCAGCCGCTGCCGCGGCCGTCAATCCCCGCTCCAGCGAGCCACCAACACTCAGCGCCGCTGTTGACACCAGCGATATTGTAGCCAGGACGGTCAAGGTGTCTGCGAAAGGCGGCGCCGGTTACAAATGCAACTTCAACCTCGCCCTGACATTCACCGACGGCGGTTCGTGGAACGACCGGGCGAAGGTAGACATCACGGCCGGTGACGCCAACACACCCATCGCGACCCGCAAATACCTCAAATCGGTCTCGAAGGTTGAGATCACGTCCACCAAGTGCACGCCGCAGTAAGACCACCCGCGAAATGAGAGCCTCGCATGCGGGAGGCCCGCATTATCGCGGGGCCGGCAGGTGGCGCGTGCGAACTATTGGCCTACGAAACGCCCATTCCCGGGCGGCAATCAGGTGACTATGCAACCGGGCAGAATTTTCCTTGCGCTGCTGGCGATGGCCCTTTGTTCGAACACGGTCGCGCGCGATACAGCCAATACCCACGTGGATCAGCTCACGGGCGCGGTCAAGTGGCGGATGCTCGGGCCCTTTCGCGGCGGCCGCACGCGGGCAGTGGCCGGTGTGCCTTCGCTTCCGAATGTCTTCTACATCGGTGCAGTCGACGGGGGCGTATGGAAGACCGACGATGCGGGGCGGACTTGGCAACCCATCTTCGACGATCAGCCGACGCAGTCGATCGGTGCGATTGCGGTCGCCCCCTCGGATCCAAACATTCTCTATGTCGCAAGCGGCGAGGGTCTGCACCGTCCCGACCTGTCGGTGGGCGATGGGATTTACCGCTCCGCGGACGGCGGCCGGACCTGGCGTCATCTGGGCCTGACCGACGGACAGCAGATTCCGGACCTCGCGATCGATCCCAAAGATCCCAACCGCGTGTTTGCGGCCGTACTGGGCCACCCCTACGGGCCGAACGCCGAGCGCGGCATCTATAGATCCCGGGACGGAGGGATAACCTGGCAGAAAGTGCTCTCCAAGGATGTTGACACCGGCGGCTCTGCAGTCGCCATTGATCCGAGCCGCCCCAATCTCATCTACGCGGCGCTCTGGCAAGACCGGCTGGGGCCCTGGGAGGATAAGAACGAGTTTCACGGCACGGGCGGAGGTTTGTTCAAGTCCGCGGACGGCGGCGACACGTGGCAGCGCCTGGGTGCCGGCCTGCCGGATAACACGTCGCAGGTGAATTTCTCGATCGCCGCGAGCAAACCCGACCGACTCTATGCGGTCGTCGGCACCAACGAACCCGGTGCCTACTCCTCCGCTGCCGGATTGGGTGTATTCCGTTCCGACGATAGCGGCGCGAGCTGGACGCGTATCACCTCGGACCCACGCCCCGCCCTGCGCATCGGCGGAGGTGACTTGCCGATACTACGAGTCGATCCTTCCAATCCCGACGTCGTGTACAGCACCGGCCTCGTGACAATGAAGTCCGTCGATGGTGGCAGGACCTGGACTTCGCTGCGCGGCGCACCAGGCGGCGATGACTATCAGAACATCTGGATCAACCCGACAAATCCCGACATTCTCGCCCTGGTCAGTGACCAGGGCGCCGTCGTGACATTGAACGGCGGCAGGACGTGGAGCTCCTGGTTCAATCAGCCCACGGCGCAGTTGTATCACGTCGGCGTTTCGCCCACGTTCCCCTATCGTGTTTGCGCCGGCCAGCAGGAGAGCGGCTCGCTATGCATTGCGAGCCGCGGCAACGACGGTTCGATCACCGACCGCGACTGGCATCCTGTGGGAGTCATTGAATACGGTTATGTTGCGCCTGACCCGCTCGACACGGATGTCATCTACGGTGCCGGCCGCAATGTTGTTTCCAAGTTTCATTGGTCAACAGGCCAGGTGCAGAATGTCACGCCCATTCCGTTGCGTGATGCATCGATTCGCGTCGACCGGACGGAGCCCCTGATGTTCGCACCACTGGATCCGCATAGGCTCTATTATGCGGCCAACAAGGTGTATGAGACTCGCGATGGCGGGGCGACCTGGGAAACGATCAGTCCCGACCTGGCACGGGAAAAGCCCGGCATCCCTGCCAGTGTGGGTGCAATGCATGAGCCCGGCATGGAGAACCAGCGCGGCACAATCTATTCACTGGCCGCGTCGGCGCGCAACGCCAATCTGTTGTGGGCAGGCACTGATGACGGCCTCGTCTGGAAAACAGACGATGGAGGAAAGCACTGGTCCGACGTAACTCCGGATGGCCTGTCAGCATGGAGCAAAGTGACCCAGATAGATGCATCCAGCCATGACGAAAACACGGCGTACGTTTCCGTGAGTCGAATGCGGCTCGATGATCTCCATCCATATATTTTCCGGACTCACGACGGCGGCAAGACCTGGAAATCCATCAGCGAAGGGCTGCCGGCGGATGCACCCGTCAATGCCGTCCGCGAAGACACACAGCGCAAAGGAATGCTTTTCGCGGCGACCGAAAAATCCGTGTGGATGTCATGGGACGACGGTGCTCACTGGGCGTCTTTGCAGATCAACTTGCCGCACACCTCGATGCGGGATCTGTGGATCCAGGACAATGACTTGATTCTGGCCACTCACGGCAGATCGATATGGATCCTCGACGACATTTCCCGGCTGCGACAACTTGCAGGCACGCCCATGAAGGAGGTCGCGTTGGTGCGCCCAGCGCCGGCCTATCGCGTCGCGCAAAGCACCTGGACCGATACGCCCATCCCACCTGACGAGCCGCTCGGTGAGAATCCTCCGGCCGGTGCTGTCATCGACTACTTCCTGCCGCGGGATGCCAGGCGGCCCGTGAAGCTCGAGATCCTGGATGCGAAGGGAGAGATCGTGCGGCGCTTTGAGAGCGATGAGCCGCTCAAACCCACAGAGGACGAGATCGCTCGCGAGCTCATTCCTCACTACTGGATAGCAATGCCAGCTGCTGTGCCCGCGACGCGCGGCCTGCATCGCTGGGTGTGGAATCTGCATTACCCTGACCCTCTTACAACAACACGCGGGTACCCGATCTCGGCGGTACCGCACGCAACACCGCAGGAGCCGCAAGGACCGCTTGCGCTTCCGGGAACCTACCTCGTTCGCCTGACCGTGGACGGCCACCGGATCGAAGCGCCTTTGATTATCAAGCCGGATCCGCGCGTGACGGCGCCTGCGAGCGCGCTCGAGGCACAGTTCCAATCGGCTTTCAGGCTCGCCGGAATGCTCGGGGCCAGCTCCCGCATCCTGCTGACCGAGCAGTCCGAGCACGCACAGTTGCAGGCACTGGCCGCGAAACAGCCCGCAAACCCGGTCATTGCGAGCTATGACAAAAGACTGTCGGAGGCTATATCACCCCTGAGTGAGGTCCAGGGCCAGATTGAGACTCTGTACAAGGAAGTCGTGCGAGGAGATGCAGCACCGACCGCCGCTCAGATCGGCGCCAGCGAGGCAGCGCTGACGAAACTCATGCCGCTGATCGAGAGCTGGAGTCGACTCGAGAACGAGTTGCCGGCTCTGAATGAGCGCCTGCGCAGTGCCGGGCTTGCGCCGGTGAGCCCCAAACTGCCGGCTCCACGCGATCTCAACGTAGCGGACGAAGAGTGACTGTCGCCGGCGCAGCGATTCCCAGGGTTCGATTCGTCGCGCGACTTGCACCGCCTGCCGCATTGGGGGTGGAACCAACCCGTGGGCAACACTTCTTGACAGGTGCTGACTGGTGCAACCTCCCGGCGGAGTGCATCATACGGCAATCAGCCCCCGTCCGAGACTCACATGCATCGACTCTCAGCGCTCGTCATGTGCCTCAGTGCGCACGCCGCTTTCGCAGTGACCGCCGATGAGCTTGCGACGAAAAATGTCGAGGCCAGGGGAGGCATCGACAAGCTGCATGCAATCCAGACACTACGGCTCTCCGGCCGGATGAGAGTCCAGGGCGACACGCTCGAGCTCGGTTATGTCACCCTCGTCAAGCAACCCGGCTCCATACGCTACGAAGCCTCTCTGCAGGGTCTGACACAGGTGCAGGCGTACGACGGCACGCAGGCCTGGCAGATCAATCCGTTTCAAGGCCGCAAAGATCCGGAAAAGCTCTCCGCCGATGATGCCAAGGGACTCGGCGAGGACGCAGCCGACTTCACCGGGACGCTGGTGGACTACAAGTCCAAAGGCTACAAGCTCGAC
This sequence comes from Gammaproteobacteria bacterium, assembly GCA_028293745.1. Taxonomy (GTDB): domain Bacteria; phylum Pseudomonadota; class Gammaproteobacteria; order Steroidobacterales; family Steroidobacteraceae; genus 13-2-20CM-66-19. The sequence continues at coordinate 32,609 of JAQGOF010000231.1, read as the reverse complement.
TATCTCGGCACCGAGGACATCGATGGCACCGACGCCCACAAGTTGCGCGTCACCCGGCCCAACGGCGACCTGACGGTCGTCTACCTCGACCCGGATCATTTTCTGGAGATTCGCATCGTGAACCGCCGGATCGAACATGGCGTGCCGGTGGAGACCGTGACCGACTTTGGGGACTACGAGCAGGTCGCGGGCGTGTACCTGCCCTTCGCGCAGGAGTCCGGGCTGAAGGGCTCGAGCGACCGCCAGAAAGTACAGTTCGAGAAGGCGGAAGCGAACCCCGGGGCCCCCGACAACAGCTTCCAGTTCCCAGCCGCCGCCGCGCATCCGTAGCTTTCCAGGGAGAACACAGATGCGAACTGACCTCGCACTCACTACTGCTGTCATGTTATTGGGTTATGCCGCTCTTGTTTCTGCGGGACCTGACAATGCGCAACCTGCGCCGCTGATCGACTCCGGAACCATTTCCGGCCTGGGAGCTCGCAACATCGGCTCAGCAGCGATGAGCGGCCGCATTGCGGCGCTCGCAGGCTTCGCCGACGATTCCGGCAAAGTCATCCTGTTTGTCGGTGCCGCCAGCGGCGGCGTATGGAAGTCAACAGACGGCGCGACTACCTTCAAACCTGTGTTCGATGACCAGCCGGTACAGTCGATCGGCGCCATCGCGATTGACCCCTCCAATCACCAGAACGTATGGGTCGGCACTGGAGAGGCCTGGACTCGGAACAGCGTGTCGATCGGTGATGGCATTTACCGATCCACGGACGGGGGAGAGTCGTGGACCCATGTTGGCCTTCCCGAATCCGAGCGCGTTGCGAAGATCATCGTCGATCCACGCGCTTCCGACACCGTCTATGCGTGTGTGCCGGGCAAGCTGTGGAGCGATTCGACCGAGCGCGGCCTCTACAAGACCGTGGATGGCGGCAAAACCTGGGCGCTCGTGCTCAAGGGATCGAACGGCTCGACAGGCTGCGGCAGCGTAGCCATGGACCCCTCGAATCCCGATGTGTTGCTTGCCGGATTGTGGGACTTTCGCCGCCAGGGCTGGACCTTCCGCTCCGGTGGCAACGGGCCGCACGCCGTCTCGGGTAGCGGACTGTATCGCAGCATCGACGGCGGCAAGACGTGGACGGAGGAGCTCGCGCAATCCCACAAGGGGCTGCCACCGAAGCCGTATGGCCGCATTGCGCTCGCATTCGCCCCGAGCGATGCAAAGACCGTCTATGCGTTTGTCGAGTCCACCGAGTCGCAGATCGTGATCTCACACGACGGCGGCGCCACGTGGGAGGGCGGAGACAAGAGCCAATGGATGGTCTGGCGTCCCTTCTACTTTGCAAACCTGATAGTCGATCCGAAGAACCCCAAGCGGGTCTTCAAGACCGACGGCGCCCTGATCCTCAGTGAGGACGGCGGCAAAAGCTTCAGCGCCATTGGGGGCTTCGTCGGCATGCACGGCGACGTGCACGACGTGTTTGTCGATCCGAACAATTCGCAGCACGTGTTTGCAGGCGACGACGGTGGCCTGTGGATCTCCTTCGACGGCGCGAACAAGTGGTGGAAGACCGATAATCTGCCGATCTCCCAGTTCTATCACGTCAGTCTCGACAGGGACGATCCGTATCATGTGTACGGGGGCCTGCAGGACAACAGCTCCTGGGTCGGGGATTCGGCCTATCCCAGCGGCATAACGAGCTCCCGTTGGGAAAACATGTTCGGTGGGGACGGTTTCTGGATGTTTGCCGATCCAGTGGACAAGGATTATCTGTACGCCGAGGCACAGGGAGGCGCCATCGGCCGAGTCAACATTCGTACGCACGAGACCCGCGACATCCAGCCGAAACTCGGCGCCGCGGACCTCAAGCGCTACACCAAGCTGCGGTTCAACTGGAACACACCCATTGCGCTTTCGCCGCACGATCCGGCGACTGTGTACATCGGCTCGCAGTTCCTGTTCCGCTCACGGGACCACGGCCAGTCCTGGCAGCGGATTTCTCCGGACCTGACGACGAACGATCCCCAGAAGCAGAAACAGGAGCAGTCCGGCGGCATCACCGTGGACAACTCGGCGGCCGAGATGCATACCACGATCTATTCGATCAGCGAATCGCCGCTGACCGCAGGGCTCATCTGGGTCGGCACCGATGATGGCAACGTGCAGCTCACGAGAGACGGCGGCGAGCACTGGGCCAACCTGACTGCAAACCTTGCGGGCGTGCCGAAGAACGCCTGGGTCAACTGGATCCAGGCCAGCTCGTTTGCAGCCGGAACTGCCTATCTGGGGCTCGACCGGCATACCTTCGGCGACATGGCGCCCTACGTGTATGTAACTACCGACTTTGGCAAGAGCTGGGCACCGTTGGCAACGCCGAAGGATGCCAAGGGCGTGCACGGTTATGTGCATGTCATCAAGGAAGATACCGTGGACCCGCAACTCCTGTTTCTGGGAACGGAGTTCGGGCTGTGGATTTCCACCGATCGGGGCTTGCACTGGGCGCAGTTCAAGGGCGGTCACATTCCAGCGGTGGCCGTGCGGGATCTTGCAATCCAACCCCGGGACAACGATGTGGTCCTGGCTACGCATGGGCGCGGCATCTGGATCGTGGATGACATCACGCCGCTGCGCTACCTGACTCCCGAGCTGACAACCCGGGAAGCAGTGTTTGTCTCGGCTCGACCGACGCAGCAACGCATTGAGGCCTTCGGCGGCTGGCCGGCCGGAGCCGCCGCATTCAAGGGCGATGATCCTGCCACCGGCGCGGTGATCACCTACTATCAGAAGACGCGCCACCTGTTCGGCAAGCTGAAGATCGAGATACTCGATGCCAAAGGCACCGTCGTCGACGAGCTGCCCGCAAGCACGCGCCGTGGCTTGAACCGCGTTGTCTGGACGATGCACCTGCGGCCACCGCATGTTCCACCGGCCGTGCAACTCGCCCAGGCAGGGACCCAGGGACCGCGGGCGCTTCCCGGGGTCTATACGGTCAGGCTGCAGAAGAACGGAAAAAACTACGAGACGCAGATAACAGTGGGCCTGGACCAACGTGTCAAGTGGACTGTTGCCGACCGGAAGGCGCAGTACGACGCGGCGATGAAGGTCCACGACCTGTTCAATGACGAATCCATTCTGTTCGAGCAGATTGCAGGACTGCGCGAGCAACTTGCAGAAGCCAACAAGGACCGGCCGGCAAAGGATGCCGTGCACGCCAGGCTGTCCGCGTTCGATGGCAAGCTCGACGGGCTTCGCAAGCAGATAGTGGCGACCACCGAAGGCGGCGCGATCACCGGAGAGGAGCGCCTGCGGGAACACACCGATCAACTGTACGGCGCCATCATCTCCTGGGATGGGCCGCCCTCCTCCTATCAGATCGAGAACACGGCGGCGCTGCGCAACCAACTGGGTGAGATCACTGCGGAGTTTACGCGCGTGACCGCTGCGGAACTGCCCGCCATCAACAAGGCTTTGCAAGGCAAGGGCGCGCACGCGCTGATGGTGCCACCGCCGACCGCTTTCGACGACGATGATGAGCGCGGCGCGGGCGGCGTGAGCGCCGGCGGCCGCCTCGATCCGGATGCGCGGCTGGGAGTCGAGCTGCCAAGAAATCTGCGGCTTTGGAATTGACTGCGGCAGGTGTGCCGGCTCGCTTGCGGGCGAGCCGGCAGTTCGCATTGCATCGCCTTGCGCTAAGCGCCACGCTTCGGATGTTGGTGGCAGTTGCAGCAGCACCGCTGCCTGCGACGGCGGCCGCAGTAGCAGCCTCGCCCCCGGACCAATCAGCGCCCGATGACGACTCACCACCCGCCGCGGCTCAAAAACAGCCCGCGGGCCAAGGCGGCAAAGAAGCCGTCCTCATCAGAGCCAAGCCGTGGCTATTCAACCGCGAGACGCGCTACGCGCATTCGCTGCCTGAGATTGACGGAACCACCATCACCGTCACCAAGAAGACCTCCGTCGTGAAACTGGATAACCAGCCGACGGTGATCGACAACAACCAGCGCGAAGTGTTCGATCGCCTCCCCGGCATCGTCCTCGCCGAACAACAGAACCCGACACAGCTCAATCTCTCCTATCGCGGCCTCGGCAATCCGCAAGAAAGCGAGTACGTGCTGGTCATGCAGGACGGCCTGCCCCTCGAGCTCGACTGGATCGGGTTTCCAACCGTGTACTACCTGCCGGTCCCGCAGACAATCAGCTCGGTCCAGATGATCCGCGGCGGGTCCGGCCTGTTGTACGGACCAGAGCCTCAGCCAGTCATCAATTTCATTTCACGCACACCCAACCCCGACCGGCCGTGGAGTGGTACCACCGAGCAGGTCGGCGGATCCAACAGCCTGTTCTCGAGCTTCAACGCTCTATCGGGGACCGTCGGCGATTGGGACTACTCGGCCGACTATTCGCACCGGCAGTCAACCGGTCAGCGCCTGAACGGTGACTACCACGTCAACGCCGGTGACCTGACCATCGGCTACCGCTTCGGCGGGAATCAGAAACTCACTGTCAGCATTCACGCCTATTCTGTCGAGAGCGGGCTCGCAGGCTTGATGTCCGGCGACCAGTTTCAGGCGGATCGCCATCAGACGACGACCCCCGATGACCGCGAGTGGACCGATCGGTACACCGCGGTCGTCACCTACGAGAACCCATTCGACGAGAACAATCTCTACACCCAGAAACTCTGGACCGGCTACCAGGACCTGATCACCCGATCTGGCGCCTATAACGCCGGGGTCGCCTCGTCCTCCACAATCGCCGGACAGCGCTTCCACTACACCGGACTCGACGGCCGGTTTCTGCACCGCTGGGGCCGCGGCAACGCATTGACGCTCGGGTATACCGCATACACGTCTCGGAGTCCCTACAACCAGTACGTCAACCCAAACCCGCTTGCAGACCGCGACGACGAATCGGGCATACACTCGTATGCCGAAGACCGCCGCACTCACTATGCGGCCGTATTTGCCGAGAACGTCTTCCGGTTCCGATATTTTCACCTGGTGACATCGGCGCGCTTCGACCACGAGGAGCTCGAGTCTCGTCAGACCATCGCGTCGCATTCCCTGTTGGTTGATGCGACCTATCGCAAGAACATCCCGCTGTTCGGGGTTGGCATAGGCAATGATTTCGGCCGCGGCAACGAGACGTACCTGAACGTGTCACAGGGATTCCGGCCGCTGCGCTATCTGGACATCGCCAGCCCTTTCAGCAACTACGCTCCAGGTAACAATCCGAACCCCACCAAGTACCTGACCTACGAGGCCGGCGTTCACGGCTGGCCCAGCGTGGGCCTGTATTACGACGTAAGCCTGTTCCAGGTGAATGTTCACGACCGGATCGAGGCACAGCAGCTCACCCAGACCGGATCTCTCTGCGGCCCAAACGTCACTAACTGTACGATCGACGTAAACACCGGAAATACGCGCAGCCGCGGCGTGGAGCTCGAAGGCTCATACGATGTACTTCGCTGGTGGCGGGACAGCCCGCCGGACAAGCACTTCGACGTGTTCGCCAATGCAAGCTACCTGGATGCCCGGTTCACCAGCAGCCGCTTGCAGAATCAGGCTGGCAAGACGCCGGCCTATGCGCCGGACTACGTGCTCAAGGCAGGTGTAACACTGCGCCAGGACCGGCAATACAAGCTCAGCCTGGTTGTTGATTCCGTGGGGTCGCAGTACTTTCAGGACAGCAACCTCCCAATCGGAACCACGCCAGCGCGCATTCCGAAATACACCCTCCTGGACCTGTCAGGTGAGTACATCGTCGGCGGGCACTTGCGCCTGCTCGGGGGTATCGCGAATCTCACCGATCGTCACTACTACTCGCGAGTGTTTATCGCGCGCGGGCTGCTCGAGCCCGGCAGGGACCGGACGTTTTTTGCGGGGGCGGCCTACGACTTGTGATCCATCAATATCATTCGTAGCGAACGATAGGCCGCTGGGGCTTGCGGCGCGCCACTTCCTTGAAGCCCGCTTTGTCGTACATGGACTTCGCCCCGAACCACATATAGTCATCCTTGGAACGAGCCGGTTTGTCCACAGGATAGCCCTCGACCAGCCTGGCGCCTTGCTTCTTGGCATACGCAACAGCCCCCTTAAGGAGGGCCTGCGCCACACCCTGACCGCGGTACTCGGCCGGCACGACAAAGCAGATGACCGACCAGACGGATTGCTCGTCGACCGGTTTCATTACAGGCGAGCGCTTTAGCTTGGCGTACTCCTCGCGTGGACCAATGGAGACCCACCCGACCGGGACCTTCCCGCGATAGCCAATGAGGCCTGGTGGATTGCCGGCATCTACGAGCGCCTTGAGGCCAGCGCGATTGGCTTGAGAGCGGGTCACCCCGCGCGGCAATGGTTCGCGCGAGCCACTGAGACGGTAGGCCATGCACCAGCAGCCACGAGCGACCGAACATCCCTTGCCATTGAAGACCGCTTCGAGGTCGGACCAGCGATCTGGAGTCAGAGGAGCGACTGTGAGCTTCATCCACCTTGCCTCGCGAACGCCCGTACTTTAGCCGATTCACCATCGTGCACCGTCCAGGGCAACCCGGTAAACTGCGTACTGGCTGCGCCCGTAGCTCAGTTGGATAGAGCATCAGGCTTCGAACCTGAGGGTCGGGAGTTCGAATCTCTCCGGGCGCGCGACTACCTTTGGGTCCATTCCGGGGACGTGGCAGACCAAAATTTGCGGGCGCAAGCCCAGGCAGCCGCAATACCGGCTGCCTGTAAGCCCGGCCACTAGTCCTCGAAGCCGTGACACCCAAGTCCATCGCAATCGAGCTCGTCGATCTTCTGTGGTGTGTAGCCCGGCAAGTCCGAATCCCCGAACGCGAACACAAACCACCGGTTCGGATTGTCGATACCGGAAGGGTGATTGGTATCCGTCACCCTTGCCACATAGTCATTGTCGTTGCCGACAAAGACCGTATGGCGGTTGGAACCGGCCACCGTCACATCCGGGCCAAACGCCACTCCCTCGAGCTTGGCCGGAATGTCGATACTCGCAAATCCGGCGGCGTTGAGCACCGCGACAATATCCAGGAACAGCGCCTTCGCCACCGCTTTGGGAGCGAGGTTTACCGCGCCGCTGATGCCGCTCACTTCCTGTGCACCATCCAGATCGATCAGATACAGGCGTTTGAACACGGCGGTGGAGTTATCACCCAGCCCCTTGCCATCGCGCTCATCAACGAGGAACTGATGATCGTTGACAGCCACGATGTCACTGACCGTCGGGTACTTCGGCTTGCCTGCAGTGCCGATGTTGGTCAGCGGATAGGCAAATTCATGCGTGACGCCGCTGAAGACGTCAATCTTGACGATACGCGTGACGGAGCCATCCGTACCGCCATCCTGAATTAGCGGACTCTGCATCGCGCCGAAGAGAGTCCGTCCATCAGGTGCAATAGCCAACCCCTCCATTCCCTTGTTGGCAACCCGGCCCGAAGTGTTGCCGCTGATTTCGACAGCGCCCTGCGGGCTCAAATTCGCGACGCCGAACTCGTCAGGCAGTTTGTAGGCACGAATGCGGGCGCCTGAGGCACGATCGAATTGATACACATACGGGCCATATTCATCGGAGATGAACACACTTCTTCCGTCACGGGAGACCCGGATGCTCTCCGCATCGAGACGCCCGTTATTCACACTCGTGGATAAACGCGAAGGATCAAAATTGTCGGAGCGACCCGAGAAGTAGTTGCGATGCCGCTCGAAGTTGAGCGCAGGCTGGCCGCTGCCTACTCCAAGTCCGGCGCCAGTGCCATAAATCAGCGGCGACCTGCTGAAGAGCAGCGTGGTCGATCGCAGCGTTGGAGTCAGTGTGAAGGGTAACGGCGAGCCTGCATCGCTCTGCAGGAGGCTCAGATCGAGCGTATGAAAGCGCTCAATGTAGGAAGACGTGTCATCAACAGCGCTATTGTACGAAGCTGCGTTCGGCCCGCGGTCCGGAAGCGCGAGGAACGTGGTGCCACCGGCATGAGCCAACCCGGATCCGATACCGCCAAGCCGGTCCCCGGGGACACCGTTCTCCAGCGGCCTAGCCGTATTGTGAGCGAGATCCTCGTACGTGCCACTGATATTGCCGGTTGCTATCAACTCGATGTCGGCATGCGCTGCGGGTAGCCCGATCAGCGACGAGACAGCGAGCCAGGCAAGATGCTTATTTTTCATGAGCGCGACCCTTCGGGGTGGTTGTGAGTGTTTTGGCTATCGTCTTACATTCACGTGACGACTCCGTTACACCCTGCGGCTCGCTCGCGCCGCGAGCGGCAGCACAGTGACATCAACCTCCCCCGAGGACAGCGCTTACGCAGCAGCCGCGCGCTTCCCTCCATACGCCCGCAACCCCTGTATAAACGCCTCAACCTCCGGCTCAGTACCAATCGTAATCCGGCACCAATTGCTGTAAGGCGCGAACAACCGGCCCACCAGCATATTGCGCGCCTTCATGAACCGATCGAAACGCTCCAACGGAGCGCCGGTGTCGAAGAACACGAAGTTGGTTTGCGGCTTGGCGTACGCAAACCCCAAGCGCGTGAGCTCGTCAGTTATGCGGGTGCGGCTGGCAATGATCCGCCGCCGGGTATCGGCGAGAAATGCCTTGTCGCCAAGGCTTGCACGCGCCGCCCGCATAGCAAAAATATTGGGGCTGCTCATACGCGCAGCCGCAATCTCGGCCGCAACATCAGGCCGTGCAATCCCATAACCGCACCGAACCCCTGCCATTCCATGAATCTTTGAGAACGTGCGCAGGACCACCACGCGCTTCCCACCCGAAACGAGGTCCGACACCGTCCGGACATCGCTACTGTCGGCAAAGTCGAGATAAGCCTCGTCAACGATCGTCGTCACCGACTCCGGCACCGACGCGACAAATGAACGTATGGAGGCCGCACTGATCGCCGTCCCTGTTGGATTGTTCGGATTGCAGACATAGATGGCGCGCGTCCGATCGGACACCGCGGCGCGCATGGCAGTCAGATCGTGATTGAGCTGTTTGTCGACCGGCACGAACTTGAGTTGCGCGCCAGCGTGTTTGGCGTAGTTGGTCAGCTCCTCGTAGGTGGGGCCTGCGGCGATGATCTCTCCGCCGTTGCGCCCGTGAAGAAGCCCAAGGGCGCACAGCAACTCTCCCGACCCGGAGCCCACCACTATGTGGTCGGCGGACACACCTTCCGTATGGGCGAGCAACTCAACGAGCTGATTGATCTCCTCATCCGGATACCGGCAAGCGCCTGGAATCGTCCCGCTGATAACCGCACGCGCCGCCGGCGAGGGTCCGTACGGATTCTCATTCCAGCACAGCACAATCGGCTTCGCGCCGGCGCCCGCACCAGTGACGGCAGCCCCCGCCTGCGCGCCAGCCCCGGCAGCCTTGGCGCCTGCGGCCTGGCCAACTCCAGAAAGGGCTGCCTTTGGGCTCGCCAGCAGCACAGCAGAGGCAGTCAGCAATTCACGGCGACTCAAGTCCATGGGTGGGACTCCCGGGCAGCGGCTTCAGTTAGAAAGTGCCCCTATTCTGCATACGCCGCCAACCCCGCAGCAAGCGCATCCGCAACCACGCGGCAGCGAGCACTCGAGCGAAGGTCCGCATGCATCGCCAGCCACATTTCCAACTTGAACGAAAACGACTTTGGCAGCAGGCGCACGAGATCCGCGCTACGGCGAGCGAGCCCTACCTGGCAAACGCCGATCCCAAACCCGGCACGCAAGACCGCAAGCTGCGCCAGATCACTATCGCTGCGCAGCGCGAACATCCCCCGTTCAAGCGCGAAACCCCGCTCACGGATCGACCGGATAAATGTATTTTCATGATCGAAGCCAATGAGGCTGTGCCCGCGCAATTCAGCGACGTTCGACGGCGTACCTCGCCGCTCGAGGTAGTCGCGGCGCGCATGCAGGCCCAGCTCCACATCACCCACATGTCGCACCACCAATACCTGTTGCGTTGGTCTGACCATGCGCACGGCGATGTCAGCCTCCCGAAGCAGCAGATCCTCGGTCCGGTTCGAGAGAACCAGCTCGATCACAACTTCCGGATGAGCCTCATGGAGCTTCGCCAGGATCGGCGGGAGTACCTCGGCCCCGACAACCTCACTCGCCGTAACTCGCACCGTCCCCCGCGTGCCGGCGCGACCAACCGCTGCACGCACCAGGGCTGCCGCCGTGGCCTCGAGGCTCTCCGCGTAAGGCCGCAGCTCCAAAGCGGCCTCCGTCGGGGATAGGCCATGCTGGGAGCGGGTGAATAGAGACACCCCGAGGGCCTTCTCCAGCAAGTCCACATGCCTTCCGACCGTGGGCTGAGTCAATCCCTCCTCCCGCGCCGCTGCCGACAGGGATCCCGTGCGCAACACGCTCAAGAACGAGCGATACAGGCTCCAGTCCGGGCTCCCCGTGGTCATACAAATATATATAGCTAAACCACCGGTTTAGGCAATTTTGTTTTGCCGTTCACAGCCGCCACGGCTGGCAGATAACCGGCCTGCATCGCAATCCGCCTTCCCAATCCTCCGTGAGGACTCGCCACAGAATCCGCTGACTCGCAAAGGCAAGATCCGCGCGGAAATGGAGCGCCGCCTGAAAGTCGCCGCCGACAGCGCAGTCCGCTCCGGGCCGCGGCCGGCAATCCCAACATTGCAGTGCACAGCTTTCCCTGGCCGCTGGTCACACTCCTGTCACCCTTCATCACCCTGTTTGGCGAAATGCGGGAAATGCGCTACTTGTGGCGCCAACCGTTGCGACTCAGCAACGAGCATCTGTTAGGTGTGCTCACGATCGAGCCGCAAACTCCCCTGGAGCAGGCTGTCAGAACCACGCTGTCTGGCCTAGGATGTCTGAAAAGGCAGGAGCTTTTCCGATAGGCTCCCTGAGGGGGGAATACCATGCCACCAAGCTTCGTTCATGGATTGGACACCGCGCCGCTGCGATTCGAAACGATCGGCCAGGCCCTGGACGCGAGTGTCGTCAAATGGGGCTCGAACGATGCGCTCGTCGTACGCCAACAGAGCATCCGCTGGACCTACACGGAATTCAAACAACGGGTTGACGCGCTGGCGGCCGGGCTCCTCGCCCTGGGACTGTCACCCGGCGAGCGCATCGGCATCTGGGCGGCCAACTGCTCCGAATGGGCACTGACCCAGTTCGCAACTGCCAAGGCCGGCCTGATTCTCGTCACCCTGAATCCCGCCTACCGCGCCGGCGAGCTGGAGTTTTCACTCAACAAGGTGGGCTGCCGCGCGCTCGTGCTCGCGGAGCGGTTCAAGGCTACTGCATTCATCGATGAGCTGCGGTCGGTTGCGCCCGAACTCGATGAGTGCCAGCCGAACGACCTTCGATCGGCGCGCCTGCCACAGCTGCGCTGCGTGATTCGACTCGGTACCCAACCAAGCCGTGGCTGCCTCAACTTTGACGACGTCATGAAATCCGGCCGGCCGCAGGACTTCGCAAACCTGCAGGTGCTCGCTCGTGAATTGCAGCCCGACGATGCCGTCAACATCCAGTTTACCAGCGGCACCACCGGCTCCCCGAAAGGCGCCACGCTCAGTCACCTCAACATTCTCAACAATGCCTATTTTGTCGCGCGGGCCATGAAGCTCGCCGTGAACGACCGCATGTGCATCCCGGTTCCGCTGTACCACTGCTTCGGCATGGTCATGGGCAACCTGAGCTGCGTATCCCATGGCGCGACCATGATTTACCCCTCGGAATGGTTCGATCCGAAGTTGACCCTGCAGGCAGTCGAGGCAGAGCGGTGCAACGTGCTGTACGGTGTACCAACAATGTTCATCGCCGAGCTCGAGCATCCCGAGTTTGCCAGCTACGACCTGACGAGCCTGCGCACCGGCATCATGGCCGGCGCGCCCTGTCCCATCGAGATCATGAAGCGCGTCATCCGCGACATGCACATGGAGCAGGTCACCATCGCTTACGGCATGACCGAGACGAGCCCGGTCAGCTTTCAAAGCAGCACCGACGATCCCATCGAACGCCGTGTGTCTACTGTTGGCCGCATACACCCGCACCTGCAGGTCAAGATCGTGGACCCTGAAGGCCGGGTCGTGCCCATCGGCTCGCAGGGCGAGATACTGACCCGCGGTTATTCCGTCATGAAGGGCTACTGGAACGACCCGGAACGGACCCGGGACGTGATCGATGACGCCGGTTGGATGCATACCGGCGATCTCGGAGTGATCGACGCGCAGGGCTATTGCAACATCACGGGCCGCTTGAAAGACATGTTGATCCGCGGCGGTGAAAACATCTTCCCGCGCGAGGTCGAAGAGTTCCTCTACCAGCACCCGAAAATCCAGGCGGTGCAGGTGTTCGGCGTTCCCGACAAGAAATACGGCGAGGAAGTCTGCGCCTGGGTGCAGCTCAGACCCGGCACAGCGGCGACCGACCAGGAGATCCGGGAGTTCTGCTGCGGCCAGATCGCCCAGCACAAGATCCCCCGCCACATCCGGTTCGTTACCGAGTTCCCGCTGACTGTCACCGGCAAAGTACAGAAGTTCGCCATGCGTGAGCAGATGTGCGTCGAGCTGGCCGTAAACGCCGAACGCACCGCCTGACGATCGGCGCCCCGCCCGCCCGTCGCAGGGCTGACCGTGGCGGCCGCGGCCGAGGTTGGCTAGAGTCCGGCCCATGGCCGAAAAGAAACGTTGCTCTTGGGCGTCGGGGCTCGACGACCCCGAATACATCCAATATCACGACGAGGAATGGGGACGCCCTGTCCACGACGACCGCCACCTCTTCGAAATGCTCACTTTGGAAGGCGCCCAGGCCGGTCTTTCGTGGTCCACCATCCTGCACAAACGGGCGAACTACCGAAAATCTTTCGCATCCTTCCACCCCAAGAAGGTCGCCCGCTTCGATGCCCAGCGGCGTGCCGCCTTGATGAAGGACGCCGGAATTGTCCGCAATCGCCTCAAGATCGAATCCACGGTCACCAACGCGCAGGCATTTCTACAGGTCGAGAAGGAGTTCGGCTCCTTCGATCGATACCTGTGGAACTTTGTAGACGGCAAGCCTGTCGTCAGTATTCGCCCCGTCGGCGAGCGTCTCCCGGCGAGCACGGATCTGAGCGACCGCATTTCGAAGGACCTCAAGAAACGGGGCTTTCGATTCGTAGGCAGCACAATCATCTATGCGTTTCTGCAGGCCGTCGGAGTGGTGAACGACCACAGCCGGACCTGCTTTCTCGCTCCCAAGGCCAGCAAGACGTCGGGCACGGCCGCTGCGCGAAAGAAGCGCGCTGCGTAGTCGCACCGCCTAGCCGGGGGCGCCGCCGCGCCTCTAAGATAGCGGTTCAGTCACAAACGGGGATTTCCGGTATGAAAGTGTTCATCGCCTTCGCGGGGACTGCGGTACTGTCGGCTGGAACGGCCTACGCAGACTGCAGTTATCCCACGCCGCCCGACCACATTCCGGATGGCAATACGGCAACGCTCCAGGAGATGGTCGAGGGACAGAAGGCCGTCAAGGAATATGACAAAGCCATCAACGCCTACGTCGCCTGCATTCAACTCGAGCGGAACGATTCGGTCGGAAAGCTGGCGAAACCCGGCGAGAAGCCGACCCCGGAGCAGAAGAAGGCCATGGACGACATCGAGCGGGTCGAGGTTCAAAAGCACAACGCCGCCATCGACCAGCTGCAGAGCGTAGCCGACCGCTTCAACGAGCAAGTGAAGGTCTACAAAGCCAAGACAGCCGAAAAGTCCAAGGGGTAGCGCTACAGTGTTGAGTCCCGCCCAGGCCGACGAGCTGATCGGGCAGCATCTGAGCTGCCTGCCGATCGAATCGTTGCCACTCGCACAATGTGCGGGCGCGGTGTTGCGCGAGAATATCTACGCGGAGCGGGACCAGCCGCCTTTCGACCGGGTTGCGATGGACGGCATCGCCGTTGACAGCAACTCGATCCAACGCGGACACCGCCGTCTGCGGATACAGGCAACGCAGGCTGCAGGTGACCCGCCGCTGTCACTTGCAGCACCGACTGGCTGTATCGAAGTCATGACGGGCGCAGTCATCCCCTCGGGATGCGACAGCGTCGTGCCAGTGGAGCAGATCACGGTTGACAGCAGCGAGGCCGAGCTCTCCTCCAGTGTAACGGTCGAGCCCTGGCAAAACGTGCATCGCCGCGGCACCGACACGCGCCAGGGCACCCTGTTACTTTCGGCGGGTGCCCGGCTGCGCGCTCCGGAAATTGCCATCGCGGCCTCCGCGGGAATGGCACGCATCCGGGTCAGCAGCCAACCCATGGTGGCCGTCATTTCGACAGGCAACGAGTTGATCGAGCCCGGCGAGCCGATCCTCCCGCACCAGATCCGGCGATCCAACGCCTATGCAATCGTCGCAGCGTTGCGCAGGCACGGCTTTCAGCGGGTTGCCGATGATCATCTGCTGGATGATGCGGCGGAGCTCAAACGCAGGTTGAAATTCCACCTCGAGACGCATGACGTTCTCGTCCTGAGCGGCGGCGTGTCGATGGGCAAACTCGACTTCGTCCCGAAAGTGTTGGACGAGCTCGGCGTGCAAAGCGTATTTCACAAGGTCGCGCAGCGCCCCGGCAAGCCTATGTGGTTTGGTGTGGCGAGCTCGGGTGCGACGGTGTTCGCGCTGCCCGGAAACCCCGTTTCCACATTTGTCTGCCTTGCCCGCTATGTCCTGCCGGCGCTGTTTGCTGCCATGGGCCAGGACCCCCTCCCGCCCGAAAAGATGGCCCTCGGCGGCGAGGTCGCAAACAGCACCAGCCTGACGTTCTTCATGCCGATCCGCGTCGAAGTGGACGACTGGGGCCGTGCCTGGGCCATACCCTGCCCCACGAACGGCTCGGGCGATTTCACCTCCCTTGCCGGCACGGACGGTTTCGTGGAGCTGCCCCCGGGGCCTAACAACTACCCTAAGGGGTTCGTTACCCGTCTCCACAGGTGGTGAGGGCGAGAACCGGCGTTCCCGCCGGCCTGGCGAACCCCCGCACAGCCACCGCTTGCGTAACCGCCCGGCCGTACCCATGTACGCTGGGATATATAGCCCTCGGTTCGCCCTATCTCCGACGCCGTATTGGCATTCGCCGCGGCACGGTGGTAAACCCCGTACAGATCATGGCCAAACCCGAAGTCGTCGTCCCCCTCAGCAAACTGCACAGCCCGCGAGACACCCTCGCCCGCCCAGTCCGTGACCTGCGTATATCCGTCATGGACAGGTGCAACTTCCGCTGCCCCTACTGCATGCCGCGTGAGAAATACCACGAGCGCTATAAGTTTCTCGGGTCCCACGAGCGCCTGTCCTTCGACGAAATCGTCCGCCTCTCTCGGCTCTTCGTACGACTGGGAGTGCGGAAGCTGCGTCTCACGGGCGGAGAACCCCTGCTGCGCACGAACCTCTCTGACCTCGTCGGTGACCTCACCGCAATACCCGGTGTCGAAGACGTCGCGCTTACCACCAATGGCGTTCTCCTGTCGCGGCACGCCGCGGAACTCAAAGCGGCCGGTCTGAAGCGAATCACGGTCAGCCTGGATAGCCTCGATCCCGAAGTCTTTGCCCGCATGAGCGGCGGCTTCGGAGGTCTCGCCGACGTCCTTGACGGCATTGAGCACGCGCGTAGCGCGGGACTCGATCCCATCAAGATCAATGCCGTCATTCAGCGAGGCCTGAACGACCATACCGCGCTCGACCTCGTAGAGCGCTTCCGTGGCACCGGCGTCATTGTACGGTTCATCGAGTACATGGACGTCGGCAATCGGAACGATTGGCGGCCGGATATCGTTGTTCCTTCGAAGGAGTTGGTTGCTCGCATAGCGGAACGCTGGCCACTGCGACCGCTTGAGCGCGAGTACCGTGGTGACGTCGCGGAGCGATACGACTTCGTCGATGGAGCCGGCGAAGTAGGTTTCATCTCGTCCGTGACTCAGCCCTTCTGTGGGGACTGCTCACGTGCGCGGTTATCCTCCGACGGCGTGATCTACACTTGCTTGTTCGCGACCAAAGGGACGAGCCTGCGAGACGCGCTGCGCGGCGGCGCCACCGACGACGAACTTCTGGAGACGATTCGCAACGTATGGCTGGCTCGCGCCGATCGATACAGCGAGAAGCGTGCCGAACTGCGGCAAGCACCTGGCGATCATCGCAAGGTCGAAATGTTCTACATTGGCGGGTGATGTGAGAAAGCCAAATGCAAGTCGCGTGGCCACGCGTCGGGCGAGCGATGTCAGCGCTACGACGGGCCTCACGCATCTCGACGAGCGCAATCGGCCGACCATGGTCGATGTCAGCGCGAAGGGCGTCACGCACCGCATAGCAACTGCCCAGGCGCGCGTTCGCTTTCCTCCGAATGTCGCTGAGGCTCTTCGCAAGAGTGGTCACCGCACAAAGAAGGGCCCGGTGTTCGACACCGCCATCATTTCGGGCGTCATGGCCGCCAAGCGCACACATGAGCTCATCCCCTTCTGCCATCCCCTGCCCATTGATAACTGCGCAATCGAAATCGATGACACGCGCAGCGGCGAGATCGTCATAACATGTCAGGTATCCGTGCATCATCGCACCGGCGTTGAGATGGAAGCCCTCACTGGCGCCTCGGTCGCCGCCCTGACCATCTACGACATGTGCAAGGCGCTGTCGCACGACATCGAGATCAGCAGCATCCGCCTGGTCGAAAAGACGGGCGGCAAACGCGACTTCAAGCGCAAAGCGTAATTCAACTCATGAGCACATCAACCAGCAAGGCTCCGAAGGACGCTGCTCACACGACAGCGGCCGGGTCCATTGCGGCGCCGATTTACGCCCTGGTATTAGCCGGCGGACGCAGCACCCGCATGCAGCGCGATAAGGCTGCGTTGGCGTACCACGGTCGCACCCAGCTTGAGTGGGCAGTATCCCTGCTCCAGCCACACGCGCAGCGTGTGTTCATCTCTGTGCGTCCCGATCAGACAGGCGATCCTGTCCGCGCACGTTTCGATCAGATTGTGGACACGCATGAAAACCTCGGACCCGCCGCCGGCATCATGGCCGCGCAGGCAAAACATCCGCAGGTTGCCTGGTTGGTACTCGCTTGCGACCTGCCGTTTCTCGACAACGCCACGCTGACGCATTTGATTGGCGCGCGGCAGCCACAACGTCTCGCAACCGCGTACCGCTCCAGTCACGACGGCTTGCCGGAACCACTGTGTGCGATCTACGAGCCCGCCAGCCGCGAACCGTTGCTCGCTCACGTGGCGAAGGGCAAGGATTGCCCGCGCAAGTTCCTCATCAACTCCGATGTGCAGTTGATTGATGAGCCCAATCCGAACGCGCTTGATAATGTGAACACACCCGACGAATATGGGGCTGCAATGGCGGCATTGAGCCCGGCTGAGATTCCCGGCGCCAAGAAGATCGACGCCGGTACGGGACGTGTGCACGTCGGCACAAAACCGGGCGCAGGCGCGGCCGGCGCGCGCGGCGCGACGACGACGACGCCCGGCAGCGCCGCCGGTGCCACCCTCAACGGCGCGCCTGCCGACAAGCGCATCAAAGTGCAGTATTACGCCATTCTCCGCGAGCAGGCAGGCCGCAGCGACGAATCCATCGTCACGGCTGCCCATACTCCGCGCGATCTCTACAACGAACTGAAGTCGCGCTATCCGTTCTCCCTCGCCCCGGAAATGCTGCGTGTCGCCGTGAACGCCGAATTCGGCGAATGGTCACAGCGTCTGGCCGATGGTGACTCCGTCGTCTTCATTCCCCCAGTTGCAGGCGGTTGATCGAGAAGCATCAATGGCGACGTTCAGTTTCACGCGCGAGAAAATCGACGAAGCTGCGGTACGCGCGCAGCTGCTCGATCCCACCGCCGGCGGTTACGCCTCATTCGAAGGTTGGGTTCGCAACCACAATGAAGGGCTCGCCGTCCGCCATCTCGAATATGAGGCGTTCGAGCCGCTCGCCATCAAGGAAGGTGAACGAATCGTCGCAGAAGCGATTGCCCGATTTGGTATCGAACACGCTGCCTGCGTACACCGCATCGGAGATCTCGCGATCGGTGACATGGCAGTGTGGGTAGGTGTAAGTGCACGTCACCGCGCCGAAGCCTTCGCCGCATGCCGATACATCATCGACGAAGTCAAACATCGAGTCCCGATTTGGAAGAAAGAGCACTACGAGAACGGCGATTCCGGTTGGGTGAACTGCGAGCGATGTGCCGCGCCGAGCGTTGACCATTCGGCGCATGCAGCGACGCAGCCTGGCAGCCATGACCATGACCATGCGGGCCACGACCACGCGGGCCACGACCACGCCGACCACGCGGGCCACGACCCCACCGACCACGCGGGTCACGGCCACGGCCACGCCGGGCATGGCCCTCGCTCCGTCGCTACGCCAAAAACCAGCAGCGGCCTCACCGATCGCAGCTCACGGTTCACCTCCGCGGCCGCAGCCGCACTTGCGTCAACACACGCCCGCGTCGGTGCGCCGATTCCCGACTACTCGCGGCAGATGGCCCTCAAGGAAGTGGGCGCAGCGGGTCAGGCGAAGCTGCGTGCCAGCCGGGTGCTCGTGATCGGTTGCGGCGGACTTGGTGTGCCGGTTATCAGCTACCTCACCGGCGCCGGTATCGGCCGGCTCGGTCTCGTCGACGGCGATCGCCTCGAGCCATCTAACCTGCACCGCCAGACGATGTACGCCCTCGCGGATGTCGGACAACTAAAGGCAGAACTCGCGGCCGATCGTGTGCGCGCACTGAACCCGGACGTTGACGTGCGCGCCTACACGGTTCGCCTCGACGCACTGAATGCGCCGGACCTGATCGCGCAATACGATCTCGTCATCGACTGCACCGACAATTTTGCGACCAAGTTCCTGCTGAACGACTATTGCGTAAAGCTCGGCAAACCGGTCGTGTTTGCGAGCGTGTACCAATACGAGGGTCAGTTGCAGATTGTTCGACCAGGCTCTGCCTGCCTCCGGTGCGTATGGCCCGAAGCCACTCGCGATGGGATCGTCGGCAACTGCGCCGAAGCCGGTGTATTGGGGCCAGTGCCGGGCATCTTTGGTGGTCTGCAGGCCTTCGAGGCAATGAAGCTCCTGCTCGACCTTCCGGGACGACTCAACGACGAGTTGCTCGTGCTCGATCTGCTCACCCTGTCGACATCGCGCGTCCGGACGAAGCGCGCGAGTTCGTGTCCCGAACATGCGGTCTCACGCGCGACGGCGGCACAGGAGGCGGCAGTAGCGCAAGCAACCGCGGCTGCGGCCAGCGCCGCGGCGGGCGCCGCCGCGAACAGGGGCACCATGTCCGTCGGGGGCGTTATAGCCGCAGCGGCCGGGGCCAACCCCGTTCTCGAGGTCTCCTTCGACACGCTGGATCAGGCATACGACGCTGGCTTCGAGATTGTAGACATCCGTGAGCCAAACGAGCTCCAGGAAATGCCGACGCCAACGTCTCACTCTCGAAACATCCCCATGGCGGAACTGCTGCATGGGCAACCAGCGTTTGCGCCCGCCGCCAAAACACTACTCGTCTGCGCGAGTGGTAGGCGAAGTCTCGCAGCAACTCAGGAACTGAGAGAGCGTGGACTCGCCGACATCTACTCACTGCGCGGCGGTGTAAAAGGCCTGCAGGCGCGGCTACTAGCTTAACGTGGTGGCGCGCGCCCAACGCTCGCGCGACTTAGCTGCCGCCCAACGGGTAGCTCATGCAGCACTCCTGATGTTCGCAGTCGCGGTGAACGCGGCCACTCCCGACCCTACTCCCCTCCTAACCTACGCCGCGTCGCACCAATTCCCGCCCGTGTACGCTGCCAGCGCGCAATACGCTCTGAAGAAACGCCTCACTCAAATAACCTTCGACCTATCCAAAGACCCGCCACCCGAAACGAACTGTGCGCAAACGCTCGGCGCAAAACGCTTCGCGACCCTCTTCGACGACCTGGGTGGTGTGTATTCGAGCATGGGAGACGACGCCAAAGCCGCCGAGGCGTACGCCAAGGCGGTCGCCTGCAACCCCCGCGCGGAATTCCTTCACGCCCAGCTAGCAGCTGCTCTACTCGACATGGGTCGCTACAAAGATGCGCGCCTCGAGACTCAGCGGCAGTTGAGCCTCGGTCGCGCCAACTTTTCCGTCTACACCCTCATCACACAGTTGGATTTCATCGAGAACCGATGGCTCGAGGCAGTCACGGATGCGCGGCTTGCGGTGACTGAGGCGCCGGATGACGAGCAAGCCACCTACTGGCAATGCTTCCTCTGGATCGCACAGAAGCACCTCGGTACGCAGGAACCCGTTTTGGTGAACCGCCGCATCCCCGGAACCTGGCCCACACCGATTCTCGAGTCACTCCAGGGCAAGATCACGGAGGCCGAACTTGTGGATGCGGTGGATTCCGAGCGCGACGGGCGCCGACAGCGCGAGATCCTCACAGAGGCGCTGTTCTATACGGGCGAGAAACGGCTCGCGGAAAAGCGCATCGATGAGGCCACCAGGTATTTCACTGCCACAACCCAACTCAATGTGCCGTATTTCATCGAGCATCATCTGGCGATGGCGGAGCTCGAAGAGCTCCGCCATCCCATGCCTTAGAAGCTGAAGGCCGCCCTCGCGTAGTAGAAGCCACCATTGATTCCGAAGGGCGAGAAGCCCGGGTAGATTTGCACCGCTGAGTTATCGTCCGCGCCCCTGAATGCGGTCAGGAGATTGGGGTTTTGCTTTGGCGGGTAACGGTTGAACAGGTTCACCGCACCGGCGCTCAATGTCAGACCCTTCATGATCTCGTATCCGGCCTCGAGGTTGGTCGTCGGGATGGTACCGATATGGTCCCGATAATAGACGGCGTTGTTGCCGTTCGTATCGAAGAAGTCATTCTCCCACTCCGAGGACGGGCCATAGATGACCTCCTGAACCTTGACTGATGCCTTCTCGTACGTCCAGACCGTGCCCAAGTTCAACACGAACTTCGGAGATGCGGTCGAGACGTCGGAAAGGGCCGTCGAATCGAACAGCGCCTGTCCTGAAACGAGTGGAAGCGCACCCACCGGCGGAACTCCGAGCGGCTTCGTGACAGTGGTCTGGTTGTAGGCCGCGCTCGCCGACCAGTCGAAGTGCCCCATCGGCAGATCGGTGGGATAGGTGAGCGTGAATTCCGCGCCGCGCGTGCGGGTATCCATACCGTTCGCAAACAAATTGATCCCGGTATTGCGCACCTGGTCTACCGAGGCACCGCTGGCCAGCGCGGCATTAACGATCGCCTGCGAGATGATGGTCGTAATTTGCCGGCAGGATGGAAGCTTTGCTACACAGTTGGGGTCGTTGGGGTCTGGTCCGGTGATCGAACCGGTCAGGTTGCCGCTGCCCACGATGCGGTTGGTGACGGTGATCTGATACACGTCCAGCGACGCGAACAGCTTGTCGAAGGGCTGCAGCACGACACCGAAGCTGAAACTCGTAGACTTCTCGGGCTGCAGACCACTAGTCAACCCCAGCTTCGTCGCCGCCACGGAGTTAGGCGGAATCTGGATGAAGGCCGTGGTCGGACCCACGTTGACTGTCGTGTAGTGCTCTTCGGCGAGGGTCGGAGCGCGGAAGCCGGTGCTGACCGTGCCGCGAACCGCGAACGCCGGCGTGAAGTCATAGCGGATGGTCGCCTTGCCGATATCGGTGTTGCCGAAGTCACTGAAATGCTCGTGCCGTCCCGCGAGGTCGATCTTGAGCCCGCTGATAGGTGTCGCGGCCAGATCGATGTAGCCCGCATAGTTCTTGCGGCTGTACTTTCCTGCGTCCGCAGGAGTAAAGCCAGGGAACGATTGCGCGCCACCGCCGTAATATGAGGCTGCATCGCCTGCATAAATGGCGTAGGTGTCACGACGATATTCGCCGCCGAAAGCGACGTTGACCGGCCCGGCCATACCGACATCGATGTTCCGGTTGACATCCAGAGTCGAGGTCCACTGGGTCGCGACGAACTTGCCATCGTAGAAGTCGACCGGCGAGGCGCCCGTATCGGAATACAGCGAAGCGTTTCCGGAGTGCAGCGTGCTTATATCGACGGTGTCGTTGCCGTATCCGGTAGCGAGGTCCCAGTTCCAGTCCGCGATCGAGCCCTTCAGGCCCCCGGTGATCTGGTAGTCTTTTTCAGAGCTTGCTTCCTCGGGATTGAAGCCGTACGGATACATGTAGGACGTGGCGCCGGTGGCCGCATCCGTGTGCGAGATCTTGTCCGGCAAACGGTAGTTCTCGAACGAGTCGGCCTTCTTATCGCCCCAGGTGCCGAAGCTGTAGAACTCGACGCCATCGCCTAGTTTGAAGCCGGAATTGAACGCGAAGGTCGCGAGCGTGAAATGGGCGTCTCCCTGGATCTGATTGAGGTAGGGATACCCGGTGCGCAACGGCATGTTGGAATCGGGGTAGGTCGCGAGTTTCGCCGGATCGACCACGCGCGGATCGATCCCGCCGCGCATGCTGTGCGCGTGGTTCTGGATCTCGGCGGTGACATTGAAGAAGCTGTCATCGGTCGGCGCAAACCCGATGTGGGCGCTACCGTCGTTCGAATCGCCGCCGCCGTCCATATAGCCGCCGCGGAGCGCTCTCAGCAGGCCGCCGGAATTGTCCTTCTTCAGGATGATGTTGATGACGCCGGCGATCGCATCGGTGCCGTATTGCGCGGCTGCACCTTCCAGCAGTACCTCAACGTGGTCGATCGCGTCCAGCGGAATGAAGTTGAGGTCCGGACCTGCGCCACCCTGGTACGGTCCGCCCAACACGGCGAGGTTGGCCGTACCGTGGCGGCGCTTGCCATCGACCATGATGAGCGTGTGGTTGGGACTCAGGCCGCGCAACTTGGCCTGCAGCGTCTGGTTGGCCATGTCACCGCCAAAGGCCTGTTTGACAAAGCCGGGAATAACCATGGAGAGCGAGGTCATGAGGTCCGGTGCACCGGCTTTGCGCAACTCCTCCCCTCCCACCACTATGATCGGCGCCGGGCTGTCCGCCGCCTTTATCCCGCCCACGCGCGTGCCCGTAACAATCACTTCGTTAATTGAGGACATATCCCCCGCATCGGCACTGGAAGCGTCGGCAGCAGGCGCCGCGGCATCCGCCGGCGCAGCAGTGTCGGCCGGAGTGGCGGCTTGCACTACGTTGAGGCTCGTTTTCAGGGCAATAACCACCAACACGGCAACACCAGCGCGAGCAAGGTCAGGTTTCAATGGCATCGAGTGACTCCCAATGGATCGTTGTTGTGCGACATCCGCGTTGCGTTGCAATAAACCGGCCAACACGGTGCCGCGGGCCCGCAGCGGGGAGCTGCAGCTGCGACCTGCGTTATCTCTCAGGGAGTTACGACTAACTTTGGTGTAGCAGACGCCAACACGCACCTGTTGTTTGCAGGCATCAACAGGCGGGTGGCAGCACCAATGGAGCGCCGCCGACCACTTTGTTGATATATGTTGGTGCCACCGCCAGGTGGCAGGGCGATTAACGCGCGACCGCTGTTGCGGCTACCGCAAACAGGGTGATTGCTCCGGCTGCCTTGATGAGCAGGCCCAGGCCCGACGTCCCGAGCAACATGAACGTGATCCGGCGGAAGTTGACATCCGAAAGGGACTTGTACAGATTCACACCCAGCAGCGTACAGGGCAACACGATGGGAACTGTGATTATCAACAGCGCCCAGTAGGTCCGGTCGAAAGTCTCGGGGTGCTTGACCGCCAGCATGGCCAACGATACGAGCTGCAGGCCCAGGATGTAGGGCTGCACGATGCTCCTGGACTCGCGCTTTGGCAGCCGCCGCAGGCCGCTCCAGACAACTACGGCAGCGCCCGGAAAAGCCGTGAAGCCGCCGATGACTCCGCCCACCATCCCGACCAGGGACGCTGCGAGCCAACTGCTCCTGTACGGTACGTGGAGGCTTTCGGGCTTCAACATCGAATAGGCTGCATAGATGATGAGGAAGCCGCCGAAGATCGCCATCAGTGTCGAGGTTGGCAGCGAGTGCAGGATCGCCAGCCCCGCTGGAACACCGATGAAACCGCCGGCCAGATAGGGCGCCGGACCGTCAGGCCACCATTCCCGCAGTGGCTTCAGATCGGCCTTCAATTGCCCGAGAGACATGAGTTGGTTGGCCGCCGAGAGGCTCATCAGCAGCGGCACGCCCAGCTTCGGCGGCAACAGCCACAGGCACAGGGCGCCGATGGCCGAGAATCCGAACCCCGACAGTCCGCTCATCAGGGCGGAGGCGCCCAGGATACAGGCGAGCGCCAGTAGCGTGGCGAGCGAAAACTCGCCTGTGACGACCGAGAGCAGCAATTGTCAGGTCCGGACTTTGTCGAGCGCCGCGCAGAACGCGGTCATGTCTTCCATTGAGCCAACGGTGACCCGTGAGACGGTGGGCCAGATCTGCCAGGAGCGGCCGATCTCGACATCCTGCGTGCGGAAGGCAGCCTGCATGTCCTTCGCAGGCCTGGTCTTCCAATCGACCATGAACATGTTGGCATCGCTGCCGATGACTTTGAGCTTGCGCTTTTTCAGGTGTTCCAGCGCCATGCCCCGGGCCTGTTGCATTTCCTTGCGGCGCGCAGCGATGAGGTCTGCTGCCGTCAGGCTCGCCGTTGCGCAGGCGAGCGAGGGTATCGGCAGCGCGCCCGATTGCATGCCGCCGTCATAGCGCATGAGCTTCGTGATGATGTCCGGCCGGGTCATGACATAACCCATGCGCATGCCGGCCATTCCGAAGATCTTCGAGAAGGTGCGCATGACGATCACGTCCTTGTCGGCTTTCGCCAGGTAAGACGCGGTCGGGACGCCCGCAAAATGTGTATACGCTTCGTCAACCAGCACTATCGAGCCTGCAGGCTTGTTGGCGACGAGCCATTCGATGTCCGCCAGCGCAGTTACAGTCCCTGTCGGGTTGTTGGGCGTGCAGATGTAATAAAGGCCGGGACTGGGATCCGCAGCCAGCATCGCCTTCACGTCATGAGTGTAGTCAGGCTTCAATGGCACCCGCTTGACGGGCGCACCCAGCCAATCCGCTGTACGACCCGCCAGCTCGAAGGTGGGGTCAGCGGTGATGAGGGCCTTGGTCGGAGAGCAGAAGGTGACCACGGCACGAGACAGCGGGTCGCTCGAGCCCGGCCAGGGCGCAACATGGTCGTACGGCACTGCCTCGACCTGCATTACTGCCTTGATGAAGTCGCCGCGTTGGTCCTTGGGCGAGTAGCGGTTGCTGGCGGAAATGATGGCCGCCGCCGCCGCTTGTCCCGGCAGCATAGGTCCGGTCCAGCACTCGTTGGCCCCGATGCGCGTCTTCGCCTCGGGAGCCGGATCTGGAACGCCGCCGGAGGCCCAGGCGGGTCGCCCCACGCTGGCTGCGACACTGACGGAGCTAAAGACCGCGGCAATGCGCAGCAGCTGGCGACGCGAATAGCCACGATCGAGCAGATCCTCGCGGGCCTCCCCGGGAAGCCCGGGAGACGTTTCCGGCGAAGTCTGTGCCAACAGCTGACGCCTGGAGATCGCTTGCGACATGTATGTACCCCTCCGGTTATCTCCGGCATACATTCAAGCCGCATGCCAACGAGGTGACACATTGGCAGAAGATAACAAAATGGTTATAGCGCGCGGACTTGCGAGGATCGGGGTCGCGAACCGGGTCGGCGCCCGGCCGGAAGTTGTGCACTAGGCCCGTGCGAATTGCTGCACTGCCGCGCCGCACTGGTGCGGATCAACCCATAGTAGTCTCAACTAACCCGGCCTGACCTGACCTGACCCTCTAACAACGTACTTGTAGCTGGTCAGCTGTTCGACACCGACAGGGCCGCGCGCATGAAAGCGGTCGGTCGAAATACCGATCTCCGCCCCCATTCCAAACTCACCGCCGTCGGCAAATTGTGTCGAGGCGTTGTGGAGGACGATGGCGCTATCCACCCGCTGCAGGAACCGATTCGCAGTGGCCTCGTTATCGGTCACGATGGATTCGGTGTGAGCGGAGCCGTAAGTCTTGATATGCGCAACGGCCCCGTCCACCCCATCAACCACCCGCGCGGCGATGATTGCGTCCAGGTACTCCGTGTACCAATCGTCCTCGGTCGCCGGCAGCACACGGGTATCAGCCTTTTGTACGGTCGGATCCCCGCGTACCTCGCAGCCGGCCGCAAGCAGATCTCTCACAATCGGTCCCAGGTGGGTGCTCACACACCCCTCATCTATCAGTAACGTCTCAGCCGCCCCGCAGACGCCCGTCCGCCGCATCTTGGCGTTCAGAGCAATAGTGCGAGCCATACGGACATCAGCGTCCCGATCGACATACACATGGCAGTTGCCTTCGAGGTGGCCAATGACGGGCACGCGCGCTTCCTTTTGGACACGCGCCACCAGGCTTTTGCCCCCGCGCGGCACAATCACGTCGATGAAATCAGTCATCTCGGCCAACATGAAACCCACGGCCGCGCGATCCGTCGTGGGGACGAGTTGAATGCACTCGGCAGGCAGGCCGGCAGCTGTCAACCCATCCAGCAGACATGCATGAATGGCTGCATTTGAAAGCCGGCTCTCGGAACCACCGCGCAGAATGACCGCATTGCCCGATTTGAGGCAAAGCGTCCCGGCATCCGCAGTTACGTTCGGCCGGCTCTCGTAGATGATGCCGATCACGCCCAGGGGCACTCGCACACGTTGGATGTGGAGGCCGTTCGGCCGGTCCCATTCCGCTGCGACCGTACCAACCGGATCCGCAAGCGCGGCGATATCTTCAATGCTCTGAGCGATGGCTTCCACTCGCTTCTGATCGAGGCGCAAACGATCGAGCAAGGGGGCGCCCAACTGCGCGGCAGTGGCTGCCACCATATCTCGGTCATTGGCATCGAGGATTTCCACGCGACGCGCCCGGATCGCCGCCGCCGCCGCCGCCAGCGCCTCATTCTTGGTCCTGGTCGATGTCCCGGCTAAAACCGATGCCGCCGACACGGCCGCCTTGCCAAGACCTCTCATCAATTCGGAAATGCCCCCCGCGCTCATTGCGAAGCCTGCGCGGACTCGGGCGTCTCGTGGCCCAGGATCACCAGGTCATCGCGATGGATGAGCTCGTCGCGGCCGCGAAATCCGAGAATTCCCTCGATTTCGGAAGACTTGCGACCCATGATCCGCGCGGCGTCAACATCGGAGTAGGAAATGATCCCCCGCGCAACCTCGGTACCATCATCACCCAGCACGCTAACCGTATCGCCACGCTCAAACCGCCCGCGCGCGGCTACAACACCCGCGGGCAACAGACTCTTCCCTTCTCGCAGCGCCTTGAGCGCACCCTTGTCGATCGTTATGGCGCCGGCGGGCCTCAACGTCCCGGCGATCCACTGCTTGCGCGCCGTAGCCGGGGTGGCGTGCGGCACAAACCAAGTGCACCGCGCACCTTCCTCGAGACGGCTGACAGGGTGTTTTTGATGACCGGAAGCGATGCACATGTGGCAGCCCGCTGCCACGGCGATCTTCGCTGCCATGATCTTGGTCGTCATGCCGCCGGAGCCGACAGCCGAAGCCGACGCTCCGGCCATTGCCTCGATTTGAGGCGTAATCTGCCGTACTTGTTGCACGAACTGCGCGTTGGGATCCTTGTTAGGATCGGAGGTGAACAATCCCTCGACGTCCGACAACAACACCAGGCAGTCCGCGCCTGACATTTGCGCCACGCGCGCGGCGAGGCGGTCGTTGTCGCCGTAGCGGATTTCTGCTGTTGCGACAGTATCGTTCTCGTTGATTACCGGAAGGGCCCCGAGAGCGAGCAGGGATTCGAGTGTTGCGCGTGCGTTCAGATAGCGGCGGCGGCGCTCACTGTCCTCGAGTGTGAGCAACACTTGCGCGACTGTTACGTTGCTCGCCTCCAGCAGCTCCTTGTATGCATGGGCGAGCCGGATCTGCCCGACCGCAGCGGCCGCCTGACTCTCGTCCAGGCGCAGGCTGCCCTTGGCCAGTCCGAGATGACGTCGTCCGAGCGCAATTGCTCCGGAGGAAACGAGGATGACTTGCTGACCTCGCTTGCGCAGGCGCAATAAATCCTCTATGAGCGTTTCCAGCCACGTCCGGTTAAGTCGTCCGGTGTCCTGATCAACGAGTAACGCCGAGCCCACCTTCACGACGATACGTCGTGCCTGAAGGAGCGGAGAAGCAAGAATGGAAGGTCGGGCTGCCATCGGAAAACTATACGCAATAGCCACTTATGCTGCGACTATACGGCTGACAATGAAGTCGCGCCCGGGTCCGCCGGTTGCTTCACTCCCGTTGCCCAAGCTGAAGACAGCCCCTAAACTTACGGCCGCGAGGACGGTGGTCTTTGAGGGTGAGAGCGTGAGTAGAGATTACGAGCCGGTACCAGGACAGTGGTACGAGAACCTGGAAGAAGAAGAACCATTCCGGGTGCTGACCATGGACGAGGATTCCGAGCTCGTCGAGATCGAATATCTCGATGGGGACATCGAGGAAATCGACCTCGAGACCTGGCACGAAATGGATCTGGAGCTCACCCAGGAACCCGAGGGCTGGGCCGCATCCCAGAAGGAGGATGACGAAGACGATGAAGATGACGACTGGGATGACGAGGACGAAGACGACGACGACCTGGATGATGATGAGGACGAAGACGAGGCTGAAGACCGAGAGCAGTATTAAAACGTCCTCGCGGGGATAAGACCGACGTCGACAATTTATGACCGACGTCGACAATTGGTATCACGAGAAAGAGTCCGCGTGGCTGTACCTTCAGGTAGCCGCGGCTGAGCCAGATCCCCGCAAAAGCCGGTTATTCCTGCAACTTGCCGCGACCGCTGAGCACCAGGCAGCCAAGTGGATGGTTGCCTCCGGGCAAAGCCCGGACCGTATATTTATCCCGACCACTCGTGCGCGGATCGTTGCGCGGCTGATTCGCCGCTTCGGCCCACGCTCGTTGCGGCCTGTACTGACTGCAATGAAGCTGCGTGGGTTATCCATTTACAGCGCGCCTGCAGCCACCAGCGTGCCTCCAGCCGGCGGCAACCAGCCAGCCGGGCACGCCATGCCAACCTCGTTGTCCGAAGTCGGGGCCCGTCACCGCAGCAGCCTCGGCGGCAACCTCCGCGCTTCCGTCTTTGGCGTCAATGACGGGCTGGTATCGAATGCGAGCTTGGTGCTTGGTGTCGCTGGAGCGGGCGCCGCGAACCCCTACGTTCTGATGACCGGCGCGGCAGGATTACTTGCTGGCGCGCTCTCCATGGCAGCGGGGGAATATGTCTCTGTGCGAACGCAGCGCGAGATGTACGAATATCAGATCGCCTTGGAACGGGACGAGGTGGCCGAGTACCCCGAAGAGGAAGCCGAAGAGCTCGCGCTCATTTACGAAGCGCGCGGCGTCGCCATCGAGCAGGCCCGGGAACTGAGTCGCGACCTGCTTTCCCGTCCGGAGCAGGCGCTCGACGTTCTCGCGCGAGAAGAACTCGGGTTGAACCCTGACGACCTCGGCTCTCCGTGGCAGGCTGCCACATCTTCCTTCCTCGCCTTTGCCGGCGGCGCGGCAATTCCGTTGCTGCCTTTTGTCGTCCACGTGCCGGCGGTGAGCCCGCTTACCGCCACGATTGCGCTCACGTGTGTCGCGCTATTCGCCGTGGGGATGGTTCTGAGCCTGTTCACAGGCCGAGACGCCTTTCGAGGGGCGTTCCGCATGGTCCTCATTGGAGGGGGTGCAGGGCTGGTGAGCTTCCTCGTCGGCAAGGCACTCGGGGTGGCAATCGGAGGTCCCTGAACCTTTCCGCCGACCCCCGGTCTGTTTTCTTAAGATGCTCTTAAGATTTCTCCCCTACCCTTCCAAGCTCTTGAAAAGTACGGCCGAATCCCAACGCTAGCGGGGTCGTCACGACCGCCGGTACAGTGCCGGTGAGCCGAAGACGGCCAGCATCTCGAAATTCCACCATGAAGCGCATTCTTCTGTTCCTGGTCACCAACCTTGCGATCGTCGTCGTTCTGTCGGTCGTCGCCCACCTGCTCGGGGTCGATCAGTACCTGAACGCGCGGGGCGGCAGCCTCGGTGGGCTGCTGGCGTTCGCCGCGCTGTTCGGATTCGGCGGCTCGCTGATCTCGCTTGCGATCTCCAAGTGGATGGCCAAAACCACCATGGGCGTGCAGGTCATCACGCATCCACGGAATGCTACCGAGAGCTGGCTCATCAACGCCGTGGGTGCACACGCGAGAAATGTAGGTATCGGCATGCCCGAGGTTGGGATATTCGAATCGCCGGATCCCAACGCGTTTGCAACGGGGGCGAGCCGAAACAACGCGCTGGTGGCTGTCAGCAGCGGTTTGCTGCAACGGATGAATGAGCGTGAAGTCGACGCTGTGCTCGGTCACGAGATCAGTCACGTCGCTAATGGCGACATGGTAACCCTCGCGTTGATCCAGGGCGTGGTGAACACGTTCGTGATCTTCCTGTCACGCATCATCGGCAACATAGTTGACCGGACAGTATTCCGCTCCGAGGACGGACGGGGTCCAGCCTATTTCATATCGGTCATCGTGTCGGAGATCGTCCTCGGCATCCTCGCCAGCCTCATCGTCCTCTGGTTCTCTCGCTGGCGCGAATTCCGTGCGGATCGCGGTGGTGCGACGCTTGCCGGTCGGAATAACATGATCTCCGCGTTGGAAGCGCTCAAGGCCAACCACGAGCCGCTGCCTCAGCAATTCGCGGCGTTCGGCATTGCGGACGGTAAAGGCGCATACGGAATCCGGAGGTTGATGATGAGCCATCCGCCGTTGGAGGAGCGCATCGCGGCACTGCGGGCGCTGCCGGCCGATATCCCATAACACGCGCGATCAGCTTGGATTCACGCGCGGTTCCCGGCTGTGACCGCTCTTAACGACATCCTCGGGTCAGGCGGCGTTCTAACGGACGCCGCCGAGATCGAGCCGTATCTCACTGATCACCGCCACCTCTACCACGGGCGCGCCCTAACGGTTGCCCTGCCCCGCTCGGTAGATCAGATCTCCCGTTTACTCGCGTACTGCAACGACAACCGAATCGGTGTCGTGCCCCACGGCGGTAACACGGGCTATTGCGGAGGTGCTACGCCCGATGAATCCGGGCAGCAGATCGTCCTATCGCTCAAGCGCCTCAACCGAATCCGCAACGTCGATCCGCTCAATTATTCGCTGATTGTGGAAGCAGGTTGCATCCTCGCGGACGTGCAACGCGCCGCCGACGAAGCGGATCGGCTGTTTCCGTTGAGCCTTGGTTCCGAAGGCACCTGCCAGATCGGTGGCAATCTCTCGACCAATGCGGGCGGCACGAGCGTTCTTCGGTACGGGATGATGCGCGAGCTCGTTCTCGGGCTCGAAGTGGTATTGGCCGATGGACGTGTCCTCTCAACCCTGGGCGCACTGCGCAAGGACAACACCGGCTACGACATCAAGTCGCTGTTCCTCGGCGCTGAAGGCACTCTCGGCGTCATCACCGCAGCGACTCTCAAGCTGTTCTCCAAGGTGCGGACCGCAGCGACCGCATTCGTAGCAGTCCAAAGCGTTCAGGCGGCAGTCGAGTTGCTAGCGCGGTTACGCGAAGCCAGCGGTGACCGTGTCAGCTCATTCGAGTTGATTCCGCGGATCGGCATTGAACTCACGACGCGCCACATCCCCGGTGTCAGGGACCCACTGAAACAGCCGTATGAATGGCATGTCCTGTGTGAGGTTACCTCGTCTCGCGCCGCTGACAGGCTTGACGATGTGCTGACTGAGTCACTCGCGACGGCGTTTGAAGCTAACCTGGTGCTCGATGCAGTGGTCGCACAGAGCGACCGCGAACGTGAGGCTCTCTGGAAAATACGCGAAACAATCCCGGAAGCGCAGCGCATCGATGGGGCGAGCCTGAAGCATGACATTTCACTGCCGGTAACTTCGCTGGCGCCGTTCGTAACGAAAGCGGGGGATTGGATCCGGGACAACGTTCCCGACGGACAGCTCGTGGCATACGGGCACGTGGGTGACGGCAACCTCCATTTCAACCTCAACCAGGTCGCCGGGACGTCACGTGATGTGTTTCTCGCGCGCGAGGGCTCGATCAAGCGAGCGATCCACGACATTGTGCGCGACTTTGGAGGCAGCTTTAGCGCCGAACACGGAATCGGACGCCTCAAAGTGGGCGAGCTCGAGCGGTACGCCTCGCCTGTGGAGCTGGACCTCATGCGCGCAGTGAAACGCACGTTCGACCCAAATGGCATTCTGAACCCCGGCAAGGTACTGCGCTCCTAGAGGCGTCGCGCCCGGATTGGGCTTGGGCCCCAGTCGCTTGCGCGCCTCGCTCCCAACGCATCAGCGGCGCGGACGGGCGACGGCGTCCGCTGGCAGCTACCGCAGTGTGCTGCCACAACGTGCGCGACGTCGCGCCCACCCTACCTGCCGCGCGGTTATGATGCAGCCCGCCCACGGCTCGCACGCACCCAATGGGTGCGACGCATGCGTCGCACGGGGTGGCCCCGCGAGGGACAGCCTGGATCGACGGTGAGCGGGCGAACGCCTGCAATAGGAGAGGTTCATGACCCTTGGC
Source organism: Gammaproteobacteria bacterium (assembly GCA_028293745.1). Lineage (GTDB taxonomy): Bacteria > Pseudomonadota > Gammaproteobacteria > Steroidobacterales > Steroidobacteraceae > 13-2-20CM-66-19. The sequence goes on along the minus strand of JAQGOF010000231.1, from coordinate 99 downwards.
CGGCTGATTACGCTCGCAGCACTTACCGCCCTTGCCATATCCGCCTGCAGCAAAAACAGCGAGCCCAGCGCGCCGGCCGCGTCGGCATCAACCGACACA